>NZ_LIAC01000005.1:0-368045 GCF_002210235.1 Flavobacterium sp. NLM
GCATAAGTGTTAGAAGCACTGTAGTTTGATATTGTAAAACTTCCTGTTGCTGTTGAACATGTAGGCTGGGTTACAGCACTTAATGTCGGAACTGCAGGTATAGCATTTACTGTTACTGTCGTAGCAGTTGAAGCTGGACTTTGACATCCTGAAGCATTCGCTATTCTTACACTATAAGTTCCCGAAGCAGATACAGTAATAGACTGTGTTGTTGCTCCTGTTGACCATAAATAACTGTTTCCTCCGCTAGAAGTTAAAGTAACACTTCCACCAGAACAAAAAGTTGTTGGACCACCTGCTGTAATAGTTGGTGCAGATGGTGTTGGATTTACTGTTACTGACACTAGCGTTCTAGCACTTTCACATCCAGTTAAAGTCTGGCTTACATAATAATTTGCTGATGTTAATGTTTCTGTTCCTGTATATAATGTTCCACCTGTTGATGCACTGTACCATTTTAAATTAGTTCCTGTTGCAACTAAATCGCTAACTTTTTTAGCATCTGCTACACAGAATGTTTGAGAAGATGCTGTTGGTGCAGCCGTATTATTAACTGTAACTGTTACTAAAGTTCTTGTACTCTCACAACTGTTTAGAGTCTGACTCACATAATAATTACCTGATGTTAATGTTTCTGTACCTGTATATAAAGTTCCTCCTGTTGAAGCACTGTACCATTTTAAGCTGGTTCCAGTCGCTGCCAGATCGCTTACTTTTTTAGCATCAATTGCACAAAATGTTTGTGAAGATGCTGTAGGTGCAGCTGTATTATTTACTGTAACTGCCACTAACCTTCTTGCACTCTCTCCACAACTATTAGTAGTCTGACTTACATAGTAATTTCCTGTTGTTAATGTTTCAGTTCCATTATAAAGTGTACCTCCGCTATTTGCGCTATACCATTTTAAATTTGTTCCTGTTGCCACTAAATCACTAACTTTTTTAGCATCAGTTGCACAAAATGTTTGTGAAGATGCTGTTGGTGCAGATGGTGGAGTATCTATCGTTACCGCTACTAACGTTCTTGCACTTTCTCCACAACTATTAGCAGTTTGGCTTACATAATAATTTCCTGTAGCCAAAGTTTGATTTGTAGGAAGGGCAGTACCGCCTGAAGAAGCACTGTACCATTGTAAATTAGTTCCAGTAGCTACTAAATCGCTTACCTTTTTATTATCAGAAGAACAAAAAGTCTGAGAAGAAGCAACCGGAGCCGAAGATATCGTATTAATAGTTACAGCTACCTGAGTTCTTGTACTCTCACATCCGCTTACAGTCTGGCTTGCAAAATAATTTCCAGTTGCTAATGTCTGAGTTGTCGGAAGAGCTGTTCCGCCAGTGCTCGCACTATACCATTTCAAATTGGTACCTGTAGCCACTAAATCACTAACCTTTTTATTCTCAGAAGAGCAAAATGTCTGCGAAGAAGCTGTTGGTGCTGCAGGTACAAAAGTTACTACTGTTGCCGCAGAAATGTCACCAGGACAGCCTGCAGCATTTATTCTTCTAACAGTATAACTTCCATTCGCAGTAACTGTAATGCTTTTCGTTGTTTCTCCCGTTGACCATAAATAAGTACCTGAACCACCAGATGATGTTAATACAACACTTCCTGTTGCACATGTAGTAGAACCACTTGCTGTAATTGTAGCTGAATTTGCTTTCGCGTTAATTGTTACCACTACCGGCTTTATAAACTGACATCCATCAGCAGAAACTGCTTTTATATAATAAGTTGCCGAAGCAGTAACAGCACTTGGTGTTGGATAAGCAGTAGATGCAGCTGAATCTGTCCAATATGAAAGTGTCATATTTGGAGTACTTCCTGCTGTAACTGCCGGAGCTGTTAAATCAACCGTAGCAGGTGCGCAAATTGCAGCAGGGTTAGTAATAATAAGATTAGATGTCTTTGGAGTTACTGCAGCACTAGCTGAATTGTTTGCCGTATTAGTATCTATTGATGCTGGTAACGAGGCAGTATTTGTATAATTACCTGTTGTATTTATTGTTGCAGTAATTTTTAAGGTTACAGATATTTGAGCATCTACATCTCCAATACTCCAACTACCGCTTGCCGAATCATAAACACCTACTGATGGCGTTGAACTTACATAAGTATAGCCTGAAGGAAGCAAATCATTTACCGAAACCCCTGAAACATTATTACCTCCTAAATTGCTTACTTTAACAGTAAATTCTACAGTTGATCCTAAACACGGTGTCGCATTATCAACTGTTTTTGTAATTCCTAAATCAGTACATAAAGTAACACTAACAGGTTTTGACTGTGTTTGAGCTCCACAAGTTAAAGTTGAAGCTACAGAATATGCTCCTGTTTTTGTTGCTGTATAGGTTGAAGAATTAGCTCCTGCTATTGCGGTACCATTATAATACCATTGATAAGGTGCAAAACCAGCTGGCGTTGTCAATTCTGCTTTATTATTAGTACATCCTCCACCAGAAATATAAGTCATGGTTGGATCTTCTGGCTGAACCGCAAAATTAGAGAAAAACCCTGCCATCGAGAATCCTCCTCCTTGCTGTACAATTGAAACCGTTAATTTTGCCGCACTTGAAATAGAAAGAACATTTGGGCTTCCTATTTGAGTATCTTCAAAATTAATCAAATACCAGCCTGTAGTTCCTAATTGATGACGGGCTGTAATACCACTTATAGTCTCAATATTAGTTCCATTTACAGTTACGACATCTGTAGCACTTCTTAAAAGTATATATCCAAAATATGGTAACGATCCAGTACCATAATTTCTAAACTTTGCTGTTTCTATAAAGTTAGATCCGCCGCATTCTGATACTGGCGCAATTGTCGAAATATCAACCTCACAAGATTGTGCTGTACCTGAATACACAACAATTTTCTTATCTGCAAAAACACGCGATGCAGAAAAACTTGTATTCGACACACCATTCTGAAAAGTATAAAAACTCCCCGCTGTTGCCAAAGTAACGTTAGTTGTACCAACTAATGCTCCTGTTGTTGAATAAGTATCTATTGTTAAAGCTGTATTGTCTTTTGTAGCAACTACAGTAGTTTGTTCTGCAGTATCATTTCCTTTTCCTCTTTCAATAAAGTACTCCGTTCCTAAAACTGATTCAGGCGGAACCTGATTAAAAGCCCCATCTCCACAGCCACCCGGCATATCTATCGCCGCTGAAGTATTCATCACAGCAGGACTTGAAGACTCAACCAATGTTCCTATAGCTGCTTTAAACAAATAACTTTGCCCTGCATTTAATGTAGCTGCAACAGCATTATTAATTTTTACAGTTGTATTATTAGCAGTTGCCATAATACTATAAATTGGACGTTGATCTCCTAAACCGCTAAAATTTCCTAATGTACCATCTCTATAATATCCTACTCTAAAACGTACCCCTACACCAGCATCACCAAAACTGGTCAATGCCGCATTTCCCTTTAGGTTTGCATCAACGTTTTCCCCATTAACATAGTCATCAGAAGCAACATTTCGCATGTTTACAGACGTTGGTCCATCACTTGTTATGATCAATCCCGCCCCTGAAATTACCGTATTTAGAGGATTCATTGGAAGATCTTTCGAATAAAGCTTAAATCTGTAGACCGCTGGAGCTCCTTTTACCGTGGTTAAAGTTGTTTCTAAAGTACCATCACTCTTACTTAGCGTAATATTTACAGTAGTAGTAGAATTTGTTGCAATAACAATTTCATTTGCTTTACTAAAATATTGCCAAGGTGCCGGCGCGATATAATGTTTCGTGTAAAATTGAGCAGAAACAGTATAGCTAAGTAGTAAAAAGAATAAAACAAGAAAATTTGGTTTGGAAAACTTAAACCAGTTAAAAGTAAAGTTACGCATAGACAAACTCAGTATTAATTTGTGTAATAGATAGTATAGAAACTGAATACCAAAAATTGATTTTCAGATTATTTAGCAGATACGATAAATTGAAAGGATTGGTTTTTTGATTTTTGAAAAAATATTTTTCAAAATCATAAAAATAATTGGAAAGCGTTTGGACCATAATTGTTTCAGGTTCAAGACACATAGTCGTCTTTGGATTAAATTAGTAGATTTGGTGCTGCGAAAGTATATAAACACCTCAATACTAGCCACATTACTCGACAAACTACCCAGAAAAACGTTGAAATACACATTTCATCGAGATAAATTAACTTTAACAAGTCAATAAACATAGTAATTTAACAATGAAACAACAGAAATTTCTTAATTTTTTAATGAAAAATTAATATTTTTTAATTTAAACGAAAAATACGCAACATTATCCTACAAAGGCAAAAAAATTAAATCGATTACAAAAAGATCAAGAATCTAATTATCAAATAGTTACAATTAATTCTGTAAAATGAAAAATCGGAGAAAATTGTATTGAAATATTCCTATTTAGACTTTACTCAAGAAATTTAATATTTCGCTTAAGTCCATCAAATTTTGTTCTCTTAATAGGTGAATTTTTAAAAACTTTTTGGAAAGTTTCTTCAGTTATTTCTGCCCAATCTTTTTTAGAGAAAGAAATTAAATCCGGATTAGGATTAAAAAGAGGTTCCGAATGCGGCTTTGAAAATCGATTCCATGGACAAACATCCTGGCAGGTATCACAGCCAAACATCCAATCATCAAATTTTCCATGCATATCATTTGGGATATTTTCTTTTAGTTCAATAGTATAATAAGAAATACACTTGCTTCCATCTACAATATAGGGTGCAAGAATTGCCTGTGTAGGACAAGCATCAATACAAGCAGTACAAGAACCACAATGGTCTGTAACGGCATGGTCATATTCTAAATCAAGATCAAGGATAAGTTCTGCTATGAAGTAAAAAGAACCTACCTTTTGAGTTATTAAATTACTGTTTTTTCCAATCCAGCCTAAGCCGCTTTTTGACGCCCAGGCCTTATCTAAAACCGGTGCAGAATCAACAAAGGCACGACCGGAAACTTCACCTATATTCTCTTGAATCGAATAAAGAAGTTCTTTTAATTTTTCTTTTATAACGAAGTGATAATCCTGTCCATAGGCATATTTAGAAATCTTAAAACTATTATCATTTTGAGATTCCGATGGGAAATAATTCAACAATAAAGAAACCACACTTTTGCCATTATCAACTAACAAAGTTGGATCCAGGCGTTTATCAAAATGGTTCGCCATATAAGCCATTTGGCCATTATGATTGTTATTCAGCCATTTCTCAAGCCGGGGCGCTTCTTGTTCTAAAAAGCCTGCTTTAGATATACCACAAGAAATAAACCCTAACCTTTTGGCCTCCTCTTTTATAAATTTTGAATATGTTTCTTTTGAATTGATACTCATCTTTTAGAAAATGAAACTTCGACGTTAACAGGTTTTAAAGTAATTAGCGGGTTAAATTGAATGACATCATTATTCGATTTAATGACATATTTTTTAACAATTTGAGAGATCGCTAAACACATTTCGTAAATGGCAAATCCAGTTCCAATGCACATTCTTGGTCCGGCACCAAATGGATAAAAATATTGCATGGACTCCTTTTTTTGCTCACCAAGGAATCTTTCCGGAATAAATTCATCCGGATTATTCCAATATTTAGGATTTCGATGCAATTCATAAAAAGAAACTCCAATTAATGTACCCTTTTTAATTTTGAATTGAGCCAGAGAATCATCCTCAATATTCTGCCTGTCTGTAATCCAGGCTGGTGGATATAAACGCATAGATTCGTTCAAAACGGCATTGGTATATGTCATTTTTTGAAGCTGTTCAATAACGTTTTCAGTTTGCGACTCAATCTCAATGATTTCATCAAATATTTTTTGCTGCACTTCTGGGTTTCTGCCTAAAAGATGAAGCGTAAATGTTAAAGCATTTGCAGTTGTTTCATGTCCTGCGATAAACAAAACCTTAATTTCATCAACCAATTGTTCAATAGACATACTTTCACCAGTATCTTCATATCTTGTTTCCAAAAGCATGTTTAATAAATCATTTATTTCTTCTTTTGAAGTTTTTCTTTCTTCAATGATTTCCTGAATAATCCTATTGTTCTCTTCAGCCAGCATGAGATGTTTCTTTACCTGACCACTCAATGAAAACCACCATGCCTTATGCGGAAGTCTAATTTCTTTAATTAAAAAATTCTGAACTTCTTCAATTATAAATTTAATTCGGTGAAATTTATTTTCGGCAGTTGAAAGCTGAAATAGAGATTTGGCCACAACATTAAATGCCAGATCACTCATTACAGGAAAAAGATCAACGGGTTTATCCTCTGTCAAACTATCTAATTCTAAACTAATAATTTTATTCATATTAGCTACAAGCTGATTCATCTTTTGTTTATGAAAAGCCGGTTGAATAAGCCGTCTTTGTTTCAGCCAAAAATCGCCGTCGCTGGTTAAAAGCCCTTTTCCTAAATACTTAGAAAGATATACAGATTGAAATTTAGACTTATGATAGTTCTTCTGGTTTTTAACTAAAATATACTGTGCAATTTCATTATCTCTTGACAAGATTATATATTTTGAAGAACCAATTCTAATAGAAAAAGAATCACCGAATCTCTCAAAATATCTCTTATGAAAAGGAATCGGATTTTTACGAACACCTTCAGCATCTTTAAAAAATCTGAGTATCGATAATTTATTAGGGTAAATATATTTTATATTTTCAGACATTTTGAATAGAATTAAAATAATTCACCTTGAATATTGATCTTTATATTTTTTGATTATCAATCTATTTATTGTACTGTATAATCCATTCTGTAATATCAATAATATTCTGAATTTCAGTTTCAGGTGTATTCATTCCAACATCATGACCTTTACCTTCTCTAATTATCAATTTCGTCTCTACTCCTTTCCTTTTTAATTCATCGTAAAGATTTTGAGATTGGCTGACATTAACCAAATTATCTGCATCACCATGAATCAGTAATGTTGGTATATTTGAAATAGTATTAAAAGGGCTTATTTTAATTAATGCAGGATTAGCTCCATTTTCAATTTTAGTTCCTGCCAGTTTTTCGATAATGTCCAGATGACCATTCTTTCTCATAAAATCTACGGCTTCAGAAGAATCTAACCTTGATGGTGCACAAAGTGCTGCTATAGATTTCATGTTCTTTTTAGTATAACCATATAATAGTGCTAAATGAGCACCAGCACTAATTCCAACAATATGATAACCTTTCTTTGCATAACCATATTTGTTTGAAGCTTCTGAAACATAAGCAACAGCTGCATCGATATCTGCTAGTAAATCTTTAGCAGAAATATTGTCACTTACATAACGATAATCGACATTCGCAACAACAAATCCTTTATTACAAATATCCTGAGCATGTTTACTCGTATACTCAAGTCCGCCCATTGACCAAGCTCCTCCATGAAGAAGTATAACAATAGGTACATCTTTTAAATCCCCATTCGGGAGGTATAGATCTAAAACTTGCTGCGACGATTTCCATAAGCAAGATGCGGAAAATACTTAGTCTGACCAAAAGAACTGCAATATGTAAATAATAAAAATAAAACGAGATGTTTCATGATATGTCTAAAATAATCCTCCCTGAATATTTGTATTTACCTTTCCTAAATGTTTATACGCTTTCTCTGTAACTTCACGTCCTCGTGGAGTACGCATAATGAATCCTTCCTGAATTAAAAAAGGTTCGTAAACTTCTTCAATAGTTTCACTGCTTTCAGATACTGCAGTAGCCAAAGTCGAAAGTCCAACAGGCCCTCCTTTAAATTTATTGATAATGGTTAGTAATATCTTGTTATCCATTTCGTCAAGTCCGTGAGCATCTACATTCAATGCTTTTAGTGCATATCTGGCAATTTCAAGATCAATAGTCCCATTACCTTTTATCTGTGCAAAATCACGAACTCTGCGCAATAATGCATTTGCAATACGAGGTGTTCCACGGCTGCGGCCTGCTATTTCAATTGCTGCTTCAAGATCAATTGGCATTTTTAATATACCGGCACTTCTCTCCACAATAGTCGTTAAAAGTTCTGTAGAATAATATTGTAAACGTGATGAAATCCCAAAACGAGCTCTCATTGGAGCTGTTAATAATCCAGAACGGGTAGTTGCTCCAATTAAGGTGAACGGATTTAGATTGATTTGAACTGTTCTTGCATTTGGACCGGATTCAATCATGATATCAATTTTGAAATCTTCCATTGCCGAATATAAATATTCTTCCACAATAGGACTCAAACGATGAATCTCATCAATAAACAAAACATCTCTTTCATCAAGATTAGTCAATAAACCGGCTAAGTCTCCCGGTTTATCCAGAACAGGTCCCGAAGTAATTTTGATACCTACTTCCAGCTCATTTGCAAGAATATTAGCCAAAGTTGTTTTACCAAGCCCAGGAGGTCCATGAAACAAAGCATGATCAAGTGCCTCACCACGCTGATTTGCAGCTGCGACAAAAACTTTTAAGTTCTCTAAAACCTGGTCCTGACCGGCAAAATCATCAAATGACAGTGGACGCAATCTTTTTTCAAGATCTAATTCTTCTGGGTTATATCCTTTTGTAGTAGGATCTAGGTTTTCATTCATTCTACAAAGATATAGAAACTAATCAGTTTGTAAAACAGTAAATCTGAACGATTAAAACTTTAACTAAAGAAAAAAGACCGTCATTTCTGACGGTCTTTTGATATTTTTAGTGGTGTAAAACTTCTTCACCTTCTTTCATCGGTACATTTTGAGGAACAAAATCTACATCGTGATTTGGGTTACTATAGTCATACGGCCAACGATATACGTGAGGAATTTCTCCTGGCCAGTTTCCGTGAATATGCTCAACTGGAGTTGTCCACTCTAAAGTTGTAGATTTCCATGGATTTTGAACTGCTTTCTTACCGTAGAAAATACTACTAAAGAAGTTGTATAAGAATACTAACTGGAACGCTCCACCTACAAGAGCAAATGTTGTAATTAAAACATTCACATTTTGCAAATCATCAAATAATGGGAAATTAGTATTTGTATAGTAACGTCTTGGTAAACCTGCTAATCCAATAAAGTGCATTGGGAAGAAAACTCCATAAGCACAAACTGCTGTTACCCAAAAGTGAATATAACCTAAGTTTTTATTTAACATTCTTCCGTACATTTTAGGAAACCAGTGGTAAATACCAGCAAACATTCCGTAAAGTGCAGAGATACCCATTACTAAGTGAAAGTGAGCAATTACGAAGTAAGTATCGTGAACGTTAATATCTAAAGTACTATCTCCTAAAATGATTCCAGTTAAACCTCCAGTGATGAAAGTAGAAACCATTCCAATAGAGAATAACATTGCAGGGTTAAATTGTAAGTTACCTTTCCATAAAGTTGTAATCCAGTTAAAAGCTTTTACAGCAGAAGGAATTGCAATCAATAAAGTTGTAAAAGTAAATACAGATCCTAAGAAAGGATTCATACCAGAGATAAACATGTGATGCCCCCAAACAATAGTTGATAAGAATGCAATTGCAAGAACTGACATAATCATCGCTCTGTATCCGAAGATTGGTTTACGAGAGTTCGTAGCCATAATTTCAGAAACAAGACCCATCGCTGGTAAGATTACGATATAAACCTCAGGGTGACCTAAGAACCAGAATAAGTGCTCAAACAATACCGGAGAACCTCCTTGGTAGTGTAAAACCTCTCCTGCAATATAGATATCAGATAAGAAGAATGAAGTACCAAAACTTCTATCGAAAATCAATAATAAAGCAGCTGATAATAATACTGGGAATGAAATAACACCAATAATAGCTGTTACGAAAAATGTCCAGATTGTAAGTGGAAGTCTAGTCATAGACATTCCTTTAGTTCTCAAGTTGATAACAGTTACAATGTAGTTTAATGATCCCATTAATGAAGATGCAATAAAGATAGCCATTGAAACTAACCATAAAGTCATACCTGCTCCAGATCCTGGAATAGCTTGTGGTAAAGCACTTAATGGAGGATAAATTGTCCAACCTGCAGAAGCTGGTCCAGCTTCAACAAATAAAGAACTTAACATTACTACAGCAGATATAAAAAACAACCAGTATGAAATCATATTCATAAATCCAGAAGCCATATCTCGCGCTCCAATTTGAAGTGGAATAAGTAAGTTACTAAAAGTTCCACTCAAACCAGCCGTCAGTACAAAGAATACCATGATGGTACCGTGAATTGTAACTAAAGCCAGATAAATATCATTTGCCATAACACCGTCAGGTGCAAATTTATCTCCTAATAAAACATTGAATATTTTAAAAGACTCTTCTGGCCACGCTAATTGCATTCTGAAAAGCAAGGACATTGCAATACCAATTACTCCCATAACAATACCAGTAATCAAGTATTGTTTAGCAATCATTTTGTGATCAATACTAAAAATATATTTAGTAATGAACGTGTCTTTATGATGATGTTCGTGCTCGTGATCGTGTCCGTGATCGTGACCGTGCGCTTCTGCTGACATATATGTGTACTTTAAATTTTCTTAATAATATTATTTCATAGCTACTTTAGCAACCGCAGCCTTAACAGTATCGATAACTGCTTTTACAGTATCTTTTACTTTAGCAGCAGTATCTACAGCAGTTCCTTCAACTCCTTCAGCTGGTTTTTCAGCAGCAGCTGCCGCTTTAATATCCTGAGCTAAAGTTGTTTTTTCACTTAACCATTTTTTATAATCTTCCGGAGTATCAACAACAACTTTCATTTGCATGTTATAGTGTGAAGCTCCACAGATTTTATTACACAATAATAAATAATCAAATGTATAAGGATCTAAAGCTGTTCCTCCTTTTGCAACTAACTCAACACTTTTTTCAGCTCTAAGTTTATTGATATTTGCCACTTTTTCAATCATAAATGGCAACTCTCTGTACTCTGCAGTAGTGTAAGTAGGAACAAAAGCAAATTCAGTAACCATTCCAGGTACACAGTTCATCTGCGCTCTAAAGTGAGGCATGTAAGCTGAGTGTAAAACGTCTTGAGAACGCATTTTGAAATGTACTTTTTTACCTTTAGGAATATGTAATTCAGTAACTACAATATCATCTTGAGAATTAGGATCTGACATATCAACTCCTAATGTGTTGATTCCTTCAATTAAACGTACGTTAGCTTTTCCTAAAACATTATCATTTCCTGCATATCTGGCAGTCCATTTAAATTGTTGAGCATATAATTCGATTTCGACTACATCTTCATCTTTGTCAACAAACATAATGTTATTCCAAGCATACAATCCGTAAAGAATTAAACATGCTAAAACTACAGATGGAATAATACTCCAGATTGCCTCTAATTTATTACTATCTGCAAAAAATAATGCTTTTCTATCTTTATGTCCTCTATTTTTAAAAGAAAACCAATATAGTAAACCTTGTGTAATAACCTGTACTGTAAAGATCAAAACCCAAGTAATATTCATTAAACTATCTACTAAAATTCCATGCTCAGAAGCAGGAGTATGAAGTGCCAAATTACCCCATTTTAGTAAACCATAAATAGTAAATATATAAATGAATGCCAAAAAGCCAAACATGATATATCCCTGAATGTTATTATCATTATCTGATGCAACTTGAGAATCGTCCGAAGAAGATCCTACTTGAGTAAGATCAAATATCTTGGTCAATTGCCATAGCGCAACTGCTAATAAAACTAAAACTATAATTACCAACAAACTTGTCATCTGTTTACTTCTTTAAATATTAATAATGAAAATGTTTACTTTCTTCAATGAAAGGATTTCTTTTTGCAAGCAAAGGTGACTTAGTTAATGCAGTAAATACAACAAATATAAATAGACCTAAGAAGAAAAGAATAGACGCAATTTCAGGAACTCCAATAAACCATTTGTCTCCAACTGTACCAGGCATAATCATATTAAAGAAATCAACATAATGACCTAATAATATTACAACACCCGCCATAACAATAACCCAGCTAAGACGTTTAAAGTCAGTATTGATTAATATTAATAATGGGAAAACAAAATTCATAACAACTGCACCAAAGAAAGGCAGGTTATACAATTGAATTCTTGTTACAAAATAAGTTACCTCCTCTGGAATGTTAGCATACCAGATCAACATGAATTGAGAAAACCATAAGTAAGTCCAGAAAACACTAATACCAAACATAAATTTAGCTAAATCGTGAATGTGACTTGTATTTACGTATTCTAAATATCCTTTAGATTTTAAATATATTGTAACTAAAGCTATCGAAGTAATTCCACTTACAAAGAAAGAAGCGAAAACATACCACCCAAACAAAGTACTGAACCAGTGAGGATCAAATGACATAATCCAGTCCCAAGACATAATTGATTCAGAAACAATAAAGAAAACTAAGAATCCTGCAGATAACTTAAAGTTCTTTTTGTAGTAAAGATCATCGTTAGCTTCGTCTTGAGCTAAACAGTTTTTTCTAGAAAAATGACGGTATAAATTCCATCCTAGTAAAAAGATAAAAGCTCTAACAATCCAAAATGGAAAGTTTAAATATCCAGATTTACCCGCAATTATTTCATCATAATCAGCATGAGTTGGATCTGTAACATGCTCACCTAACCATACAAAAATATGATTAAAATGTAATCCGCATAAAACTAAGATTATAAAAAAGATGATAGAACCAGCAGGCAAATAAGCTGTAATACCTTGCATTACTCTAAACAAAACTGGAGACCAACCTGCCTGAGCAACTTGTTGAATAGCATAAAAAGCTAAAACCCCCATAGAAAGCAGTAAAAAGAAAATACAAGCTACATATAATGCAGACCAAGGCTTGTTTTGCAATTGGTGCAATACGTGATTTAAATGTTCTGTGTGTTCATCAGCAGCGCCAACTTTTGCGTGCTCTCCACCTTTGTGTTCTTCGTGTGAAGCTTCAGCGGCAGCTTCATGATGTCCTGCTTCTTTATGAGAAACCTCTGCAGATTCCGCATGCGCAGCACCATGTTCTCCATGAGCCTCAGCAGCTAGTATTTTTTCAACTTCTTGAATATCTTTAGGCGCACTTAAAAAACCATACCCAATTCCTAATAGTCCAAGAACCATTAAGATGATAGAAAAAGTTTTTAATTTACTTGAAAATGTATACATATCTATTACGATCAGTTTGTTCAACAATTATAATTGGCTTTTTAGTTTTAGAACATAGTCAGCAACTAACCAACGTTCGTGGGCACTTAATTGATTTGCGTGTGAACCCATTGCATTTAAACCATAAGTTTCAACGTGAAATATACTTCCTTCAGTAATATCTCTGTCTTTATAGCTAGGTACTCCAAGAAATTTTTCTCTTTCAACCAATTTACCTTTACCGTTACCAGCAGCACCATGGCAGCTGATACAATAAATTTCGAAAAGTTCTTTACCTTTTCCAGAATTTCTTTCTTCTTCAGTCAAAGGAGATTTTAAATTAGCTTTTGCCAATTCATAACCTGTAGTCGAATTTTCATATTCATAAGGCTCAAAACCTCTATTAATAGTTCCTTCAACAGGAAGCTGTCCTTCTTTGTCTCCTTTAAATATTTTTGCCTCTGTATATGGCTCATATGCCACAGATTCATACATATTTGGGAAATACTGATAGTTTGGTGCCGAATTATTGTGGCAAGATGAAACTAAAATAGTTATACCAACTAAAAGTGTTATTTTATATATCCTTTTCATAGCTACAATTAATTCTTTTCAATTACTTTAACTTCAACAGCTCCTGTACCTTCGAAAAAAGAAACAAGTTCTGCTTCGTTATCGTTTACAGCAACTTCCATTAAGAAATGGTCATCTGTTGTTCTTACATCAGGATTCTCAGCTTGCTTAAATGGCCATAATCTACTTCTCATATAAAAAGTAATTACCATTAAGTGCGCAGCGAAAAATACAGTCATCTCAAACATAATTGGCACAAAAGAAGGCATATTCTGAATGAAACTAAAACTTGGTTTTCCACCAATATCCTGCGGCCAGTCATGAATCATAATATAACTCATCATTGTTGTTGCAACAGAAATACCAACACATCCATATAGGAAAGCACAAATTGCTAATCTTGTTGGTGCTAAACCCATGGCTTTATCCAATCCGTGAACTGGGAATGGAGTAAAAACCTCTTCAATATGATGATGAGCAGCTCTGGTTTTCTTTACTGCATCCATCAAAATATCATCGTCATTATAAATGGCGTATATTACTTTATTACTCATGATGTGAATCTTTATTTGCTCTTTCTCTAATGTAATTATCTCCTGTTCCTTTCAAAATTGTTTTTACCTCTGCCTGAGCAATTACAGGGAATGTTCTAGAGTATAATAAAAACAATACAAAGAAGAAACCAATTGTTCCAATGAAAATTCCAATATCAACAAATGTTGGTGAGAACATTGTCCAAGAAGATGGAAGGTAATCTCTATGTAAAGAAGTAACAATAATTACGAATCTTTCAAACCACATTCCGATGTTTACAACGATCGAAATAATAAATGAAAACATGATACTTGTTCTTAATTTTTTGAACCACATAAATTGTGGAGAGAAAACGTTACAAGTCATCATCGACCAATATGCCCACCAGTAAGGTCCGGTAGCTCTGTTTAAGAATGCATACTGCTCATATTCTACACCTGAATACCAAGCTACAAATAACTCAGTGATGTAAGCTACACCTACTATAGATCCAGTAATCATGATAATGATGTTCATTAACTCGATATGCTGTAATGTAATGTATGCTTCAAGGTTAGAAACTTTTCTCATAACGATCAACAATGTATTTACCATCGCAAATCCTGAGAATACCGCTCCAGCAACGAAGTATGGAGGGAAAATTGTTGTATGCCATCCTGGAATTACAGAAGTAGCAAAGTCCATAGATACAATCGTGTGTACAGAAAGTACAAGAGGAGTAGCTAAACCAGCTAATACTAAAGATACTTCTTCAAAACGCTGCCAGTCTTTTGCTCTTCCACTCCATCCAAAACTTAGGATAGAATAAACTCTTTTATTAAATGGAGTTATAGCTCTATCACGAAGCATTGCAAAGTCAGGTAATAAACCAGTCCACCAGAAAACTAATGATACTGAAAGATACGTTGAGATTGCGAATACGTCCCAAAGCAATGGTGAGTTAAAGTTTACCCATAAAGATCCAAATTGATTTGGAATAGGTAAAACCCAGTATGCTAACCATGGACGTCCCATGTGAATAATTGGAAATAAACCTGCTTGAACTACTGAGAAGATAGTCATTGCTTCTGCAGAACGGTTAATAGCCATTCTCCAACGTTGACGGAAAAGTAATAATACCGCAGAAATCAAAGTTCCAGCGTGACCAATACCAACCCACCAAACGAAGTTAGTAATATCCCAAGCCCAACCAACTGTTTTATTTAATCCCCATGTTCCAATTCCGGTAGATACGGTGTAAATTATACAGCCTAACCCCCAAAGGAAGGCTGTTAATGCGATTGAAAATACAATCCACCATTGTTTATTTGCAGGTCCTTCAACAGGCGCTGCCACATCTACAGTTACATCATGATATGATTTATCACCTATAACTAAAGGTTTTCTAATGGGTGCTTCGTAGTGAGACGACATAATCCTTTATATTGTTTCTTAATTAATAATTTTACTAAGTGTTTCTAACTTTTACGTGGTAGAAAACATTTGGTTTTGTACCAACATGCTCTAATAAATGATACATTCTATCGCTTTCTGCTAATTTAGCAACTTCGCTTTCTTTATCATTTACATCTCCAAATACCATCGCACCAGAAGAACAAGCTGCAGAACATGCACAAGCATTGTTGAACTCGTCTTTAGCTACTACTCTACCTTGACGTTTAGCTTCAAGGATAACAGCTTGAGTGCTTTGGATACAGAATGAACATTTTTCCATAACTCCACGAGAACGAACGTTTACGTCTGGGTTTAATACCATACGACCTAAATCATCATTCATGTGATAATCGAATTCACTGTTTTTGTTGTACAAGAACCAGTTGAAACGACGAACTTTATATGGACAGTTATTAGCACAGTAACGAGTACCAACACATCTGTTATATGCCATGTGGTTTTGACCTTGACGACCGTGAGAAGTTGCAGCAACCGGACAAACTGTTTCACATGGTGCGTGATTACAGTGTTGACACATTACAGGCTGGAATGCTACTTGTGGGTTATCTCCAGGTTTTTCCATTTCATTAAATGTAGATAATGAACTAGATAAACCAGCAATTTTTTCTTTTCTTTCGTTATCACCTTCAAAAGTACTTTCAGAAGAATAATATCTGTCAATACGCAACCAGTGCATATCACGGCTTCTTCTTACCTCTGCTTTACCAACAACTGGTACGTTGTTTTCTGCATGACAAGCAATAACACATGCTCCACATCCTGTACAAGCATTTAAGTCAATTGAAAGGTTAAAATGGTGTCCAGTAGAACGATCAAATGATTCCCATAAATCAACAGTAGTAGCTTTTACTTCCTGATGATCTAAAGATACCATTGGCTGTGGGTTCCAATGTTCAGCATTTTCTTTATTAAATACGTCCAGAGTAGTTTCTTTAATGATATCTCCTCTACCCATTAATGTTTTTTGCCCTTGAACACAAGCAAACTCATGCTCTCCATTTGCCTTAGCAATAGAAACAGACTGAACACTATTGAAATTTTTATATAAAGCGTAAGCATTTAAACCTACTTGCATTTCTTCTTTTAAAGCCGCTTTACGACCGTAACCTACAGCTAAACCAACTGTTCCAACAGCTTGTCCTGGCTGAACAATTACCGGAACATTTTCTAATTTAGAACCATCAGCTATAGTAATAGTAGCATAACTACCATTTAAACCTCCGTTTGCAACAATTTCATTTGACAATCCTAATTTCTTAGCGTCTGCATTTGAAACTGTAACGTAGTTATCCCAAGAAACTCTGGTAATTGGATCTGGGAACTCTTGTAACCAAGGGTTGTTTGCATGTTGTCCATCACCCATACCTGTTTTAGTATATAATACTAATTCAAAGTCTCCAGCAGATTTTGATTTTGAAAGTGCACTTGCAGCACCAGCGAAATCAAATGAACCACCAGCTAAAGCAGTAGAGCCAATTACAAAAACACCATCATGTAAAACTTTATTCCAAGAAGAACCAGTAATGATTGCTGCAGAATTAGCTTTTACATAATCATAGAAAGTTCCAGGTGTTCCATTTACTGATAATAAAACATCCTGAAATTGTTTTGTATCAAAGATTGGACGAATTGTAGGCTGAGTTAAACTGTAAGTTCCTTTTGTAATTACTACATCTCCCCAAGACTCTAAATAATGAGGTGCAGGAGCAGCAATTGTAGATATTGCAGCAGTTTCATCTTCTTTTAAAGAAAAAGCAACTGATGTTTTTACTTTTTTCAATCCAGACACGAAAGAAGCTGAATCAGCTAAAGTGTAAACCGGGTTAACACCACTCATAATTAAAGTATGAACACTTCCTGCATTCAAATCTTTAATTAATTGTGCTACAACAGCATTAGAACCTTTTCTAATTTGTCTAGTTCCAGCAGTATTAAAAGCTTCACTAGCCAATGCCTGATTGATAGCTAAAACTAATAATTGTGCATTTTTATCTTCAATTCCTGATACTAAAATTCCTTTTGTACCAGATGCTTTTAATTGCTGCGCAGCTTTTACAACTTCTGCTTTAAATTTTTCATCTAAAGTAACCGGAACAGAAGCACCAACAACAATATTATAAATTTGAACCAAAGCTTGTTTTTGATCAGCTGTACTCATTGGTACACGCTTATCAGCAGCAGCTCCAGATAAAGTCATGTTTGATTCAAACTGAAAATGACGAGACATTTTTCCGTTTTGAGGAATACGTCCTTTTGCATATCCAGCATCGTATCCACCACCTTGCCAGTCTCCTAAGAAATCAGCACCAACAGATACAATTAATGAAGCTTTTGAAAAATCATAATCAACCAAAGCTCTCTCTCCATATACAGTTTCGAATGCATCTAATGCATCAGAAGAAGAAACGGCATCATAAACAACATGCTTTGCATTT
Source organism: Flavobacterium sp. NLM (assembly GCF_002210235.1). Lineage (NCBI taxonomy): Bacteria > Pseudomonadati > Bacteroidota > Flavobacteriia > Flavobacteriales > Flavobacteriaceae > Flavobacterium > Flavobacterium sp. NLM. The sequence continues at coordinate 18,113 of NZ_LIAC01000005.1, forward strand.
GGGTTTTTAGCAATAAACTCACCTATTAATTTCTCAGTAGATGGACTTGCTAAAGTATTAGTTAATAATACTACCTGACCTCCTTTTGCTTTCGCATCTGCCAAACTTGATTTAATTTTTAAATCAACTGCTGACCAGCTGCTAGCTTTTCCATCTAATTTAGGAGCTTTCAAACGCATGCTATCATATAATCCTAAGATAGATGCATGAACTCTTGCATTAGCTGAAAACTTAGCTCCAGAAATAGTATTGTTTTCAATTTTAATTGGACGACCCTCACGAGTTTTCACCAAAAGGTTAGCAAAATCAAAACCATCAAAAACAGTAGTTGCATAGTAATCTGCAACACCAGGAATGATTTGCTCTGGTTGTAATACATAAGGGATAGACTTGTGCACAGGACCTTCACAAGCAGCAAGTGTAACTGCCGCAGTACTAAATCCTACGTACTTTAAAAAGTCACGACGTGAAGTTCCAGATGAAGCTAAAGCATCTGCATTTCCTAAGAATTCATCCGTAGGAATCTCTTCAACAAATTCGTTATTTCTAAGCGCCTCAACAATAGAACTATTTTCTAGTTCTTCAACACTTTTCCAGTATTTTTTGTTTGATGACATTGTATATAAATATTAAAATCTTAATAATTCGATTAATAGTGGCATTTACCGCATTCTAAACCTCCCATTTGCGCTGCAGTTAATTTCTCTACACCGTATTTTTTAGAAAGTTCAGCATGAATTTTATCATAATATGCATTTCCTTCCATCTTAACATCAGTTTTTCTATGGCAGTCAATACACCATCCCATTGTTAATTTAGAATATTGCTTCATGATTTCAAATTCCTGTACTGGACCGTGACAAGTTTGACATTCAACTCCTGCAACAGAAACGTGTTGTGAGTGGTTGAAGTAAACAAAATCAGGAAGATTATGAATACGAACCCATTTTACAGGTTGTGTTTTTCCGGTATAAGCTTGTTTAGTCTTATCCCATCCAACAGCATCGTATAATTTTTGAATCTGAGCATCGTAAAATGCTTTGCTGTATTCAGCAGTAGCAGTAGTTTCTGCAACTTCAGAAATATTTTTATGACAGTTCATACAAACATTTAAAGAAGGAATACCAGCCGTTTTACTTACACGTGCAGCAGAGTGACAATATTTACAATTGATCTCGTTATCACCAGCGTGAATTTTGTGTGAATAGTGAATTGGCTGAATTGGCTCATAATTCTGATCAACACCAACCTGCATCAAGTATCCGTATACAAAGTAACCACTAGCTAAAAGCAAGAATATAGAAGTAACTAATACTAAAAATTGGTTTTTAGCAAATGCTTTCCAAATTGGAGTTCTGGCTTCTTTAGGCCCAACTACGATTCCATTATTACTTGCAACTTTAGTTAATACTTTGTTCACCATGAACAACATAACAACTAAAATAGCCATTACTAAAGCAAGAGCTCCTAAAATAATATTATTAGAAATCCCACTTCCTTCTGCTTGAGGGCCAGTTGGCAAAGCAGCTGTAGTTCCAGCAGGTTTTTCTGGTATAGGCTGAGAAGTATAAGCGATAATATTATCAATATCAGCTTCTGCCAATTGAGGGAACGAAGTCATTACTGACTTGTTATTTTCCTCAAAAAGTTTAACAGCAACAGGGTCTCCTGATTTAATCATATCAGAACTGTTGTGTACCCATTTGTAAATCCATGCCATATCGTGCTTAGAGGCAACACCTCTTAAAGCAGGACCAGTTGATTTAGCATCTAATTTGTGACATGCAGCGCAATTTGCATTAAAAAGTTCTTTCCCTTTTACTGGATCACCACCACCAGATGCAGCAGCAGGAGCTGCAGCAGCTTCAGTCGCCGCAGGAGCTGCAGCCGGATCTTGAGCAAATGAAGTTAGGGAGAAAATTAACGTTAGCGATAAACTAAGTAATAATTTTCTTGAGATCGAATTATGGTTACCCACCTTTTTCATATAGTATAATAATTATCTACTAATTTTTGGTATGATTTTTTCTGTAATAAATCAGACAAAAACTAATACCTTCTTTTAAAACTTGCACAAAAATACGACTTATGAACTATTCTCAAAACCTTAAAATAGTCTTAAATATCAATTTATATCAATTCTAAATAATATTAAAATTTTACATACAAACTTTAAATAGTATTTTTGCATAAAAACCATCACATTATGAGAATTTTAACCTCTTCAAAAAACGTTTTCTTAACATTCACAATGTTGACATTAGCATATAATATTCATGCTCAAAGCCAAAATTTAACACTGAATCAAGACCCAAAATTTGAGCAATTATTGAACGACAAACGTAAATTTAACACATCAATAAGTACAAACGATTCTTATCGAATTCAAATTTTTAGCGGCAAAAGCGAAGATGCAAAAAAGACTTTGTCGGACTTTAAAAGAGAATACACAAATATTGACGGCACCATAATTTTTAACACTCCGAATTACAAGGTTATTGTTGGAAATTTTAAATCAAGAATAGAAGCCGAAAGGAATTTAATTGACATTAGAAAAAAGTACAAAAGCGTCTTTTTACTTAAGCCTGGTAAATAATTAAAAACTAAATAAAAAGAAAAAGCGAGATAATTATCTCGCTTTTTCTTTTTATAAATCTAAGTATCTTTTTAAACTCTTTAACCTTTGCAGATTCAGTTATAATATCAAATTCAAATTTGTAAATTTCAATTAGTTTACCACTTTTATGCCATCTGCTAAAAATCCAATTTCTTCTTTTGGCGCAGTAATAGCATCTATCTCAGCTTTTGACTTTTTAGCATCTTTCGCATAATGCTTCAACTCATCTACAGAGGTAACTTTGCGCTCTGCGTTACCTTCTAAAACTACTTTTTTGCCTTTTAGAGCTGTTGGAACAAAAAATGCATAATCTTTCATTTTTACAAAGAAAGATGACCCATTTTCTGTCTTAAGAGTTATCCAGCATCCCCTTTTTTCACAAACATTAGTCACCTCACCTTTCACAGAAATCCCTTCTTCTTTTTTTGTATCCTTTAATTTGCTTTCAAGCTTTTCAACAGAAATTGCTTTGTCAATTGAAACATCAGAAACATCAGCACAATAGAAATCTCCAATTAGTGCATTACCCGCTGGCGGAGCAGGTTTTTCTACAGCTTCCTGACAAAAAGACAAAGTAGAAAAACATAAAAACAAAACGAATGAATATATTATTGGTTTCATATTATATAGTATTAAATTGATTCTCCCAAAAATAATACTAAAATTTGAGTTGGCTAAAATATTTATAAACTATATCAAAGTAGACAAATATAAATTGAGCGCATAAAAAAAGTCCCAATTTTCATTGGGACTTTACATATAGATTTGAATATTATTTCAATTTCTTTTTAATTGCTACTTCATGGTACGCTTCAATAACATCGCTTATTTCGATATCATTAAATCCTTTAATCTGAATACCACAATCATAACCTTTGCTTACTTCTTTAACATCATCTTTGAATCGTTTTAAAGCAACAAGATCACCTGTATGAACTACAACTCCATCTCTAATAACTCTAATTTTAGAAGTTCTTAAGATTTTACCATCTGTTACCATACAACCAGCGATTGAACCAACTTTAGAAATTTTGAAAATCTCACGAATTTCTGCAGTTCCTAAAATTTCTTCTTTCATTTCAGGAGCTAACATTCCTTCCATCGCATCTTTCAAGTCATCGATTGCTGCGTAGATAATAGAGTAGTAACGGATATCGATTTCTTCTTTATCAGCAAGCTGTCTTGCGTTTCCAGCAGGACGAACGTTAAATCCGATAATAATTGCATCAGATGCAGAAGCCAACATAACATCAGTTTCTGTAATTGCACCAACTCCTTTATGTATGATATTAATTTGAATTTCTTCAGTAGAAAGTTTAGAGAACGAATCTGATAATGCTTCAACAGATCCATCAACGTCTCCTTTAAGGATTACGTTCAATTCTTTAAACTGACCAAGAGCGATACGACGTCCAATTTCATCAAGTGTAATATGACGCTGAGTACGTACAGATTGTTCACGCATTAATTGAGAACGTTTAGATGCAATTTGTTTTGCTTCTTTTTCATCTTCAAATACATTAAACTTATCACCTGCTGTTGCAGCTCCATCTAAACCTAAAACAGATACCGGAGTCGAAGGACCAGCTTCTAAAACTATATGCCCTCTTTCATCATGCATCGCCTTAACTTTACCATGGTGCTTTCCTGCAAGCATATAATCTCCAACTTTTAAAGTTCCGTGCTGAACTAAAATTGTTGATACATATCCTTTTCCTTTATCTAAGAAAGCTTCAACAACTGTTCCTTGAGCCGCTTTATTTGGATTAGATTTTAAATCTAGGATTTCTGCTTCTAATAAAACTTTCTCTAATAATTCTTTTACTCCTGTTCCAACTTTTGCAGAAATATCATGTGACTGAATTTTTCCACCCCAATCTTCAACAAGTAAATTCATACTAGCCAGACGCTCTTTGATTTTCTCAACGTTAGCATTTGGTTTATCAATTTTATTGATTGCAAATATAATTGGCACTCCCGCAGCTTGTGCGTGAGAAATTGCTTCTTTTGTTTGTGGCATGATATCATCATCCGCCGCTACTACGATAATAGCAATATCGGTAACTTGAGCTCCACGTGCACGCATTGCGGTAAACGCCTCGTGACCCGGTGTATCTAAAAATGCGATTTTTTGACCATTATCAAGAGTTACTCCGTAAGCCCCAATGTGTTGTGTAATACCTCCAGACTCACCAGCGATAACATTTTCTTTACGGATATAATCCAGTAAAGATGTTTTACCGTGATCGACGTGACCCATTACAGTAACGATAGGCGCTCTAGTAACTAAATCTTCTTCTTTATCTTCAACAACCTCAATTGCTTCTTCGATATCTACAGTAATAAACTCAACTTCGTAACCAAATTCATCAGCAACAATAGTTAATGTTTCAGCATCTAAACGCTGGTTCATCGTTACCATGATTCCAAGAGACATACAAGTACCTATTACTTTAGTAATCGGCACATCCATCATGATGGCAATTTCACCTACTGTAACGAATTCTGTAACTTTAATCGTTTTACTTCCTTCGTCAAGAGCTCTTTGCTCATCATCAGATTTCTGACGGTGCGTTTCTCTCTTATCTCTTCTGTATTTAGCCGCTTTAGATTTACCACCTTTACCTTGAAGTTTTTCAAGAGTTTCTCTAATTTGGTTTTTTACCTCTTCTTCAGTAGGCTCAACTTTTGCAACAATTGCAGGACGGTTTCCTTTTACAAAACCTGGTCTTGCACTTCTGTTAGCATTAAAGCCTCCACCTCCTGTATTTGGAGTAATTTTATTAGGGTTTGGTGTTCCCGGCGCATTTCCTGTTGCAGGTTTTGGTGCACCCGGTGTACCAGGTTTAGGAGCGATTCTTTTACGCTTATTTTTATTAGCGTTATTATTGTTTCCAGCTCCCGGAGCTCCAGGTTTATTTGGAGTAATTTTCGGTTCTTCCTTCTTTTTCTTAGGCTTGTTAAATTGAGACAAGTCAATTGTCTGCCCAGTAAGAGTAGTTCCTGATAATTTTTGATATTGAGTAGTGATCGTTTCTTCAGCAGTTGCAGGATCAGTTGAAACAATTGGCTCCTGCGCTGTTTTAGAATTCTCAGCTTTTACTTCTTTTTTCTCTGTAATAATTGGTTTTTCCACCTTTTTCTCTTCAGATACTACAGGAGCAACAGGCTCTGATGGTGCAGTTTCTTTTTGAACAGGTTTTTCTGTTTGAGATGGAGTAACAGTTTTAGGCTCTTCAGCCTTAACTGGTTCTTCTGGAGCAACAGCAGGTTTTTTTGGATTTAAATCAATTTTACCAACTTGAACAGGTCCGGTAACAACAGCTCTCGCTTTGATGATTTCTTGTTGTTTCTGACGTTCTTCGTCTTGTCTGCGTTTGTCCTCAATTTCTTTCTCGCGCTCAACACGCAATGCTTCTTTTTCTTTTCTTTTCTCTTCCCCTACTTCTTTAGAAGCTTCCTTATTCCCCTTATCGCCCGCAAATTGGCTTTGCAGGATATTAAATTCGCTGTCAGAAATTTTAGCATTTGGATTTGCATCAATAGCAATTCCCTTATCTTTTAGATAATCAACAGCTCTTTCTAACGAGATATTTAATTCCCTTAAAACCTTGTTTATTCTTATTACTCTCTCTTCAGACATATAACCTTTTTATTATTACCTTTTTCGTTGTGTTGTTAGAGCAGATAATTAGTTATCAAACTCTTCTTTTAGTATTTTCATAACGTCAAGAATAGTTTCCTCTTCTAAATCCGTTCTTCTTACTAAATCTTCTACTTCTTGTTTTAAGATACTTTTTGCAGTATCTAAACCTATTTTAGCAAATTCTTCAATTACCCAGTCTTCGATTTCATCTGAGAACTCTGTTAATTCAACATCGTCTTCATCAGCCGTTGCACCTGCAACATCTCCTTCACGAATAACATCTAATTCGTAACCTGTTAGCTGACCCGCTAATTTAATATTGTGACCTCCTCTACCAATTGCTTTAGAAACTTCTTCTAATTTCAAGAAAACTTCAGCTCTTTTGTTTTCTTCGTCAATTTTGATTGAAGAAACTTTTGCAGGGCTTAATGCTCTTGTAATAAACAATTGAATATTGTTTGTATAGTTGATTACGTCGATATTTTCGTTTCCTAATTCACGAACGATTCCGTGAATACGAGATCCTTTCATACCTACACAAGCTCCAACAGGATCAATTCTGTCGTCATAAGAGTCTACAGCAACTTTTGCTTTTTCTCCCGGAATACGCACTACATTTTTAACTGTAATTAAACCGTCGAATACTTCAGGAATTTCTTGTTCAAATAATTTTTCTAAAAACTTCTCAGAAGTTCTAGACATAATAATTTGTGGTTTATTTCCTTTTAATTCAACGCTTTCAATGATTCCACGAACATTATCTCCTTTACGGAAAAAGTCAGATGGAATTTGTTTTTCCTTTGGAAGTACAATCTCGTTTCCTTCGTCATCAACTAAAATAACAACTCTTGGACGTACGTGGTGTACTTCGGCAGTATAAATATCACCAATAATATCTTTAAATTGCTTGTAAAGATTTGTATTATCGTGTTCGTGAATTTTAGATATTAAGTTTTGGCGTAAAGCCAAAATAGCTCTTCTTCCTAAATCAATCAATTTTACCTCTTCAGAAACCTCTTCACCAATTTCAAAATCCGCTTCGATCATTCTTGCTTCAGTCAAAGTAATTTCTTCATTTTCAAAATCAAGATCTTCGTCAGCAACGATAACTCTTCTTCTCCATATCTCCATATCTCCTTTGTCAGGATTTATAATGATATCGAAATTATCATCAGAACCGTATTTTTTCTTCAATGCATTTCTAAACACGTCCTCTAAAATTGCCATAAGCGTTACACGATCAATAAGTTTATTATCTTTAAACTCTGAGAATGAATCGATTAATGCTAAATTTTCCATGCGAATTCTTTAATTAAAATGTTACTGTAACAACTGCCTCTTTAATTTCTGTATAAGGTATCTGTTGTTCTTTTTGAACTGTTTCTTTTCCTTTTCCTACTTTTTTCGGTTCTCTTGCCTCCCAAGACAAAATTATAAAAACATCGTTAGCTTCTACTAATTCTGCTTCAATTTTTTCATTATTTGTAGTAACAATCAACGTTCTACCAATATTTTTCTTGTATTGTCTTATTAATTTCAAAGGAGAACCTACTCCAACCGATGCAACTTCAAGCGAAAAATCCTGTTCTTCACGATCCAGATTATTCTCGATTGCACGACTAATATCAATACAATCCTGAAGCGCCACTCCATTATCTCCGTCTAAACCTACACTAATTTTAAAAGAATCCGAAACCGCAAGATCAATCAAAAAGATCGATGGCTTTTCCAGAAGAGCTTCTGTAATTAATTCGTTTACTTTTTCCTTAAATGTCATAATTTTATAAAAAGAGGGGACAATTAGTCCCCTCATTATTTAGATTTTAATAAATAACGGTGCAAATATAGTGATTTTTTTATAAATCAAATAAATAGATTGCTCTAAAAATATTTCTTATCTTTATAGTAGCGTTCAAAAACATATTATTCTAATAATTTAACCCGAAAATTATGAAACGAATTTTAGTACCTACTGATTTTTCAGAACATGCAGAACACGCCTTAAAAATCGCCGCTCAAATCGCCAAAAAAAACAATTCTGAAATCATTATTTTACACATGCTCGAATTCCCGCATCAAACCAATGATGCAATATTTGGAGGTGTAAGCATTCCCGAAACTATGCTTTTTATGCAAAAAGCAAATGAGACTCTTGACGCAATCTCACAAAGCGCTTTTCTTGACGGAATTCAGGTCACGGAAGTTGTAAAAATGGACAAACCAATTCACGGTATTACTCAAGTAAGCAAAGACTATAATATTGATTTAATTATTATGGGCTCACACGGTTCTTCAGGACTTGAAGAATTATTAATTGGTTCAAATACCGAAAAAGTAGTAAGAAATTCCGAAATTCCTGTTTTAGTCATCAAAAAAGATATTTCAGATTTCAATGTTCAAAATATTGTTTTTGCTTCTGATTTTACAGAAGAAACCAAAAAACCGTTTGAAAGGCTTTTAAATTTCACTAGATCCTTTGACGCAAAATTACATCTGGTAACTATTTGCACTCCAAATAGTTTTAAACCAACACACGTAATCGAACAAGCAATTAAGGATTTTACAAATCATTTCAATCTCACAAATTACGACACACATATTTACAATGACACTAATATCGAAAAAGGAATTATCAATTTTTCTAACAGCATAAACGCCGATATTATTGGAATGTGTACGCACGGAAGAACTGGTTTCGCACACTTTTTTAACGGAAGTATAAGTGAAGGCTTAGTAAACCATGCGGTAAAACCAGTTATCACCTTAAAAATTTAAATCAAAATTTCAATGAAGAAATAAATACTCTGAATTTTAAATTTATTCCATAAAAAAAGCCTCTCGATTGAGAGGCTTTTTATGTTGGTCTACTAGGACTCGAACCTAGAAAGACTGCACCAAAAACAGTTGTGTTACCATTACACCATAGACCAGCAATGCTGTTAAGCGGGTGCAAAATTAAACCTTTATTTAAATTGTGCAAATTTTTAAGCAAACTTTTTTGCATAAAAAAAAGCCTCTCGATTTGAGAGGCTTTTTACGTTGGTCTACTAGGACTCGAACCTAGAAAGACTGCACCAAAAACAGTTGTGTTACCATTACACCATAGACCAGCAGTGCTGTTAAGCGAGTGCAAATTTAAGGTTTTATTTAGTTTGCGCAAACTTTTTTATCAAAAAAAATATTTTTTTTCATTCTTTTTCATTTTAAAGCCCCGCACTTTTTCAAAAGAGCCTTATACACAATACATTAATATTTACAAATAGTTATTATAGAATTTTTTGTTAATGCTCGTTTCTTTACATAAAAAAACATTTTCTTTGTAGGATTGAAAAACATACAAAATTATAACACCTAAATATGGCACAATTCAATTTCAATAAATGGAATACAATTATTGGTTGGTTTGCATTTGCAATCGCTTTAATTACCTACACATTAACTGTCGAACCTACAATGAGCTTTTGGGATTGCGGCGAATATATTGCCACAGCAGCTAAACTAGAAGTTGGCCACCCGCCGGGAGCACCTTTATTCCAAATGATGGGAGCTTTCTTTGCCATGTTTGCTATAGATGCCCAGCATGTAGCTGTGATGGTAAATATGATGTCTGTTTTTTCTAGTGCCTTTACAATTTTATTCATATTTTGGTCTTCTTCTATGATTTTAAAGAAAATCGTAGCGCGTTTTGCCGAAATTGATCAAAATAATTCTATTGTTATTTTAGGAAGTTCTTTTGTTGGAGCTTTAGCTTATACTTTCTCTGACAGCTTTTGGTTTAATGCTGTCGAAGCAGAAGTTTACGCAATGGCTTCTTTATTGATTGCATTGCTTTTTTGGCTGGGATTACGCTGGGAACAAGATATGGACAAACCAAAAGGAAACAAATGGTTATTGATCATTTCTTTAGTTGTTGGTCTTTCTTTTGGAGTTCACTTTATGGCGTTATTAACGATTCCGTCAATTGGATTTTTATATTATTTTAAGCATTACGAAAAAGTTACCATTAAAAACTTTCTTATTGCCAATGTAGTTGTAATAGGAATTTTGTTGTTTATCTTCAAATTACTTCTGCCTTTAACGATGGCTTTTTTCGGTAAAACCGAAATTTTCATGGTAAACAGTTTAGGATTACCTTTTAATTCCGGAACTATTTTCGTGACTTTATTATTAATTGCTTTCTTCTATTTCGGATTAAAATTCACTAAACAAAAAGGATTAATTTTTTATAACACCATCATCCTTTGTACTTTATTTATATTAATTGGTTTCTCTACCTGGATGATGCTTCCTGTTCGTGCAAATGCCAATACGGTAATTAATGAAAACAAACCATCAGATGCTGCCGAGGTTTTAGCCTACTACAATCGTGAACAATACGGTGTAAATCCATTATTTTATGGTCCTCAATATACCGAAGTTTTCGCCGGTCTTGATGCTAACACTCCATATTTAGACAAAAAACCTAACTACGAAAGAGACAATAAAACTGGTAAATATATTATTACCAATAATTATAAAAACGCAGAACAAAACAGCGACGACAATCAAAAAGCAATTCTGCCAAGAATGTGGAGTACCGAAACCGGACACATTCAAAACTATATCAGTTTCACAAATCCGCCTAAATTCCGAATCAATCCAGACTATAATTATGAGGATGATTTAGGTAAATACGGAATTGATGCAAGTCAATTAACCGAAGAAGAATACAACAAAGCAACTGGACAGCTTCGTAATGAAGTAGAAAAAACAATATCTGAATTCAGAAATGCTTATGCTCAAAAGCAAATTGACAACGAAGGTTATGTTAAGTTCTTAAAAAGCTACGGAGAATATCTTATAATCGAAAAACCAACTACTGGTGATAATTTCAGTTTTATGTTCGAATACCAATTTGGATATATGTACTGGAGATATTTAATGTGGAATTTTGTTGGACGTCAAAGCGATGTTCAGGGGAAATACGACAATTTAGATGGAAACTGGATTAGCGGAATCAAAGCGCTTGACTCTGTTCATTTGGGTTCTCAGGATAAATTACCATCTGATGTTTTAAACAACAAAGGACGTAATGTTTACTATTTCCTTCCTTTCATTTTAGGATTAATTGGAATAATGTATCATGCTAATAAAGACCTTAAAAGTTTTTATGTGCTTTTAGCCTTATTCTTATTTACGGGAATCGCTTTAAAAATCTATTTAAATGAAAGACCTTTTGAACCTCGTGAAAGGGATTATGCACTCGTTGGATCTTTCTATGTCTTTGCCATATGGATTGGTTTTGGAGTTTATTCTTTATATGAAAGTATTCAGAAATATATTGCTCCAAAAATCGCCGGACCAGCTATTATTGCAGTAAGTTTATTGGCAGCGCCGGTTTTAATGGCTTCTCAAAACTGGGATGATCACGACAGATCAAACCGATATACTGCTGTTGCAATGGCAAAAGCGTATTTAAGTTCGTGTGATAAGGATGCTATTTTATTTACTATTGGAGACAACGATACGTTCCCGCTTTGGTATGCTCAGGAAATCGAGCATTTTAGAACCGATGTTAAGATTGTAAATACAAGTCTTTTCATGACAGATTGGTATATCGACCAAATGAAAGCAAAATCATATGAATCTGATCCTTTACCAATATCATTTACACATGATCAATATGTTGGGGATAAGTTAGATTATGTAGCTCATATTCCGAAGATTGAAACACGCTGGAACATCAAAGATTTCCTTGATTTTATTAAAAATCCAAAGTCAACTGTAGGTTTACAAAACGGACAAACGATTCATTTTTATCCAACGAATAAAATTAGAGTGAATGTTGACAAAAACATCATTCTTAAAAACAAAGTTGTAAATCCTAAATATAATGATTCAATTGTTCCTTATATGGATATTGACATTAAAGGAAGTGCTCTTTACAAAAACAGGTTAATGATGCTGGATATTTTGGCTAATAATAACTGGAAACGTCCAATTTATTTTAGCGGAGGTGCTTTTGACGATGAAGATTATTTATGGTTAAAAGATTATCTTCAATTAGACGGTATGGTTTATAAATTAGTTCCTGTTAGAAACGTACCTTCTAAAGATGGAGGACCAATGGATATGGGACAAATTGATGCCGATAAAATGTATGATATCGTAATGAAATGGGACTGGGGTAACAGCGAAAGCGAAAAAATTTATCATGATCCTGAAACCAGAAGAAACAGTATTACATACCGTACTAACTTATCACGTTTAGTAGACGAACTTATTGCCGAAGGTAAAATTGACAAGGCTAAAAACGTAATTAATTTAGCAATGACAAAAATGCCATTGGATAAATTTGGTTATTATTCTTTAGTTGAGCCATTTGCAGGCGGATATTATAAAGTAGGAGAAACAGCTAAAGCGCATGATTTATTAGATAAACTAGTAAATAAATACAAAGAAAATCTAAACTATTACGCTACTCTGCCTCCAACTGACCAAACTGATTTAGCAATGGATATTATTACAGATATTGAGCGTTACAGAAGTTTACTTCATGTTATGAGAGAAAATAAAGACAAAGCTTTCTACGAAAAACATAAAACAGTATTTAATACGTATGTAAATGTTTTTGAACGTTTTGGACGCGAAAAAGAATAATAATATACGAAAAATATATTGATTAAAAAAATGCAGTGCTTCTTGATAAAAAGCGCTGCATTTTTTATTTTTACGTAGATATAAATAAAATCAAAATGAGCTTTTATTGGGTAAAAACTAATTCATTTATTAAAAAGGTGTTTTCTAAATATTGTTGGGATATTCCAAACAACGAAAAGAAAATATACTTAACGTTTGATGACGGCCCAACCCCAGAGATTACAGACTGGGTTTTATCTGAACTTAAAAAGTTTGATGCAAAAGCTACTTTCTTCTGTATTGGAAAAAATATTAAAGCCAATTTATCTTTATTCGAAAAATTAATCACAGATGGACATTGTATTGGAAACCATACAATGAACCACGTAAATGGCTGGAAAATACATACGAATGAGTATATCGAAAATGTAAATAACTGCGCTAAGATTTTAGAAGAAGAAATAAAACCGAACAATTTAATATTTCGTCCGCCTTACGGGAAAATTAAAAAAGCGCAATCAAAGATTTTACGCAAACTTGGCTATAAAATAATAATGTGGGATGTTTTAAGCGCCGATTTCGACCAAAGCATAACTCCTGAAAAATGTCTTGAAAATGTTACTAAAAATGTAAAATCGGGAAGCGTAATTGTATTCCATGACAGCATAAAAGCATCGCCAAATTTAAAATTTGCCTTACCAAAAACGCTGCATTTTTTAAAAGAGAATGGATATAAGTTTGATATTATTCATTAGAAAACCCGAACAATATCTTATTTCTGAAGTATTTTATACGTCGAATTGATCCTGAACAATTCCGATAAGTGTATTTGCATCAAGTTCTCCGGATTGTCGCCAGATCATTTGTCCTTCTTTATAAATCATTAAAGTCGGAAGTCCTTTAATTCTTAATGCTTCGGCCAGTTCCTGATTTTTATCAACATCAATTTTAATTACCTTCGCTTTATCTCCAAGCGCAGCCGCAACATCTTTTATTACCGGATGCATCAATACTGATGATTCGTTCCAATCTGTGTAGAAGTCAATTAACACTGGAACCTGAGCATTTATAAGTTCTCCAAATTTTGACATAAAACCAAAAATTTAATTCTTTTAATCTATTAAAAAGATATAATTAATACAAATGTAGCATTTTTAACGAATTAAGCCACATTCTTACCTTTTTTTAGTTCAATAACCGTGATTTCAGGCATAATTCCAACTCGTCCAGGATAAGCATGAAAACCAAATCCGCGGTTCACATAAACATATCTTCCGGCTTCTTCATAAAGTCCTGCCCATTGTTTATAAATGTATTGCGCCAGACTCCATTTAAAATATCCCGGAATTTCAATTCCAAACTGCATTCCGTGTGTATGACCAGATAAAGTTAGATGAAAGTTTTTAGGATCTTTTTTTACTTCATATTCCCAATGGCTTGGATCGTGGCTCATTAAAACTTTAAAATCAGTCTCGTGAAGTCCTTGCGAAGCTTTTTTCAAATCTCCGGCCTTCTTAAAATTCTGTCCCCAGTTTTCGACACCAACTAAAGCAATTTTATCTGCACCTTTTTGAATGTATTTATTTTCATTCAGCATCAGATCAAAACCTATTTTGCCGTAAAGATTTTTGATTTCTGCAAAGTTCTCATCTTTTTCTTTTTCAGAAGGCCAAGTCACGTATTCTCCGTAATCATGATTTCCTAAAACAGCATATTTTCCGTATTTGTAATCTTTAATTCTGCTAAAAGTTTCCAGCCACGGATGCATTTCTTTTGCATGCGTATTTACGATATCTCCTGTAAACAAAATCATATCTGATTCCTGTTCATTAATCAAATCAATTGCATAATTAATTTTATCAGGATTATCAAAACTTCCGCTGTGAACATCAGAAATCTGTGTTATTTTAAAACCATCAAATTCATCTGGAAGATCCGGAAAAAAGATAGTCTGCTTGAATACTTTAAAATTATATTTCCCTTCGAAAATTCCGTAAATCAAAGATAAAAACGGAACCGCCGCCAAACCTAAAGCAATCTGACTGACAAACTTACGTCTGTCCGGCATCATTTCTTTTCTAGGCGCATTGTACATGCAGTAGTTTAATATACTGGCTCCTATTCTAAAAATATCTTCTCCAAACATTACAAGTGTAAGCACAATTTTAGGAACATAAACCAATAACATTAATCCCATTGTAAACATGGTTTGTTTGGTCTGCCCAACAGAACGGTCAAATTGCGTAAAAGAATATATTATGAAAACTAAAAGCAGTACACTAATAATTTGATAGCTGATCAGTACCCATCTTAATTTGATTAAAGTACGAAAGGCTTGATACGAATAGAACTCAATAAATAGAAAAAGAGCACATAGAATTACAAAACGAAGGATCATTTATTTACAGTTTTAAGCAAAGTAACAAAGAATGAATATTCTATCGCTTTTTATTATCAAAAATTTAACTCAAATAATAGCAAAAGCCGATAGATTTCTCTATCAGCTTTTGCAGCCAAATTATTTAAAACCTTTAGTCTACAACAAAGTTTATTCAATAAACCTTTATCGCATTATTTTTGAGCTTTTGCCGCTTCTGGCTTAGCTTCTGCTTTTTTAGCTTTTTTATCAGCTTTTTTCTCTTTTTTAGCAACTTTTGCTTCTTTTGCCGGAGTTTCTTTTACTGGAGTTGTTTGAGCATTTACCATTGCAGTTGTTCCTAAAACTGCTACCGCTAATAAAATTAATTTTTTCATGATTGTTGATTTTTGTGATTACTACTTCTTTATTTATAGCTCAAAGATATAATCAGTAAATGAAGACAAAATGAAGATTGCACCAATCTGAAAAAATTAACTTTTAATTGTGTTTTTGCGTTTCCGGAAACAATAAAATAAAGGTTGTTCCTTCGTTTATAAGACAGTTCACTTTAATTTCTATATGATGAAAAACAGCAATACTTTTAGCAATAGCAAGACCTAACCCCTGCCCTTCCTGATCTGAACTTACTCTGGCAAAGCGGTTGAAGATATTTTCGATTTGAGACTCATTTAAACCAATACCTGAATCTGTAATGGAAATAAAATATTGATTTTGCAAAAACCCATCAGAAACAATAATACTTCCGTCCGGCTTATTATATTTTATGGCATTCGTAACTAAATTATAGATCAAAATATGAATTAAAGTTTTGTTGCCTCTAAAAGCAAAATCATGTTCCATTTTATTGACAAACTCAATTCCTTTATCATCAATACGATCCTGCAGATCTTCCTGCAAATCCTCTATTATTTCCTGAAAACTGATATTTTCGTTGGCTTCGTATTGATTGTTTTCGATTCGGGAAATCAGCAGTAAATTATTGATGATCTTTTTCAGCATATCAAGCGTTTTCAATGAACCTGCGATTTTATCCACAGCATTATCATCTAAAGAATCATTTTGCAATAAATTTTCCAGCTTGTTTTTCAATAAAGCAATTGGAGTTAAAAGCTCGTGCGAAACATTAGAAATAAACTGTTTCTCTTTTTTAAAAAGCTCCGCAATACGGTTCATCATTTGGTTTAAAACCAAATCTAATTCCCTAAAATCTCTCGATTTTGCATTTATGGGCGTATGATCAAAAACCTCCGGTTCATTGACCCGCCTTATTTTAGTATCGATAATTTTATAAAAAGGTTTCAGTAAATATTCGATATAAAAAGTATCGGCCAAAAAAGTAACCAAAAGAATAACGACCAAAACTACAATTATAAAAAGCTTTATAATAAAAGTCAAGTCTTTTACTTCGCTTAAACTGCTCCCAATTTCGAGTTGATATTCTTCATTTTGATAACTAAAATGATGCTGCAGAATTCGGTATTCATTTTCTTCCCCTTCAATAATTCGGTATTCATTACTGAAAGAAGTTTTCTTTTGATGTGGTTTTATGGGAACTCTGGAAAGAACCAAAAATTCGCTGTGAAGTGTAGAAAACTGCGAATAAGTTTCGGTAGAATCATCTTCATTTTCGATAAAATCATTAATTTCCTGCTGGTTTAAATGATCAATGAATTTCTGTTTCTTTTCGATTAATCCATTATTAATGTGTCTGTAAACCACATTTTCGACCAAAATAGGAAGCATGAGCCATAAAACCAAAATCACCAACAATCTTGTTAGTGCATTAAATATGGCCAATTGATGTTTTATCTTCACAAAAATCTATTTATTCATTAATACGATAACCAACATTTCTAACGGTTTCAAACCAATCAATCGAAGTATGTTTGTCTAATTTTTTTCGAAGGTTACGAACGTGTACGTCTATAAAATTAGAATCGGAGTTTACCTCCAGAATATCGCCCCAAATATGTTCTGTCAATTGAAGTCTTGTAATTACCCTGTTTTTATTTAAAACCAAATATTGAAAAATATCAAATTCCTTTTTGGTCAAACTTAAAGGCACATCATTAAAACTGACTTTATAATCCTGAAGCTGCAGCAAAAATCCGTGAATACTTAAATTGTTTAAAGTAAAACCATGAATGCGGCGGATTACGGCAAATAATCTTGCTGCTAATTCGGTTAAAGCAAAAGGTTTCGTCAAATAATCATCGGCACCCAGATGAAGTCCGTTAATCCTGTCATCTAATTCTCCGCGCGCCGTGAGTACAATTACCGCAATTTTTGATTTTGTTTTTCGAATCGTCTGCAAAACCTCAAAACCATCTCCGTCCGGCAGACCAAGATCAAGCAGCATCGCATCATAATCATTGCTTGCAAATTCTTCAAGAGCATCGGCACAATTATTCGCTATTTTACAAATATAACCCGCATTGCACAAAAAGTCATAAACCTCTACTGCAAGTTCTTTATTATCTTCCACAATTAAAACATTCATAAAAAAGGCATTTAAACGCAACTAAAATTAATCAATTATCAAAAGTCCGGTTACGTGTTATTAAAAAATTAACGAATAAAAAAAGCTGACAAATTTCTTCATCAGCTTTCTTCAATCGCATTCATCATAATCATTATTCCTGTTTTGCCTCCGTTACAATGCTTCGAAAACAAAACGAGAGTAATTCTTATTTTTTCACAGTTGCAGCTTCGTCTTTTGGAGCTTCAGCTTTTGCCTTTTTATTTCCTTTATGATGGTGTTTTGTCGCTTTAACTTCTTTTGCAGGCGCTGCCTGAGCTGGAGTTGTTTGAGCATTTACCATTGCAGTTGTTCCTAAAACTGCTACCGCTAATAAAATTAATTTTTTCATGATTTTAAATTTTTAAATTAACCAACCTTTTTTTCTAAATTATCTTTTTGTTTATTTTTTTGCTTTTGCTGTTTCTGCTTTTGGAGCTTCACTTTTTACTGATTTTGTTTTTTTATCAGTTTTGCTTTTTGGGTGTTTTGTTGCTTTTACTTCTTTTGCAGGAACTGTTTTACCATCTTTTGCAGGAAACGCATGAACCATTGCGCTTGTTCCTAAAACTGCTGTTAATACCATCAATAAATTTCTCATGATTTCTAAGATTTAAATTAATTACCTTTTATTTTACAGATCAAAATTACCTCCATAACATGAAGACAAAATGAAGAAATCCCTGAATAAAAAAAATTAACTTGACATTAACGCTTTGCTCGTTTTTGAACCATATAAATTATTTTTTCTCACCATATAAGTTATATAAGTTCATTTAAATATTGAACCGTTACAATATTTATACAACTATAAAGACGCACTGCAGTGCGTCTCTACAGATGCGTCCCTACTAAAATGAACTTATATAACTTATATGGTGGAAAAAAAATCTTCTTAGTCTAATTTTTGAGAACCCAATTGTTTATTTTTACAGACTAATATTTTTTATATGTCAACTCAAAAACGCCTTTTTCTTCTAGATGCTTATGCATTAATTTTTCGCGGCTATTATGCCTTTATAAAAAACCCGAGAATAAACTCAAAAGGAATGGACACATCTGCAATTATGGGTTTTATGAACTCACTTTTAGATGTTATTAAAAGAGAAAAACCAGATCATCTTGCTGTTGCTTTTGACAAAGGCGGAAGTCATGTAAGAACGGAAATGTTCGTAGAATATAAAGCCAATCGTGATGAAACGCCTGAGGCGATTAAAATTGCAGTTCCCTATATTCAGGAATTATTACGCGCCATGCATATTCCGATTATTGAAATCGAAGGTTGTGAAGCCGATGATTTAATTGGAACTATTGCCAAACAAGCCGAAAAACAAAATTATAAGGTTTTTATGGTAACGCCGGATAAGGATTTTGCGCAATTGGTTTCTGAAAATATTTTCATGTACAAGCCTGCCCGTATGGGTAACGGAATCGAAATTTGGGGAATTCCAGAGGTTTTGGCAAAATTTGAAATCGAAAGACCTGAACAAGTTATAGACTTTCTAGGAATGATGGGCGACGCCGTGGATAATATTCCTGGATTGCCAGGAGTTGGTGAAGTTACCGCTAAAAAATTCTTGAAAGAATTTGGTACAATGGAAAACCTTTTAGACAATACACATTTGCTAAAAGGAAAAATGAAAGAAAATATCGAAGCGAATAAAGATAAAGGTATTTTATCTAAAAAACTGGCAACGATTATATGCGACTGCGATGTTGTTTTTAATGAAGATGACTACGAACTTTCACGCCCTGATATCGAAAAAACAGATGCTATTTTTCAGGAACTGGAATTTAGAAGAATGGCGGAACAGTTTGATAACTTATTTAAAGTTGGAGGCGGAAATGAATTAGCAAATAGTGCTCCGGCAGCCGATCCTAAATTATACAAAAAACCACAGCCAAAGAACGAAGACCAATTTGATCTTTTTGGCGGAGGCGGAATTACTCTTGATGAAAGTACAGAAGCTGCAAGAAATTCATTTTACAATACTTTAGAAAATACTGAGCACTCCTATCAAACCGTTCAGGGGGATTTAGGAATTAAATTGCTTTTACAGAATTTACAAAAGCAGACTTCGGTTTGTTTTGATACCGAAACTACAGGAATCGATGCGTTGCATGCAGAACTTGTGGGAATGTCTTTCTCTTACGAAAAAGGAAAAGCATTTTATGTTCCGTTTCCGGAAAGTCAGGAAGAAGCAAAAGCTTTAGTAGACAAATTTGTTCCGTTTTTTGAAAATGAAAACATCGAAAAAATTGGACAGAACTTAAAATACGATTTAAAAATTCTTGCTAATTACGGAGTTACGGTAAAAGGGAAACTTTTTGATACCATGATTGCGCATTATTTAATTAATCCGGATATGCGTCATAATATGGATATTTTGGCCGAAACATATTTAAAATACTCACCAAAATCAATTGAAACTCTAATTGGTAAAAAAGGAAAAAATCAGCTTTCGATGCGTGATGTTCCTTTGGAAGATATTAAAGAATATGCTGCAGAAGATGCTGATGTTACTTTACAATTAAAAGAAATCTTTACTACAGAATTAGACAAAACAGAAACTAAAAAGCTGTTTGATGAAATTGAAATTCCGTTAGTAAGCGTTTTAGCTGCAATGGAAACAGAAGGAATTCGCCTTGATGTTGATTTCTTAAAACAAATGTCTGGAGAGATGGAAATTGAAATCAAATCTTTAGAAGAACAGATATATGAAACTGCCGGCGAGAAATTTAATCTTGCCTCTCCAAAACAATTAGGAGATATTTTATTTGATAAACTTAAAATTGGCGGAGCAAAGCAAAAGAAAACCAAAACGGGTCAATATGCAACCGGAGAGGAAGTTTTGACTTATTTAGCAAACGACAATCCTATTGTAAAACAAATTTTGGACTGGCGTCAAATGGTGAAACTTCAAAGTACTTATATTTTGGCTTTGCCGGAACAAGTTGATAAAAAGACATTACGAGTTCATACCGATTATATGCAGACTGTTGCCGCAACTGGACGTTTGAGTTCTAATAATCCGAATTTACAAAACATTCCGATTCGTACGGAAAGAGGACGTCAGATTCGTAAAGCTTTCGTGGCGCGCGATGAAAACCACACTTTAATCTCTGCCGATTACTCGCAAATTGAATTACGAATTATCGCTGCTTTGAGTGGTGAAGAAAATATGATTGCAGCTTTCCAAAACGGTGAAGATATTCACAGAGCAACCGCAGCAAAAGTTTTTGATGTAGCGCTTGAAGAAGTTTCACGCGAACAAAGAAGTAATGCTAAAACGGTAAACTTCGGAATTATATATGGTGTTTCTGCTTTCGGATTAAGCAATCAGACTTCATTATCTCGCGGTGAAAGTGCTGCTTTGATTGATGCTTATTACAAAACGTATCCGAGATTAAAATCATATATGCAGGATCAGGTTGATTTTGCGCGTGAAAACGGTTATGTACAAACTATTTTAGGTCGTCGCCGTTATCTAAAAGATATAAATTCTGCGAATGCCGTTGTAAGAAGTGCTGCCGAACGAAATGCTGTAAATGCACCAATTCAGGGAAGTGCTGCCGATGTGATTAAAATTGCCATGATCAACATTCATAAAAAATTACAAGACGAAAACTGGAAATCCAGAATGTTACTACAGGTTCATGATGAGCTTGTGTTTGATGTGCACAACGACGAATTAGAAAAAATTCAGCCAATGATTAAACACGAAATGGAAAATGCTTTCAAAATGGCGGTTCCTTTAGAAGTTGAACTTGGTTTGGGTAAAGATTGGTTAGAAGCGCATTAATGCCATTTTAGATTTTTGATTGTAGATTTTAGATTTATGAATCAAGAACAATCAACACAATCTTGTCATTTCGACGAAGGAGAAATCTTCGCGAGAAGCTCGACAAAGATTGGATCCTCATTGCGGAGTTACTTGCGGAGATTTCTCCTTCGTCGAAATGACACTAAACATAAAAAAAGGACTGTTCAAATGAACAGTCCTTTTTTTATGAATTATATTTTTACAATTAAGCCTTTCTCGTAGACTCTCTTTCTTTCAATTTTGTTTTGATAATGATTGTTTCGTAATCAGAAGTTTCACCTTCTGGTTCTTCCAGTCTTTCGATTAGTTTTTTGGCAGCCACTTCACCAATTTCAATTCCGTGCTGACTAACTGTTGTTAAACTTGGAGACAAACGTCTTGAAGCCAAGATTCCATCAGCAAAACCAATTATCGAAATATCTTCAGGAACTTTGTATCCTTTTTTCAAACTTACTCTTAAAGCCGCAACTGAATCATTTTCATCTAAAGCAAAAATCGCATCAATTTTATGATCAAAAATCGAATCAATTTTAGCTTTCATATCATCTTCAGAATCCGTACGAAGAATAATTTTTTCGTTTACCGGAATATTATTGTCTTTTAAAGCTTTTAAATATCCATCGGCTCTTAATTTTCCAACACTTAAATTATCTACAGAAGAAATTAAGGCGATATTTTTACATCCTAAATTAATTAAATGCTGCGTCGAGTTTAAAGCAGAGTCAAAATCATCAACTACAACTTTATCACATTCTACTTCATCAGCAATTCTGTCAAACATTACAATTGGCGTTCCGTCATTAATAATAGCCGAAAAGTGATTGTAATCCTGAAGCTTTTGTGCTTCTTCAGAAACCGAAAGAATAAATCCGTCGATAGTTCCGTTGCTTAACATTTCAAGCGTATGAACCTCTTTCTCTAAAGATTCATTCGAAATACACGTAATTACATTATATCCCTTTTTATCGGCAACCTTTTCGATGCCGCTAAAAACCTTTGCAAAAAAGGAGTTTAATATATTAGGTATAATTACACCAATTGTTTTGGTTTTTCGATTCTTCAAGTTCAGACCAATAACATTCGGTTTATAATTTTTGAGTTTGGCATACTCTTTAATCTTCACCTTCGTCTGCTCACTTATTTCCGGGCTGTCGTTTAGTGCTTTAGACACTGTAGACACAGAAACACCTAGTTCCTTCGCAATTTGTTTTAGAGTTGCTTTAGCTTTCATCTAATAAAAGTTTATGTAATTAATACAAATATAGTAGAATTACCGAAAATAAAACAAAAAACCCCTGCCACTATTTGAAATAATAGTATCTATTCGAAATAATTCTAAAAAAGAAGAAATTTCTGAAACCGCATGTCTAAAAATTTCGTTATTAAACTTAATAGAATGTTATTAACTTAATAAAAGCCTAGATTATGAAAAACGAAGTTAAAATTCAGGAAGTCAACCCTTCCCTGGATAGCAGAAGGAGCTTTCTGAAGCTCAGTGGACTAACATTAGTTACCGCAGGTTTGGTTTTAGCTGGTTGCAGCGACAATGATAACGATGACAATATGGAGGATAATTCCTTACCTGGAGTCAAAAATGGTGTTTTTGATTTAGGTTCAGGAGACTTTGGTGTTCTAACTTATGCGTACGCCTTAGAGCAGTTAGAAGCCGATTTTTACACTAAAGTGGTAAATGCCTCCAACTTTAATACTGTATTTAATGACACAGAACGTCAGGTCCTTACAGATCTTTACCATCACGAAGTAGTTCACAGAGATTTTTTTAAAGCCGCTTTAACCGGAGCGCTTCCAGATCCTGGTTCTCAATTACTTCCTTCTTTAGCCTTTAGTTATGGTGCTTTGAATTTTAATAGCCGTACCGAAGTTTTAGCTACCGCAAAAGCACTTGAAGATACTGGTGTTGCTGCTTATAATGGAGCAGGCAGACTTATTAAAAGCCCTGATTATTTATTATTAGCCGGAAAAATTGTTTCTGTAGAAGCAAGACACGCTTCTGCTATTAGAAGCTTGATCAACCCGAATTCAAAAGATTTTGCCGGAGATGATATTATAAGCACTTCAACCGGATTAGACGTTGCAAAAGATCCGTCAAAAATCCTACCAGTTGCTGCCGGATTTATTACCACAAAATTCACGGCCAATTATTTACCTTAATCTTAACTAGCTAAAAATTAGAAATTATGAATATTTTAAAATTTATAGAAACCTTTACTGATGACAGCTTAATGAAAAGCACTGGTTCGAGAAGAGACAGTTTTACGCAGTTTGGGAATATCGGAAAAAACCTGGCAATGGCATCAATTCCTTTTGGATTGGCTGCTTTTACTAATAAAGCTTTTGCAAAAGACATAACGGCAACACCAGCGACACCAATTGGAGCTTTGCAGTTTGCATTGACTCTGGAATATCTGGAAAACGAATTTTACGCCATGGCATTAGATTCTGGAGTAATCCCAGCTTCTGAAAATGGCGGACGCGATTTAAAAGTTTTTCAGCAAATCGCGGCACACGAAGCAGATCACGTTTCGTTTTTAATTGCGGGGCTTGGCGGAACAATGAGCGCTAACTTCGTTCCAAAACCAACTTTTGACTTTACTGTAGGCGGAGCATTTGATCCTTTTAATGACTATCCTACCTTTCTGGCATTGGCACAAGCTTTTGAAGATACAGGCGTAAGAGCATATAAAGGTCAGGCCGCTAACTTAATATCTACACCTGATTTACTGACAGCAGCATTACAAATTCACTCAGTTGAGGCCAGACACGCTTCTGAAGTTAGAAGACTGCGAGGTTTAAAAGGCTGGATCTCTAATGCTGAAAGAGGTGCCGGAATGCCGGCAGCAACGCAGGCTGTTTATGATGGCGAAGGAGTAACCATGCAGGCAGGCTTCAATACAGCCTCAGCATTTGGTGCTGCCGCAGGATCAGAAGCTTATGATGAACCGTTAACGACACAACAAGTGGTCGATATAGCCAATATATTTATTGTTTAGTTAAAAATTAAGGTTAATTTTGAACCGCCCTCGCTGTTATTGTGAGGGCGGTTTTTTTATGGTTTTAAAAATAAAAACTGAAAGCCTGATTTTCAGGATATAAAATATTCTTTTCAGGTATTTGGTTTTAAAATAATTAATTGTACTTTTGCATCCCCTTTATTGGGGATGGAATGTTTAATTAAAATAATATTATGGACGCATTAAGCTACAAGACAATTTCAGCTAGCAAAGCCACTGTAACTAAAGAGTGGATTGTTGTTGATGCAGAAGGTCACAACTTAGGTCGTCTTGCTTCAAAGGTTGCGATGATCTTAAGAGGTAAGTACAAGCCAAGTTACACACCGCACGTTGACTGTGGAGATAACGTAATTGTTATCAACTCAGAAAAAATTAACCTTACAGGTACAAAAATGAATGACAAAATTTACATGCGTCATACAGGTTACCCAGGAGGACAAAGAACTTTAACTGCTAAAGTATTGCAATCTAAAAACCCTGCATTATTAGTAGAAAAAGCTGTAAAAGGAATGTTACCTAAAAACAAATTAGGAGCTGAACTTTTTAGAAATCTAAATGTTGTTGTAGGTGCTGAGCATACTCACGGAGCTCAAAAACCTAGAACTGTTAACCTAAACGATCTTAAGTAATGGGAGTTATTCACAAAATCGGTAGAAGAAAAACCGCTGTTGCACGTGTATATGTTTCTGAAGGAACAGGTAAAATCACTGTAAACAAAAAAGAATTCGCAACTTACTTTCCAACTGCAACTTTACAATACAAAGTATTACAACCATTATCTATGACAGAAAATGCTAGTAACTTTGATGTAAAAGTAAACGTTTACGGAGGTGGTTCAACTGGTCAGGCAGAAGCTGTAAGAATGGCATTAGCACGTGTAATGTGTGAAGTGAACATCGAAAACAGAGCTATCCTTAAACCAGAAGGTTTATTAACAAGAGACCCTAGAATGGTTGAACGTAAGAAATTCGGTCAGAAGAAAGCTCGTAAGAGATTCCAATTCTCTAAACGTTAATATTACCTGTCTTGTTCAGATGGGACAAGACATTATCAATTATTTATTGAAATTAAAAAACACAGTTATTGTTGCTCTCCTATCGAGGTAGGATATAGTTTAGCATCTAAATGTATAAAGCCAGAGAAATCGCCATTTATACATTGCTAATCAACAGAACGTAAACTAGTACAAAAATGGCAAACAAAATAGAAGTAAAAGAATTACTAGAAGCAGGTGTTCACTTCGGACACATGACTAGAAAATGGGATCCAAACATGGCTCCTTACATTTATATGGAGCGTAATGGTATTCACATTATCAATCTATATAAAACTGCAGCTAAAATTGAAGAAGCTAACGAAGCTTTGAAAAAAATCGCTGCATCAGGTAGAAAAATCTTATTCGTAGCTACCAAAAAACAAGCTAAAGACATCGTTGCTGATAAAGCAAAGGCTGCAAACATGCCTTATATCACTGAAAGATGGCCAGGTGGAATGCTAACTAACTTCGTAACTATCAGAAAGGCAGTTAAAAAAATGTCTTCTATTGATAAAATGAAGAAAGATGGTACTTTCATGACGTTATCTAAAAAAGAGCGTTTGCAAGTTGATCGTCTACGTGCTAAATTAGAGAAAAACTTAGGTTCAATCGCTGATATGTCTAGACTACCTGCAGCATTGTTCGTAGTAGATATCAAAGCTGAACACATCGCAATAAAAGAAGCACAAAAATTAAACATTCCAGTTTTCGCAATGGTTGATACGAATTCTGACCCAAGAGAGGTTGATTACGTTATTCCAGCAAATGATGATGCTTCTAAATCAATTGACAAAATTTTATCTTTAGTGACTACTGCAGTTATCGAAGGTCTTTCTGACAGAGGTTCTGAAAAAGAAGTTGAAGTAGCTGAAGAAGCTGCTGCTCCTGCTGCTGAGGCTGAGGCTGCTCCTGCAACTGAAGAATAAATCAAATTTTAAATTCCAAATTTTAAATTCTAAAATCCAAACCACAAATTAAAAACGTTATGTTGATAATTTAATAAAATTGGAGTTTAGAATTTAAAAGATGGAATTTTTACTTTTAACATTAAAATTCAAAATATTATGGCAACAATTACTGCTGCAGACGTAAATAAATTAAGACAATCTACAGGTGCCGGAATGATGGACTGTAAAAAAGCTTTAGTTGAAGCTGATGGAGATTTCGATAAAGCTATACAAGTCCTTAGAGAAAAAGGACAAAAAGTTGCTGCTAACCGTTCTGACCGTGAGTCTTCTGAAGGAGCTGCTGTTTCTTTTGTTAATGCTGACAACACTAAAGGAGCGATCATCACTTTAAACTGCGAAACTGATTTCGTAGGTAAAAATGAGGCTTTCGTAACTTTAGCTAAAGATTTAGTAGAAAGAGCTATTAACTTCTCTTCTAAAGAAGATTTCTTAGCTTCAGATTTCAACGGAATTACAGTTGCTGAAAAATTAATCGAACAAACTGGTGTTATCGGTGAAAAAATCGAAATCGGTGGTTTTGAAATTTTAGAAGGTGCTTTCGTTGGATCTTATGTTCACGTTAACAAAATTGCTGCATTAACTGCAATTTCTGCTGCAATTCCTAACGCTGACGTTTTAACTAAAGATGTTTCTATGCAAGTTGCTTCTATGGGAGCTGATACATTATCTTACAAAGATTTTGATCCTGCTTTCGTTGAATCTGAACTTGCTGCTCGTATTGCTGTAATCGAAAAAGATAATGAAGAAGCAAAACGTTTAGGAAAAACTTTAAAAAATGTTCCTAAATACATTTCTTACTCTCAATTAACTCCAGAAGTTTTAAAACAAGCTGAAGAAGATGCTAAAGCTGAATTAAAAGCTGAAGGTAAACCAGAGCAAATTTGGGACAAAATTATTCCAGGAAAAGTACAGCGTTTTATCTCTGACAACACTACTTTAGATCAAGAAAAAGCTTTGTTAGATCAAAACTTTATCAAAGACGATAGTAAAAAAGTTGGTGATTACGTTAAAGGATACAACGTTGAAATCACAGGTTTCAAAAGAGTTACTTTAGGTTAATATATTATTATTTCAATATAAAAAGCCCGAATATTAATTTATTCGGGCTTTTTTATTTTTAGTTTTTAAATCTCAACTGGGAAATTTCTCGCACGCATTAAAGCGTCAGATTTTGGGGCATGTCCTCTAAAATCCTCATACATACTTTCATTGTCTACACTATTTCCAACACTTAAAACAATCTCATAAAGACGTTCCGCCACTTTTTTATCATAAGGGCCATCACCTTCCAAAAAGGCTTCATAAGCGTCTGCATTTATTACGTCGGCCCATAAATAACTGTAATATCCCGCTGCATATCCGTCACTTGAAAAAATATGAGCAAATTGCGAAATTCTATGTCGCATTACAATTTCTGACGGCATATTGATTTCAGCCAAAACCTCTTTTTCAAATTGATGTGGGTCAACAGTTTCAGTTGTTAAGTGCAGTTTCATATCTACAAAAGAACTCGAAATGGTTTCGACAGTTGCAAAACCTTCATTAAAATTCGCTGCTTTTTCTATTCTTTCTACCAAAGATTCAGACAATGGCAGGTTTGTTTTATAATGAAGCGCAAACTTGTTCAGTACCTCTGGAGTTGCCAGCCAATGTTCCAGTAATTGCGAAGGAAACTCAACATAATCTCTCGCAACCGAAGTTCCTGACAGACTCGGATAAGTAACATTTGAACATAAACCGTGCAAAGCGTGCCCAAATTCATGAAATAAAGTTGTAGCATCGTCCCAGGAAATCAATACTGGATCATCACTATTTCCTTTTATAAAATTACAGTTATTCGATACTATTGGCAGTACTTTTTGTTTTATTTTTTGCTGATCTCTATGCGAGTTCATCCACGCTCCAGAACGCTTGCCAACACGCGCATAAGGATCAAAGTACCACAGCCCGATTAATTTACCCGTATTCTTATTATTCACTTCCCAAACGCGAACATCAGGATGATAAACCGGAACATCAAATAATTGTTTAAATCCTAAATTAAATAATTCACCCGCAACCCAAAACATGGCTTCACGTAAATTTTCCAACTGAAGATATTGTTTTATCTCATTTTGGTCTAAATCATATTTTGCTTTGCGCACTTTTTCTGCATAATAACGATAATCCCAAGGTTGAATTTTAAAATTTCCGCCTTCGTTATTTACCATTTCCTGCATTGCAGCAACATCATTTTTTACTTTTTCAACAGCTGGCTTCCATACCGATTCCATTAAATCTAAAGTCTTCTGTGGGTCTTTAGCCATTTTATTAGACAAACTCCACTCAGCAAAATTCTTAAAGCCTAATATTTTGGCTTTCTTCGCACGTAATTGTAAAATTGAAACCAGCGTTTCATTAGTATCATTTTGATTCTTGTTATCACCACGTTTTACAAAAATATCAAATGCTTTTTCTCGTAAATCTCTTCGATTTGAAAAAGTCAAAAACGGTTCTATCGAAGATCTTGTGTTGCCAATACTAGCTAAACTATTCAGCTTTCTTTCTTTCGCTTCAGCAATGGCTGCGTTTTTAAATTCCTCAGGCAAACCATCCAAATCATTTTCAGATTTTAATTCTAAAAACTGATCATTTTCTTCTGCCAATAATTTTTGGCTGAAAAGAGTAAAAAGTCTGGCAAGTTCCTGATTAATTCTGGCTACTTCCTTTTTATCTTCTTCATTTAACTCCGCTCCTTCTCGAACAAAATCAGTATAATAAAGCCAAAGCAAACGCTGTTGTTCAGGATTTAACTTTTTACTTTCGGCAGCTTTATACAGTTTTTCAATTCTGAGGAACAATTTATCGTTTTGATATAGTTTATCACTAATCTCTGCCAGTTTTGGAGACATTTCTGTATCAACCACATTAAATTCAGGACTGCTTAAATTTGATCTGTAAATTCCGTAAACAGCATGAATTCTGTCCAGTTTTTCGCCAGAAAGCTCTAAAGCAACAATTGTATTATCAAAAGTAGGTTCTTCAACATTGTTTGCAATTGCATCAATCTCCTCTAATTTTTCCTGAATAGCAAACTCAATTGCGGGTTTAAAATCAGAGATTTTATATTTTGTAAAATCCGGAACTCCGCCATAAGGACCAGACCATTCCTGAAGTAAAGGATTATTTAAATCTATTTGTGTTTTCATAATAAAATGCATTAATAATTTTCTGCTTAAATAATTTCCTAAAAGAAAATATCGCAGCATCTCAAAATTAACCAATCAAAAGCAAACTTCAAACGAACTCATTAATCCATTTCGAACATTTGAAGAAATAGTTTAAATTTGAATCATCATAACCAAAATAACATGTTTAAAACCCGAAAAGAAATTGTCTTTGTAGTTCTATCAGGAATATTTATCACGAATGCCGTTGTGGCTGAACTTATTGGAGGAAAATTAATTCAGATTGGTCCTTTTGTAATGAGTATAGGGATTTTACCCTGGCCGATTGTTTTTCTAACTACTGATTTGATTAATGAATACTTTGGCGAAAAAGGAGTAAAAAAACTCTCTTTTATAACTGCTTGTTTAATTGCTTATGCATTTTTAATCTTATTTATGGCGATTGTAATTCCGGCAGCAAAAGGAATCAGTCCGGTTAATGATGAGCAGTTTCATGCCGTTTTTGGACAGAGTATGTGGATTATTTTCGGAAGTATAGTTGCTTTTATGGTATCACAGTTAATCGACGTTTGGATTTTTTGGTTTTTCAAAAAAAGAACCGGAGAAAAGAAAATATGGTTAAGAGCAACTGGTTCTACGGTAATTTCTCAATTATTTGACTCTTTTATTGTACTGGGAATTGCTTTCTGGCTTCCCGGAAAAATCGATTTTAAAACTTTTATCACCTCTGGACTAACAGGTTACATTTTCAAACTTTCGGTTGCGGTTGTATTAACTCCTTTAATTTACCTTGGACATCATTTGATAAAAAAATATTTGGAAGAAGATCTTACTATCAAAGATTAAAGCTATCTTGTAGTTATGAAAAAGACAATTGCCACGCTATTTCTTTCAATTACCTGTTTTTTGATGGGCTGTGGCAACGATGAAAAAAAGCAGCAGAAACGAAAAACAATTTATCCTGTCGATAAATTAAATCCCGCTTCTGCGAAAACATTAAAAAAAACACCATTAAAAACTATCGGGATATCTAAAGATCTTGCTCATAATTCTGCAACTGACAAACGAAATCATTTTTCATCAAAAAAGGAAAGCCAAAGCAGACCACAAATTCAAAATCAACAAGTTGAGCCAGAAAACACTAACTTAAACTGGAATGAAGAAGAAAACAAATCTTTGGTAACATTTGGCAATCTAAAAAGAATACTTTCTCTCAGTAAAATTGGACAGACTTTAAATCAGAAACAATTAACTGAAAATTTTGAAATCCCTAAAGAAGCCGTAAAACTTGTAAAAAGTATTACAAAAACTTCTGAAGATGAAATAGCCATAAAATGGCGGTCGACCTGGTTTATTGAAAAAGTTTCAGATGCTAAATTCAAAGATGGTCTTATGAAAATTACTTTTAAAGCTAATAAATTATATACATCAGGAACAGCAATTGGCATTAAGTACGACAAAAAAATCCATAACGAATTGATTATAATTGGTCGTTCTGCTTATATTCCAGGAGTAAAAGGATATAGCTGGCAAATAGGAAAATAATGAAAAACGAAGATCAAGTAAGATGCGGCTGGTGCTCAGCCAGTGATTTATACAAAAAATATCATGATGAAGAATGGGGCGTTCCCGTTTATGATGATGCATCTTTATTTGAGTTTTTAATTTTAGAAACTTTTCAGGCTGGATTAAGCTGGATTACCATTTTAAATAAAAGAGAGAATTTCAGAAATGCCTTCGATCATTTCGATTATAAAAAAATTGCCAATTATTCTGAAGATAAAATCGAAGAATTAATGCAAAACACAGGCATTATTCGAAACGGTTTAAAAATAAAAGCTGCCGTTACAAACGCTCAGGCTTTTATGAAAGTTCAGGAAGAATTTGGAAGTTTTTCAGAGTATATATGGAAATTCACCGATGGAAAACCTATCGACAATAATCCCAAAACTTTAAAAGACGTTCCGGCAACTACTCCTCTTTCAGATGCAATCAGCAAAGATTTAAAAAAACGCGGATTCAAATTCGTAGGCTCAACCGTTATTTACGCTCACATGCAGGCAACCGGAATGGTCAATGATCATATCGAAGACTGCTGGACGAGAACAAAATAGTTTACAGTCACAGTCGCAGTTTTCAGTGACAGTTTTCAGTTTTTTTGAACCTGAAACTTGAAACCTGAAACTTTTAAACAAAAAACATTATATTTGCTTCACACTTTAGGGGTGTCTACAACTTGTAGGCTGAGATTTTACCCTCTGAACCTGATCTAGTTCATACTAGCGTAGGGAAAAGTAAGATGACTTCTGCGCGCATTTTTATGCGTTCTTGTAGCCATTCCTAAAGTATAACTCTATACTAATTCAAGAAGGAATGGAACTAAAAATCAATCAACAAACCAAACATTTCAATGCTGAATCGCTAAGCGTTCAATCATTGCTCGATCTCGAAATTCCGCACAAACAAAACGGAATCGCCGTTGCTATTAACAATACTGTTGTTCCAAAAACCAAATGGAACGAATTCCTCGTACAAGAAACTGACGAAATTTTAATTATTTCTGCCACGCAGGGAGGTTAGAAATAAATTCCAATAAAAAAAAATCCAAATTCCAATTCCATTTAGGACGTAGACGCACTGCAGTGCGCCTCTACAATAACTCATAACTTATAACTCATAACTTCTTTTACTATGACAACAGAAGAACAAATATCCAGAACCCCATTTCCGAATTCTAAAAAAGTATACATAGATGGAGAAATTCACCCGATAAAAGTAGCGATGCGTGAGATTCATCTTAGCGACACGAAACTTTCAAACGGTGGGATCGAAAAAAATCCTCCAGTAACTGTTTATGATACTTCTGGTCCATACACAGATCCAAATATTGAAATTGATATTCGAAAAGGTTTACCACGCTTACGCGAAAGTTGGATTCTTAATCGAAATGATGTTGAAATTCTAGGCGAAATCACATCAGATTATGGTCAAAGCCGATTGAAAGATGAAAACCTGAATCATCTTCGTTTTGAATATTTGCATCAGCCAAAACGTGCTAAAAAAGGCGCAAACGTAACGCAATTGTATTACGCCAAAAAAGGAATAATTACTCCGGAAATGGAATATATAGCGATTCGCGAAAACCAACGCATCGAACTTTTAAATGAGCAAACTAAAGCTATGCAATGCCAGCATGGCGGTCATAGTTTTGGAGCCAATACACCAAAAAGCAAAATCACACCAGAATTCGTTCGTTCTGAAGTGGCTTGCGGAAGAGCCATAATCCCAAATAATATCAATCATCCTGAAAGCGAACCTATGATCGTAGGCCGTAATTTTTTAGTAAAAATTAATGCCAATATTGGGAACAGTGCCGTGACTTCGAGCATTGAAGAAGAAGTTGAAAAAGCCGTTTGGGCGTGTCGCTGGGGCGCTGATACCATTATGGATTTATCTACAGGAAAAAATATTCACGAAACCAGAGAATGGATTATTCGTAATTCACCAGTTCCAATTGGTACCGTTCCCATTTATCAGGCTTTGGAAAAAGTAAAAGGAATTGCCGAAGATTTAACTTGGGAAATTTTCCGTGATACTTTAATTGAGCAGGCAGAACAAGGTGTTTCTTATTTTACAATTCACGCAGGGGTTTTACTTCGATACATTCATTTAACTGCAAATCGTGTCACAGGAATCGTTTCGCGCGGTGGCTCCATTATGGCAAAATGGTGTTTATTTCATCATAAAGAAAACTTCTTGTACACGCACTTTGAAGAAATCTGCGAAATCATGAAACAATATGATGTAGCTTTTTCTTTAGGAGATGGTTTACGTCCGGGCTCCATTGCCGATGCCAATGATGCTGCACAATTTGCAGAATTAGAAACTTTAGGCGAATTGACTAAAATTGCCTGGAAACATGATGTACAAGTTTTCATTGAAGGCCCGGGACACGTACCAATGCACATGATTAAAGAAAACATGGACAAACAATTAGAACATTGCCATGAAGCCCCATTTTATACTTTAGGCCCTTTAACGACAGATATTGCACCGGGTTACGATCATATCACATCGGCAATTGGAGCTGCTATGATTGGCTGGTACGGCTGTGCGATGCTGTGTTATGTAACACCAAAAGAACATCTTGGTTTACCAAACAAAAAAGACGTAAAAGATGGCGTGATTACTTATAAAATTTCTGCTCATGCTGCAGATTTGGCAAAAGGTCATCCGGGAGCGCAATACCGCGATAATGCTTTAAGTAAAGCTCGTTTTGAATTCCGTTGGGAAGATCAGTTTAATTTGGCTTTAGATCCAGATACCGCAAGAGAATTCCACGATGAAACACTTCCTGCAGATGGCGCAAAAGTGGCACATTTCTGCTCCATGTGCGGTCCAAAATTCTGCTCTATGAAAATATCTCAGGAAATTAGAGATGTCGCTGCCGCAGAACAAGGAATGAAAGAGAAATCAGAAGAGTTTATTGAGCAGGGAAAAGAGATTTATATCTAAAAGAAAATAGAATAAAGAGCATAGAAAAAAGATATGATTGTAATTACAAATCCTTTTTTTATTGAAGATGAAATTCGAATTCTTCATTCTTTATTTGAAGAAGGATTGTCTTTGCTTCATCTTCGGAAACCTGATTTTTCTGAATTGGAAATGGCGCAGTTTATTCATCAAATTAAGATCGAATTTAGAGATCGAATTGTCTTGCACAATTATCATTTGCTAGCTGAAGATTTTGGAATTAGCAGAATTCATTTTTCTGAAAAAGAAAAAAAACGTATTCATGATTTTCCTGCAAGGTTTCCAAAACCTTGTAGGTATAATTTTTCCACATCAACACATTCTATAGAAGATTTTAATTCTCTGGAAAATGATTTTGATTATGCATTTCTAAGCCCTGTCTTTAAAAGTATTTCCAAAGAAAATTACGAGCCAAAAATCGATCTTTTTGAAGCATTAAAATCTAGAACAAACTATAAAACAAAAGTGATTGCTTTAGGCGGAATTGATTCTCAAAACATTCAAAAAACAATGAAAAATGGCTTTGATGATATAGCTCTTTTAGGAACAATTTGGAATAATGAAAACCCGATAAAACAATTTAAATTATGTCAGCAAATCGTCCTTTCGTACTTACAATCGCAGGTTTAGATCCGTCTGGCGGAGCTGGTATTTTGGCTGATATCAAAACATTTGAACAGCATAAAGTAACTGGTTTTGCTATTACAACAGCCAATACGATTCAGACCGAAAATACATTTTATGAGATTCAATGGACAGATTTGAGTTTTGTTATTCGTTCAATCGAAACGTTATTTTTAAATTATAAAATCAGTGCTGTCAAAATTGGAATTATTTCTTCTTTGTATGATTTAAACCGAATTGTTTCGACGATTAAAATGCTTTCTCCTTCCACCAAAATTGTCTGGGATCCGGTTCTTCGATCGACAACAAAATTTGAATTTATGGCGATTAAAGATTATTCTGATTTACATAAAATCTTGTCTAAAATCGACTTGATTACCCCTAATTACAATGAAATTGAGATTTTATTTCCAGATTTTATATCAAAGAATCTTCATCTGCAAAATGAGATTACAACAAATATTTTATTGAAAGGCGGACATAATGAATCAGCGATAGGAACTGATCTTTTATTTCTTGAAAATGAAGTTTTGGATTTGCTTCCAACTAATAAAAAATGCTTTGAAAAACACGGTTCAGGCTGTGTGCTTTCTTCTGCAATTGCTTCCAATTTGGCTTTAAATCAAAATATAACAGAAGCCTGCAAAAATGCTAAAATATATATCGAAAATTACCTGAGTTCAAGTTCAACATTAATTGGATATCACTATGTATAACAAGCTGCAATATATTTCACAAGGCGAAACCAGCAAAGAACAATTGTACAATATTCATCAGGCTCTTGATGCTGGCTGTAAATGGGTACAAATGCGTTTTAAAAATCAAACCAGCAAAGAAACATTTGCTTTAGCAGAGAAGGTAAAACCTTTGTGCGAAGAGTATCTGGCTAATTTTATTATAAATGATGATCTGCACCTTGCTGAGCAGATTGCTGCAGACGGGGTTCATTTAGGGTTAACCGATATGAAAATCGATGAAGCGAGAGCCATTTTAGGAGCAACAAAAATTATTGGAGGAACGGCTAATACTTTTGAAGATATTCAAAATCATGTCAAAAATGGCTGTGATTATATTGGTTTAGGCCCTTTTCGATTTACAATTACAAAAGAAAAACTAAGTCCAATTTTAGGTTTATCAGGATATTTTGAAATTCTTCAAAAAATGAAAAAAGATAAGATCGAAGTTCCGGTTTATGCCATTGGCGGCATTACATTAAAAGATGTAAGTCCATTAATGGAAACCGGAATTCACGGAATTGCCGTTTCTGGGATCATCACAGAAAGTGCAGAGAAAAAAATACTAATTAAACAATTAAAGGAAAAATTATATGCAAACGTCATTGTTTAATATTGGAGACAAAAGCTTCAAATCCCGTTTGTTTTTAGGAACAGGGAAATTTGGTTCTAACAAAGAAATGGAAGAAGCGATTTTAGCTTCAGAAAGTGAATTGGTAACCGTTGCTTTAAAACGCATTGATTTAGAAACTGAAACCGATGCTATTCTTTCGCATTTAAAACATCCAAATATCAATTTATTACCAAATACTTCCGGAGCAAGAAATGCAAAAGAAGCCATTTTTGCTGCTCAATTAGCGCGCGAAGCTTTAGAAACAAATTGGATAAAACTAGAAATTCATCCAGATCCAAAGTATTTAATGCCAGATCCTATTGAAACTTTAAAGGCGACGGAAGAATTGGCTAAACTTGGTTTTTTTGTTCTTCCTTACATTCACGCTGATCCTGTTTTGTGCAAACATTTAGAAAGTGCAGGAACAACTGCGGTAATGCCGTTAGGTTCTCCAATTGGAAGTAATAAAGGTTTAAAAACAATTGATTTTTTAGAAATTATAATTGAACAAAGTAATGTTCCTGTTATTGTCGATGCAGGAATTGGCGCTCCGTCTGACGCTGCAAAAGCAATGGAAATTGGCGCCGATGCTGTTTTGGTTAATACTGCAATTGCCGTTGCCGGAAATCCAAAATTAATGGCCGAAGCTTTCAAAGAAGCCGTAATAGCAGGAAGAAAAGCTTTTGAAGCAAAAGTAGCTAATCAACAAAATTATGCTGTGGCTTCTAGTCCTTTGACTTCATTTCTTTATGACTAATTTATTCTCTCGCAGATTTTGGAGATTAAGCAGATTTATTCAATTAAAATATATTATAAGTATAGAAAAAGATAATCTGTTCAATCTCCAAAATCTGCAAGAGTAATAAAAGTAAGAATTTTCATTAAATTTGATTCAAAAAAAATCAAATCAATATTTATGTCAGAAAATGAAATTTCATATAAAGTCAGAGGAGCAATTTTTAAAGTTTATAACACACTTGGGCCTGGATTATTAGAGTCCGTGTACGAAAGTGCCCTTTATTATCAATTAAAGAAAGATGGATTAACAGTCATTAAACAAATTGATTTACCAGTTAGATATGATGATATTTATCTAGATATAACTTTCAGACTGGATATTTTAGTAGAAGACAAAGTGATTATAGAATTAAAATCAGTTGAAGAGATAAAATCTATTCACTTTAAACAATTAAATACTTATTTAAAATTGACTAATAAAAAACTCGGATTATTAGTCAATTTCAATTGTTCTAATATTCTTGAAAATATCCATCGTGTAGTTAATAAAATTTAATCTGTACAATCTGCAAAATCTGCGGGAAACAAAATAAAAAATGAACACATTCAAATCCATTTTTGAGCAATATAATTGGGATATTATTCAATCAAAAATATACCAAACCTCATCAAAAGATGTCGAGCAAACTTTGGCTAAAACCAAACTCAATCTCGATGATTTTTTGATTCTAATCTCTCCCATTGCTCAAAATTATCTGGAAGAAATGGCGCAGAAATGCCATGAAATCACAAAAAAACGTTTTGGGAAAACGATTCAAATGTATGCACCGCTCTATTTAAGCAACGAATGTCAAAACATCTGTACCTACTGCGGTTTTAGTTTAGACAATAAAATCAAACGAAAAACACTTTCTGATGCTGAAATAAAACTCGAAGTTGAAGCCTTAAAAAACACAGGTTTTGACCATGTTTTATTGGTTACAGGTGAAGCAAATTACACTGTTAACATCAATTATTTTCTCAATGCAATTGCTTTAATTCGGGAAGAATTTTCGATTATTTCTGTTGAAGTTCAGCCGCTTTCTACCGAAGATTATGAACGTTTACATAGTGCTGGAGTATATTCGGTTTTAGTTTATCAGGAAACGTATCATCAGGAAGTTTACAAAAAATATCATACAAAAGGGAAGAAATCAAATTTTGATTATAGGCTTGAAACTCCTGATAGAATTGGCACTGCAGGAATTCATAAAATAGGTTTAGGCGTTTTATTAGGTTTAGAAGACTGGCGAACAGACAGCTTTTTCAACGCTTTACATTTAGATTATCTTCAAAAGAAATACTGGCAGACTAAATATTCCGTTTCTTTCCCACGCCTCCGCCCCGCCGAAGGAATTATCGAACCCAATTTTATTATGGACGATAAAGATTTGACACAATTAATCTGTGCTTATCGTTTATGGAATGAAGATTTAGAAATTTCGATTTCAACCAGAGAAAATGAAAAATTCAGGAACAATATAATTCCTATTGGAGTTACCAGTATGAGTGCGGGATCTAAAACAAATCCAGGTGGTTATGTAGTTGATCCGCGATCTTTGGAACAATTCGAAATCAGCGATGAACGTTCGGCAGAAGAAATTTCAAAAATCATAAAAAATGCAGGTTATGAACCTGTTTGGAAGGATTGGAGCAAAAGCTTTATTTAATAAATCCCAATATTAAAATTGCTTCGCCTGTTCGCTATCGCTCGAGCCCAAATTCCAAGCTCAATCTAAAATCTAAAATCAACAATCTAAAATTATAAAAAGTGAGTATTATACAAGAATTCCTCCGTTACAACAGACAAACCATACTTCCAGAAATTGGCGACGAAGGTCAGGAAAAAATAAAAAAAGCTAGAGTTTTAGTAATTGGCGCAGGCGGTTTGGGCTGTCCAATTTTACAATATATTGCAACTGCGGGAGTTGGTTTTATTGGAATCATGGATTTTGACACAATCGAAATTCACAATCTGCACAGGCAGATTTTATATACCGAAAATGAAATTGGGCAATTTAAAGCAATTGTGGCAAAAGATGTAGTTTCAAAACTGAATCCGTTAATTAAAGCCGAGGCCATTCAGGAAAAACTAACTTCTCAAAATGCCTCAAAAATTATACAGCAATATGATATTATTGTGGATGGTTCAGATAATTTTACAACACGCTATTTAGTAAACGACACATGTGTTGAATTAAATAAAACTTTAGTTTACGGAAGCATCTTAAAATTTGAAGGGCAAATTGCAGTTTTTAATCACAACGGAAGTAAAAATCTTAGGGATTTGTTCCCAGAAATGCCTGATCCGAAAGATGTTCCGAATTGTGATTTAAATGGTGTTTTGGGGACTTTACCCGGAATTATTGGAAATATGATGGCGCACGAAACGCTTAAATTAATTTTAGAATTACCTGTTTTAAAAAACGAATTGGTTCTTTTTAATACACTGAACTGGAATTTTACAAAACTGAATTTCTAGAAAATAAGTGCGTCTCCAACCTTAATATTTCCAGAGTTTAAACTCACGATATTCGTTCCGAACAAAACAGAATTATTTACATTTCTGTATTTGCTTAAGGTTTTTAAAGGCTCTTTTTTTAATTTGCCATTTTCCGGATCATTATTAACCATAATGCATCTTCCGCAAGGCTTTATATTTTTAAATTGAACTTCTCCAATTTTAAAAGTATTAAAATCATCTTCTTCATGTTCACTCTGACTGCTGATTACAATATTTGGACGAAACCTTTTTACTGTGATTTTTTCATCGAGTTTGTCATTTAAAAAATCCAGGCTTTTTGATCCAATTAATAAATATGGGTACCCGTCGGCTAAACTTACATTAAAAGTTTCTTTTAGTTTTGAGCTTTCATGTTTACGGTCTCCATTTTTCATGATTTTGACCAATTTACATTCAAAGCCCAAATGCTGGCTAAACCATTTTGAAGTTTCGTGATTTACCTCAACAACTTCGCTTTTATCTTCCCAAACATCGACTTCCAGAGAATTTTGCAAATGTTCGTTGATAGAAAATTCATGTTTTTGATCCTTAAAAGTAATACTGATTTTTCCATCATAAATTTGTGGATAAAACTGACTCATAATACGATGTTCTCTTTGCGTTATCATTTGATTTTCAGCATCGATTAACATCCATCTTCGGTCATTTTCAAATCCCATTTCTTCAGCCAGAGCAGATTGAACACTAATTCCTGCTAAGCTTTTTATCGGATAAATATAAATTTCTTTTACAACATGAACTGCACTCATTTTTATTTGCTTTTTAAAATGGACATAAATTCGTCACGATCAATTTCGCGACATCCTAAACTATCTAAATGCGGATTATAAACCTGACAATCTAATAATTTATAATTCTCTTTTTTCAAATGATTTACCAAATATATAAATCCGACTTTAGAGGCATTTGATACTTTAGAAAACATACTTTCGCCACAAAAAACATGGCCTAAATCTATTCCATACAAACCGCCTACCAAAACCTCATCCTGCCAAACCTCAACAGATTTTGCAATTCCCTGTTTATTAAGTTCGCAATAAGATTCGATCATTTCATCAGAGATCCAGGTTCCGTCCTGACCGTCTCGCAATATTTTTTGACAGTTTAAAATTACTTCTTTAAAACGTGTATTAAAAGTAACCGTAAATATATTCCTGTTCAGAATGTTACGCATACTTTTAGAGACAATTAACTCATCCAGAAACAAAACCATACGCGGATCCGGAGCCCACCAGAGAATCGATTCGCCTTCATTAAACCACGGAAATATTCCGTTGTTGTATGCCAGTTTTAATCGTTCCGGACTCAAATCACCACCAACGGCCAGAATGCCTTCATCATCGGCTTCTGAAACGGGTGGAAAATATAATCTGTCAAATAGGAAATACATCTTTTTAAATAATCATTTTTTAAAATTTCAATAAAATGAAATCTCAATTCTGAAATTCCAAATTCCAAACTTCCGCAATCTTATCATTTCTCCCTTCGGTCAAATGACAAAGTTTTTGCTTAAACTTTATACAAAAAATTCCAAATCCCAAATTCATGCTAATGAATTGGAATTTGGAATTTATGTTTGAAATTTAAACTTTCTTAGAACGGTAAATCGTCTGGTTCGTCTTCGTTTAAATTTGTAGCTGGAGCAAAAGCTTCTGCAGCAGGAACTGACGGTGTTTGTGCAGGTCCTTCTGGTGCCATTCTTTCGATTCTCCAACCTTGAATACTATTGAAATATCTAGTTTCTCCTTGTGGATTAACCCATTCTCTTCCTCTTAAATTGATAGAAACTTTTACTGCCTCTCCTTGTTTATAGCTGCTCAATAAATCGCATTTATCTTGTGTAAATTCGATTAAAATGTGTTGTGGATACTGCTCATCTGTAGTAACTACTAATTCTCTTTTTTTGAATGAAGCACTAACTTGCTGTTCAGGATTAACCACTTTTACTTTTCCTATAACTTCCATCTTCGTCTATAATTAATTATTGTTTCTATTCTTATTTTTTAGCTAAAAGCACTTTCCAAGCCGATTCTATATCATCATTATTCAGATATTTTTTGGCTTCTAAGTGTACTTTTTCCTGATCATCTGAGCTTAAAACTCCTTTCACAGAAAAATTTTCCTTCACAAATATACTAACTTCTTCGCTTGTAGGCAAGGCTTCAATATTTCCTAATTTTCCGAGGTCATTCCCATTAAACACAGGACTTTCCTTGATAAAATTAGGTATTACGTCAACACCAACGCCTAAAGTTGTCAGCGGTTTTGGCACTTCAAAAAGTCCTTGATTCGATCTTGAATACCAATTTCCCCCAAGTCTTGAAACCAAATCTATTTTATGCTGATCGATTGCTCCGTTTTCATCTAAAATTGATTCGTGAATATGCATTTTTACTACTTCACATAAAATCAGATTCCCTGCTCCTCCTTCTGTTCCTAACGGAATAATCTGCGTTATCTTGCATTCAAACTGAACCGGAGATTCTTTTACGCGATACGGTTTTACTAAATCTGACGGAATCTGCGTTAAACCTGCTTTGATAAATTCGTTTACACCTTCTCCATATTCTGTACTTGCTAATGAAGTCTGCTGTACCAAATCGTAATTTACGACATTTATAACAACTTCCTTTGTTGCTTCGGCATTAATTAAAGTATGTTTTACAGTATTGTCACGTACACGTCTTGATGGTGAAAAAACCAGAATTGGCGGATTAGCACTAAAAACATTAAAGAAACTAAATGGCGACAAATTCGGAATTCCTTTTTCGCTTATTGTACTTGCAAAAGCAATTGGTCTCGGCCCTACCGAACTTTGCAGATAAGCATGCAGCTGCGGCGTTGTAATTTCTTTTGGATTGATGCTAATCATAATTTTCTAGTTTAACCGAACCTCATTTCGGTTGTACAAAAGTAGAGAAATCGTTCAATTCATGGAAATAGTTTTAGAAGATAA
Source organism: Flavobacterium sp. NLM (assembly GCF_002210235.1). NCBI lineage: Bacteria > Pseudomonadati > Bacteroidota > Flavobacteriia > Flavobacteriales > Flavobacteriaceae > Flavobacterium > Flavobacterium sp. NLM. The sequence goes on from NZ_LIAC01000005.1 coordinate 60,680, forward strand.
AACCAAAAAAACTTTTAAAGCCCTGCAAAATATAAAATGTGTTAATTTCGTTATATTTATACCTCAAAAATTAATTTATGCGTTTTTCTGAAAGTAGAAATACAACTCGCTGGGTCATCATTATTATTTCCTTTTCAATCATTACTTTGATTCTTTGGAATACTTATACTTTTTTCCAAATTTTTAAAAATGAAGAACGTCTGAAAATGAACCTTTTTGCGAATGCGCAAATTACAATCGTTAATGCAGACGAAAATACCGATGTTGATCTTCCGCTTCAAATTTTCAGCAACAACACTTCAATTCCTGCTGTAGTAATGCTTTATGGTAATGTTGTAAGTTCTAAAAACGTTCCTGATGATATTCTTAATGACAAGAAAAAATTAAAAAATTTCCTGAAAAATTTAAAAAATGAAAATGAACCCATAACGTTTGAATATGCTCCGGGAAAATATCAGCATTTGTATTATGGTAATTCTGAATTGCTGAATAAACTAAAATATTACCCAATTGCCTTATTGCTGATTATATTTTTGTTTGTTGCTTTAATTTATAATTTTTACAAAAGCACCAAAATGGCGACACAGAATAAATTGTGGGCGGGAATGGCAAAAGAAACAGCGCATCAAATTGGAACGCCGCTTTCCTCATTAATTGGCTGGGTTGAGATTTTAAAAACCGAAGAAATTGATCAGTCTATAACATTAGAAATAGAAAAAGATATTGATCGATTACAAACTATTACGGATCGTTTTTCTAAAATTGGTTCTATTCCTGTTTTGGAACCGTATGATATTGTCAGCGAAACTTTAAATACTTATGAATATTTACAATCTCGTTTTTCTAAACAGGTTTCGTTCTCATATCATGCTCCTGAAAAACTTATTTTTGCTTTAATTAATCCAACACTTCACAGCTGGACAATTGAAAACCTGATCAAAAATGCAATTGACGCCATGAAAGGAAAAGGAATTTTGGAACTTTCGATTGAGCAGGATTCACATCATGTAAAAATACATGTGAAAGATTCTGGAAGCGGAATTCAAAAAAAACAATTCAAGACTATTTTTGAGCCTGGTTTCACAACAAAAAAACGCGGCTGGGGATTAGGACTTTCTTTAACGAAAAGAATTGTCGAAGAATATCACAACGGAAGTATTAAGGTTTTGCATTCTGAAATTGGAAAAGGGACTACTTTTCAAATCAGTTATAAAATAGTTGAACCTCTTTAAAAAATAGAAATAAAAAAACACCAACTCATAATTTGAATTGGTGTTTTTTTTTGCATTTACAAGACTTCGACTTCGCTCAGTCTGACAATTATTTTTAAAGATTTGCCTGAATATCTTTAGCTAAAGCTTCAAATTCATCTTTTGAAAGAGATACTTTATTTTGAAAACGCATTTCATCCATATGGTTTAACGGAATCAAATGTACGTGTGCATGAGGAACTTCTAAACCTACAACTGCAATTCCGATTCTTTTGCAAGGAACCGTTTTTTCAAGTGCTGTTGCCACTTTTTTAGAAAATTTCATCAAACCTAAATACTGTTCGTCATCCATATCAAAAATCTTATCGATTTCTTGTTTTGGAATACAAAGTGTGTGTCCTTTAGCATTTGGATTTACATCTAAAAAAGCTAAAAAATTATCATCTTCAGCAATTTTATATGCAGGAATTTCTCCGTTTACTATTTTTGTGAATATGCTGCTCATTGTTTTATTTTTAAAATCTTAATAGTGTGATTGCTTCGTTCCTCGCAATGACTTAGTCTCTTGAGATTTCCAAAATTTCAAATTTCAAAACACCATTTGGTACCGTAATCTCTGCTACTTCACCAACCGATTTTCCTAGTAAACCTTTTCCAATAGGAGAAGTTACAGAAATTTTTCCTGTTTTTAAATCTGCTTCACTTTCTGCCACAAGTGTATATTTCATTTCCATTCCGTTGCTTTGGTTTTTAATTTTTACATTAGAAAGCACCAAAACTTTCGAAACATCTAATTGTGATTCGTCGATTAATCTTGCGTTAGAATATACTTCTTCTAATTTAGCAATTCTCATTTCTAATAAACCCTGCGCTTCTTTTGCAGCATCATATTCGGCGTTTTCAGATAAATCGCCTTTGTCTCTTGCCTCTGCTATATCTTGAGATGCCTTAGGACGCATTACACTTTTTAAATGCTCTAATTCATCTTTCAATTTTTTTAATCCCTCTGCGGTATAATAAGATACTTTACTCATAACTTCATCGTTTACATAAATAGAAAAAATCCCATCGGGACGGGATTTTGTATTACAAATATACTATTATTTTTAATAGTACATAATTATATGTTAATCATATAAAAATCAAATCTAAATAAATTATTTTTGTTTAACTAATTCTTATTAAAATAATGAAAAAAATCTGGCTCTTACTTCTTTTCGTTTCTGTGCTTATCGCATGCAGCGACAGCGAACGCAGTAATAAAAATCCTTACATACCTAATTACAGCGTTAATTTGTCTGTAGACATGAACCTGCCGGCGTATTCAAATCTTAAATTTGTAAGTAACGGTGTTATTGTTCCTAATTACGGAGCAAAAGGAATTATTATTTTTAATGCAGGAAGTGGCTATAATGCATTTGATGCAGCGTGTCCCAATCAGGAATTAACTTCTTGCGCTGCAATGACAATTGATGGTATAAATGCAGTGTGTTCGTGTGATAAAACTTCTTACAGTTTGTTTACTGGACTTGGAGGAAAAGAATATCCGCTAAAACAATATAAAGTACAAGTAACCGGAACTGTGATTCATGTTTACAATTAGAAATAAAAAAAGCCTGAAAGTTTAATTTCAGGCTTTTTTATTTTTTAGAATTTCAATGTTAATCCGGCTAAGAAATTAATTCCTGCCTGCGGATAGTAATAGGGATAAATATCCCACATTGCTCCGTTTGAAACATATTTTTTGTCTAAAATATTATTTATCAAACCTGTTATTGTAATTGATTTAAAGATTGATTTTGGCTTTATTTCATAAGAAACATTCAAATCGTTTACAAAATAGTCAGCCAGTTTAGCTTCTGGCAATTCGATATTATTCATGTATTGTTCACCCACATATTTTTGCAATAAAGAAATATGCAGGCTCTTGATTGGACTGTATACAATTATATTTCCGGCAATAACTTCTGGAGAATAAGCAATTTTAGTTGTTCCGTAATATTGTCCTTCAACTGCAAGATCCACATTTTTATTACTGCTAAGAGTGAAATTCGGTCTAAGAATAAATTTTTCTGAAAGCGAAATTGTTGCATCAAATTCAAATCCTAAACGATAACTTTTTTCAGTATTAGCACGAATTGGCGCTCCAACATCATCTAATCTTCCGGTTAAAATCAATTGATCTTTGTAACCCATGTAATAGAAATTCGAATTCAACTGGAATTTCTCTGAATTAAATCTCCAGCCTAATTCAAAATCGTTTAGTTTTTCCGGTTTTACATTTCCGCCTTCATAATCAGTTCTGTTTGGTTCACGATTCGCACGAGCGTATGAAAAATACAAGGTGTTTTTTTGATTGATTTCGAAATTCAAACCAGCTTTTGGATTAAAGAAATTGAAAGTATCATCAACTAACCCAGTTTCAGGACTATCTGCTTTATATTCTACTCTTCTATATTGTAAATCACCATAAAAGCTTAATTTTTCTGTAAACTGATAATTTGCTTTTGCGAAGATATTTCCATCTGTTTTGGTAGAAAAATCATCGTAATAATGATCTCCCAATTCTGACTGTGAAGCGTTTCTTGCCCAGATTACTTTTCCGTAATGATCTCCTTCGTATTTGTTCCAGCCGCCGCCAAGAATAACATCTAGTTTTTCATCTTTATATTTTGCTGAAAATGTAGTTCCGTAAAAATCATTATCTAACCATTTTTGACGTACTAAATCTGTTGTTGTAATAGCTCCAACAGGATTCAAATTATATTCAGCCATATCGGCATCTTCTTTATAATTTTCATAGTAACCCTGCCCTTTTGTATAATGCAAAGCTAAATTAGTACTCCATTTATCAGAGAAAGATTCGCTCCAGTGTAACTGATAATGATCTTGTTTATAATTGTCAGTTTCATTGTCATAAAAACGCACATTTCCTGCTTCATCTATATACATTCCTGCAGAGTTAAAAGTACGGTCTGAATTTAAAGTTGCAGCGTCAATTCCGTTCCAGGATTGGTACGTTTTTTCTGTTCCGCCAAAAACCAAAGCTTTGATTAAAGTTGTTTTTCCAACATAAGTTCCTTGCAAGAAATAAGATTTCAAGTCAGAACTAGCTCTGTCAACATAACCATCAGATTTAATTCTTGACAAACGTCCTGCCAATTCAAAATGATCATTTAACAGACCAGTGCTGAATTTTACTGTTTCCTTTTGAGAATTAAAACTTCCAAACGAGCCAGAGACTTCTCCAGTTGGTTTAAATGCATAACTATCTGTCAGCATATTTAAACTTGCTCCAAAAGCTCCTGAACCATTTGTAGAAGTCCCTACTCCGCGCTGTAATTGCAAGCTTTCTACAGAAGAAGCAAAATCGGGCATATTTACCCAAAAAGTTCCCTGACTTTCTGCATCGTTGTACGGAATTCCGTTTATGGTTACGTTTACTCTTGTAGCATCGCTTCCGCGGACACGAATTCCGGTATAACCAATTCCTCCTCCAGCATCTGAAGTTGTAACAACAGATGGAAGATAATTCATTAAAACAGGAATATCCTGTCCAAGATTTCTAAATTTAATTTCCTTTTTGTCCATATTACTAAACGTAACCGGAGTTTTAGCCGTAACACGAACTGCCGAAACCAAAACATTATCAAGCTGATTTACCTGAGTTGAGTCTTGTTCCTGTCCGAAAGTGAATAGAGAATAGAATAAAGAAAATAGAATAAAGAAAATAGATTTGGTTCTGGCTGCATTTTGAACCTTAGAACCTTTGTAGCTTTGTGCATTAGCACCTAAAAAAAAAGTTTTCATTCGTAAAGAATTACGAATAAAAGGGGGAATTATTCTTTTGTTAAATTAATAAATGTGTTTCACGACAAAACAAAGTATTCACACTGAAATTGTCGTTTTTTCCCTTAGCAACATTACTCGCTCAGGTTCTTTGGGTATGATCTCAGCTCGTTATTTAGAGCACCCCTTTGAGACAATGCAAATTTAGTGTTAAAATATTTAAAACTCCAAAAAAGAAATTCCAAATTCCAAAAAACTCGCTTTTAGTTAGTCTCTTTGGAATTTTACTCCAAATTAGGTTTTCTTCTTGATTGTTTTAAATCAGAAATATTCTTTTTGTCTTTAATTCGCTTTTTGATTACCGATTTTGGAATTTTTGTGGCTTTTCTAACTTTAGGTACAAACAAACCCTTTTTGATAATTTCTAAAAAACGTTTTATAACTATTTCTTTGTTTTTAAGCTGGCTTCTGTCTTCGTCGCAATTTAAAATTAAGACATTTTCGGTTGTTAAACGAGGAGCAATATTAGTTTGTAAAAGCAGCTTTTCATCTTCAGACAAAGCTTGTGATGCATTTAAATCAAAAGACAAAACCACTTTTGATGAAACTTTATTTACATTTTGTCCGCCCGCGCCACTGCTTCTAACGGCTTTGAAATTTAACTCTGATATGATTTTATCGTTATCCATTATTGTGGCTGATGTGCCGGTTTTAGTAAATCATTTACGGTTTTCACCGGATTAAAAGTAATTAACGGAACTGCCACAAAAACAGTTAACCAATTTGCCATTGATCCATTCCATAATCCCGGAAGTTCATAGCTTTTTACTGGTTTTCCCTCAACGCTTTTCTCTACAATAAATCCTGATTTTTGATCTACAAATTGTTTCAAATCAAACTTTTCACCTTTGTAGTTTTTGATTCCGCAAACCAAATCAACGGGATTAAAATGGGTTGCTTCTTCTAAAATTTCAAGCTGTTTTTTATTCCCCAAATCAACTTGAGAAGTTTCTACAATTTGCAGAGAAGTTTCTCCTTTTTCATTCATTACCCAAAACGGGCCGCCGCCCGGTTCTCCTTCATTACGAACCATTCCGCAAACTCTAATTGGACGATCTAGCAATTCTTTAATCTTAGTAATCTTATTTTCAAAAGTAAACTTATTGAAATCTTTAGTCATTTGAATGTTTAGCTTTTGCATTAAAACATCAACAATTTCAACAAGATCATTTTCTGTAATTTCTCCTTTTTCAATTGCTTTTAAATACCCAAATACTTTTTGCTGCACTCCAATTAAAATTCCGCCTAAAGCTTTTTTATACAATGTAATTTTGTCAATATGATTCTGAATTACATTATCTATGTTTTTAATAAAAATGATATCTGAATCAAGATTATTTAGATTCTCAATTAAAGCGCCGTGTCCGCCTGGTCTAAAGATCAAATTACCGTTTGCACTTCTAACAATCTTGTTTTTTGGGTTAACATTAATTGAATCTGTGCTTTTATTTTGATAAGAATAACCAATATTGATTGTAGTTCCAGATTCCTTTTCAATCTTTTCTTTAACCTCATCAATCGCTTTTTCAAACAAATCCTGATGGATTTCTGAAACTGTAAAATGTAAATTTGAAACACTTTTTGATGTAGCATAATGCACACATTCATTTAAATGTTCTTCAATTGGGTTTGCAATGTGCGTTTTATATAAATGGAAAGGTAAAACTGCTTTTGGCTTGTTTGCTGAATTGTAATAATCCGGAGACAATAGCAATTTTATAAAGTAATAATTTTTATAATCTCTTTCTAAGTTTTCAAAATCAGGATAAATTTCTTTTAGCTTTTCATGAACTTCTTCAAAAAAAGGAAACTTATCCATTCCGATAATAAAAATAGCAAGTTCTTTATCTTTTTTTCGATTTAGATAAGCGTTTATAGTTTCTTTTTCGATATCAAAATCATTTAAAAACGCACTTAAAAACTTAAACATTCTTGTTGCCGCGCCAGAAGCAGGAACGAATTTTTTAATTTTTAGTTTTTCTTTCTGATGATCAAAAAAAGAAGCTTTTTCTTCAAAATCAGTTTCAGACAAACTTAATATTCCGTTGTTTATGGTTGCCGGACTAATCAGATTGCTTTTTGCTATTCCTTTCTTAAATATTTTTAATTGCTTTAAGATATTTTCGAAAGGGATTCCGTGATTATAAATTTCAACAAAATCTTGAGATGAAAGTCCTTTTTCTTTAAAATTATTTAAAGCATCCACAATAGCGGTTGCTTTTGCTAAACGGCTTTCTTTATCGCCTGAAAGTGTTATAAAAGGTTTTTTAGTATCTATTAAAGCTTGTTTAAAGACAGAGAATACTGTTTCTCTTCCTTCCGGAGTATCTCTAATATCGTCTTTCTCCCAAGGAACATCAATATCTGTCAGGAAAAATAGATCGTAATCATGTTCAAGTGCAGCTTCATTTAAAAGAGGGGCGCAAAAACCATAATATACTTCCGAAAAAACTTTGGTAACCATTAAATTGGTATCGCAAAACAAGTATTTATTTGCTGCAGCAAGTTTTTCATTTTCTAGTGCAGTCTGCCCGTAAGCAATAGGCATCATATCATCAGCGGTACAAATATGCTGATTTTCTTCCCATTTTTCCTGCAGGTAATCACGTGCAAATTCCGGAACCCATTCGGTTTCATAATAATCTGCAAGCTGTTTTGCTAAAGTTGTTTTACCTGTACTTTCAGGGCCAAATAAAGCAATTTTTATTATTGTTGTTTTTTGCTGTCTAAGATCTTTTTCCATTCTAAATAAGCTGAAATAGCCAAAATTGTAAAAATTAAATATTGAAGTGACAGCATCCCTAAGCCGCGATAAGCATAAAGAGGTACTACAATAATATCACCGATAATCCACAATGTCCAGTTTTCGATTTTTTTCTTTGCCATATACCACATTCCTGCAAAAAAGATTCCAGACGATATCATATCGACATAATTGTCATTGTGTATTTCGTAATCGAAATATTTATAAATCCCGAAAACTACGAAAATGGTTACGAAAAACAATAAAACCCCGATTATTTTTTCATTAAAATTTGTTCTTGTGATGGGCAGGTTATCTTCAACCGTTCCCCCTTTTGCCCAAACATACCAGCCATAAATGCTCATAATCGAAAAATAGGCGTTGATAATCATGTCGCCAATATAACCGGCAACATATAAAAGATATACTGAAATTACAGTGGCAATTAATCCTGTTGGATAAACCCAGATATTTTCTTTTTTAGCAAACCAAACACTTAAAATTCCAAAAACAAAGACCAAAAACTCCAAAGCGATATGCCATAAAGGAGTATTTTTATAACTATTAAGAAAAAAGTCAATCATTTTTGCGGTATTTGTGGCTGTTAAATTTTATTTATAAATCAAAAAAATGACTGTCGTTTTCAAAAGCAGTTCCAATAACGACTAAATCTGCACCGGCATTATATGCCTTTTTAATTCCGTGCAAATCTACAATTCCTCCTCCAACAATTACAGGAATTTCTATGTTTTGAGCGATTAATGAGATCATTTCCAGCGGTACCGCTTTTTTTGCGCCACTTCCTGCTTCTAAATAAATTAATTTGTTTCCGAGCATTTCGCCGGCCTGAGCTGTTGCTAAAGCTAAATCAAAATTTTCGCGGTTAAGCGGTTCTGTTTTACTAACGCGGGCAACTGCGGTTTCATTGCCGCTTTCGATTAAAATATATCCCGTTGAAATAACTTCAAGCTTTGTTCTTTTGAGAATTGGTGCTGCCTGAACCTGATATTCAATTAAATAATCGGGATTTCGGCCAGATAATAACGACAGGAATAAAATAGCATCGGCTTGCGGGGAAATCTGCGACGGATCGCCCGGGAAAATTATAACAGGCAGATTTGTTTTTTGTTTTAACTGTGTAATTAAATCTTCTAAAATGGTACTTTGAACAATACTTCCGCCCACAAAAATATGTGTTGCAGGTGATTGGTTTATTTTAAGTAATAAATGATCTAAATTTTCCCAAACAATTTTATCAGGATCTAAAAGAATAGCCAATAGTTTTTGCCCGTTTTTCTTAGCATCCAAAATTTGTTGGTGAATCGTGCGTATTTTTTGCTCCATAACGGCAGTAAAAGTAAAAAGTTTTTAACGTAGAAGAACTATTTTGAATGAATTATATTTGTAAACTCTCTGTTAACAACCAAAGAAAACAAATATGATTGCGACTGAATTATTAGAAAAATATGGCGCCTTGAAAAAGTCTTTTGAAAAAAGTAAAATCATTTTTGAAGAAGGAAATCTGCCAACGCATTATTATCAGATAATTTCGGGCGAAATTAAAATGAGTAATTACAATGATGACGGACGCGAATTTATTCAGGGTATTTTTTATAAAGATCAATCTTTTGGAGAACCGCCTTTATTTTTAAACCAAAAATATCCTGCTAATTCTATTGCGGTTGAAGACAGCGAGATTCTGCTGCTGCCAAAATCAATTTTCTTGAAACTGCTGGAAGAAAATCCTGCAATAAGCATTAAAATAATCGAAAATCTCGCGCAGCGTTTGTATTATAAATCGGTTATGGCTGCCGAAATTTCTACACATGAACCAGAACATCGCGTATTAAAATTAATTGATCACGGAATTGCTTATTTCAATTTTAAAAAAGATGCAAACGGTTATTTAATCAATTTTACCAGACAACAAATTGGCGACTTAACCGGTTTGCGCGTTGAAACTGTTATTCGAGCTATTAAAGCTCTGGAAAAAAAAGGCGAATTGAAGATTATTAATCGAAAAGTATACCGATAAAATAATTCCTGTTTTATGATTTTAATCATAAAATGCAACAGTAAAGTGGATGTAACTTTGTAGTGTAAAAATCTCAATATCATGACACTATATCAAACAACATTCGAAAATTTCAATAAAAATTATATTGGTTCTGCAACAATGGCTGTAATTGGCCAAAGCTGTTTAGGTGCGGCTGCAGCAATGTATATTCTTTCTCACGGAACTTCTATTGGTCAAATGATCCAATTGGCCATTATTGTATTGGCTTGTATCTTTGTAAACACTTCAATTTTAGCGCAAATGAAACACAAGGTTGTTTTTAACCTTTTAATTTTGAGTACATTTTTAAGTGTTTTGTTTATTCTTTTAAATACCTTTATTCTGTGAAAAAGCAAATTGAAAACAGAGCCGATATTTCTTTCTTAGTACATCAGTTCTATGCTAAAATAAGAGCCGACAAAGAGATCGGCTTTTATTTTAATACGATGATTCAGGATTGGGATATGCATCTGGAAAAACTGACTGATTTTTGGGAAACAAATTTGTTTGCCGTAAGAAAATACAAAGGAAATCCACACGCTGTTCACAATGAAGTTGACGCACATTTTGAAGGTAAAATAACGGCAAATGAATTCGGAATCTGGCTTAATCATTGGGCTCAGACATTAGACGAGCATTTTGAAGGCGAAAATGTAGAAACACTAAAAAGACGTGCCCGTAAAATGAGCACTTTTTTATACGTTATTATGTTTGAACATCGAAAAAAAGAAAGCGAAGTTTAAAAACTGAACTTACATTCTACAATAAAAAACTTTATAAATTATAAATTTCTTTTACAAGTAATTTTGATTTTTCAATAATATAAAATGAATCTTCATCTAATATATCTTTAGGATTTAAAACGTTGTCATTTTCGAAAATAAATTTTTTAACACCCTGATTTATAGGTTTTAACTTTCGATTATATTCAGTTTTCATCAATTCTGAATATATTAACTCTCCATCTTTATAGTATAGATTTAAGTGCTCAATCCCCTTTGGCGTAGTTTCGCTGTATTTAATTCTTAATGGCTTTTTCTTTTCTTCATCATTAAAAAAATACGCTTCCCATCCATAATTTTTATTTGGTCCATGCGAATGTTTAACTACCCCTTCAATTATTCCTTCGGTTTTTTGCTTCCCAATACTGTCAATAAATCTAACTTGATAATTAATTTCATCAGCTTTAGCTTCAAATTCTGATTTAATTTTTTGTCCATAAATCAATTGCAATGATTGTAAAAGCCAAATTATAACAAATAGTTTTTTCATTTTATTACAGACCATTAATATTAAAACTATTTCTCAAAAGCATAAACCAAAGTAAAATTTCCTTCAAAATTATCTGATTTGATTTCTTTGTAATGCACATCAAAATCTTTTATTAAATCGTCAAAATGAAGGCTTGCCTGTGCTTGAGGTTCATTTAAAGAGAAATCTCCAACTTTGATATGATCTTTAAAACTAATTCCTTTTTCATTTCTAATTTTAAAGATTGCTTCTTTTGCACCCCAGATTACGGTGAGCTTTTTAACGTATTCGCCTAAAATATTTGGATTTAAATACTCAAATTCTGTGTCGACAAATTTATCAGCAATGCGAAGGATTTTTTCGCGTTGCAATTCCATATCGATTCCTACGGTTTCGTGGCTTATAATTATGGCCGCAAAATGATACGAATGTGTTATTGAAATATAATTATGACAATCAAAATAAGGTTTGCCGAATTCGTCATAATGCAAATCTTTATCTGTAAAGCCCATTTCCTGAATCAACATGCGAACACTTAAAAAAGCGCGCTGATGCATTTGCGATTTCATTCCGTCCAGTCTCTTTTGTGTTTTTTCTTTCAACACAACTTTGCTCAATAACTCCTCTAAGGATTCGGTTATTTCCCAAATTAAGATTTTAGTCGTTTCATTAAATTGTATGGTTTGAAATAAAGGCATTCGTGTTGTTCGTTACGGTTATTATTTTTAAACATATAAGTCATGTAAGAAAATATAACTTTTGGGTCAAAAAATGTATTAAGTAAATATAAGCAATTCGCAGCAAAGGTAATAGTTTCAGAATCTTTTTTAAATGAACTTACATTACTTATATGGTTAAAAACGATTCATAAACTAACATTCTAGAGATTAAGATTTTAAAGATTTCACAAATCTTACAGAAAGTAGTAAAAATAAAAAGGTATTCCGTAAATTTGCAAAAATTTTACAATTATACAAATATACTATAAATGAGTACTACAACTACGCCTTTTGTGGCTTTCAAAGTAAAAGACATTTCTCTAGCGGCTTGGGGAAGAAAAGAAATTGAACTAGCTGAGGCTGAAATGCCAGGTTTAATGGCGCTTCGTGCTGAATACAAAGACGAACAACCTCTTAAAGGTGCTCGTATTGCTGGATGTTTACATATGACGATTCAAACTGCAGTTTTGATCGAAACTTTAATTGCTCTTGGTGCTGAAGTTACTTGGTCTTCTTGTAACATTTTCTCTACTCAGGATCAGGCTGCTGCTGCTATTGCTGCTGCGGGAATTCAGGTTTATGCCTGGAAAGGTCTTGACGAAGAATCATTTGACTGGTGTATTGAGCAAACTTTATTCTTTGGTGAAGACAGAAAACCATTGAATATGATTCTTGATGATGGTGGAGATTTAACTAATATGGTTATTGACCGTTTCCCGGAATTAGTTCCTGGAATTAAAGGTCTTTCTGAAGAAACTACAACTGGTGTTCACAGACTTTACGAAAGAGTAAAAGCTGGAACTTTACCAATGCCTGCAATCAACATTAACGACTCTGTTACTAAATCTAAATTTGATAACAAATACGGATGTAAAGAATCTGCTGTAGATGCTGTACGTCGTGCAACTGACTTAATGTTAGCTGGAAAAAGAGTTATCGTTTGTGGATACGGTGATGTTGGAAAAGGAACTGCTGCTTCTTTTAGAGGTGCTGGTTCTATTGTAACTGTTACTGAAATCGATCCAATTTGTGCTTTACAAGCTGCAATGGACGGTTATGAAGTTAAAAAATTAAACACTGTAATTGCTAATGCTGATATCATCATTACAACTACAGGAAATAAAGATATCGTTCTTGGAGAGCACTTCGAGCAAATGAAAGATAAAACTGTTGTTTGTAACATTGGTCACTTCGATAACGAAATTGATATGGCTTGGTTAAACAAAAACCACGGTGCATCAAAAATCGAAATTAAGCCTCAGGTTGACAAATACAACATCAACGGAAAAGATATCATTATCTTGGCTGAAGGTCGTTTAGTAAACCTTGGTTGTGCTACAGGTCACCCAAGTTTTGTAATGAGTAACTCATTTACAAACCAGACTTTGGCTCAAATCGAATTATGGAACAACAGCGCAGCTTACAAAAATGAAGTTTATATGTTACCAAAACATTTAGATGAAAAAGTTGCTGCTTTACACTTAGCTAAATTAGGCGTTGAACTTGAAGTTTTACGTGACGATCAGGCTGCTTATATTGGTGTTCCAGTTGAAGGTCCATTCAAACCAGAATACTACAGATACTAAGAAATTTTAGATTTACGATTGTAGATCTTAGATTTTTAATTCATATTCCCAACCCGACAGATTTTAAAAATCTGTCGGGTTTCATTTTTTAATCTAAAATCAGAAATCTACAATCTAAAATTTATATTTTGGCATACTGTGTTTTCAAAATATAAGTATATTTTTGAAAACCAAGATCAAATTATGAGAACACTTCTGATTGCCTTAACAATCATACTATTGCCCCTTTTTGCATCCGCACAAAATTTTGATCCTTCAAAATATGGACCTCAAAAACAAGACTTATTATTTCCTGGAGCGAATCAGAATCCAAAACTTCCACAACTGGAAACCGTGAAACCTCTTTCTAGAAATGATGTAGAAAAAACAAAAGCAAAATTAGCAAGAGAAGAGCAAAAACTAATCAAGCTTGCAGAAAAAACATGGCAAATAGAACTCGACCTAAGGGCAAAACGGGAAAGTTTAAAAAACCTTGAAAATACTTCGAAGAACAATAATGATCCTGATTATCAAAAAAATATTGAAAAAATAAAAAAGGAAATCGCTATATCTCAAAATAAACTAGATGACGCGAAAAGTAAGCAGGATTTTAGAGCTGAAAAAGTACTTGAATTAGAAATAATGCTGGAAGAATCCAAATTTACGAGAAAGGGTTCTTAAAAATATTTCAAACCCGACAGGTTTTTAAAACCTTGTCGGGTTTTCTTTTTAATTTAAATTAATTAGGCGATTTCTCGTGTTTCTTTTAAATATAAATATACATTTGATTCACCAAAAACAAATCCTAATTTAAATCATGAAAACACGTTTTATTCTATTACTATTATTACTACTTCCATTTTTTGTTTCTGCACAATTTAGCAATATGCAATCGCAAGCAAGAAGTATGCATACACAAATGAATATACAAAATCAAAAATGGGCAAGCGAAAGAGCTGCTTCAAATCAGCAATGGCAAATGAGAAATATGATGTCACATCAAGTTTCTAAAATTGAAGCTGCTGAACATAAATTAGCTAAAGAAGAAAAAAACAAACAAAAGTTAGAAAAGAAGACAGAAAAACTAGAAGCTGATTTAAAAACAAATCAAGATCAATTAGCTAATCTTAAAAATAATTCAGAAAACAATGCTGACCTTCAAAAAGAGATTGAAAAATCTGAAGAAAAAGTAAGCAAGTCTGAAGAAAAAGTAAACAAAAGCAGAACAAAAATAGAATCTAGTTCAAAAAAAGTGGAAGACTTAAAAAAAGAAGTAGAAAAATATAAAACCGAAAAAGAAGAATTACAGAAAAAACAAGAAGAAGAGAAAAAATTAAAAGAAGAAGAAAAAGCTAAAAAAGAAAAGGAAAAGCTGGAAAAGAAAGGGAAATAAATCAAGCCTTCTTTTTTAATATCTAAAATCAATTTATAGATAAAAGCAACTGGATATTATTTCAAAAACTAATCTTAAACCAAAAAATTATGAGAACTTATTTTCTTTTAATAGTATTAATGTTACTGCCGATTTTCGCTTCTGCACAATATAATAATAACCAACAAATACAACAGAGTAGATCTTTTGAGAGACAAATGAATACCCAAAATCAAAAATGGGCAAGTGAACGCGACAGAGCAGACCGTCAATGGGGTCAGCAAGCAATGAATAGACAATTAATGAATAAGAATGTAGCAGCAGATAAAAAAATTATCAGTGAAGAAAATAATAAAAAGAAACTTGAAGAAAAAACTGCAAAACTAGATTCTGATTTAAAAGTGCAAAAAGATAAATTAACAGCGCTTGAAAATTCGAAAAATAGTGCAGACAGCCAAAAAAATATAGAGAAAACTAAAGAACAAATAAGCAAAACTGAAGAAAAGCTTAATAAGGTAAAAAGTGAACTGGAAACAAGTTCTAAAAAACTTGACGACTTAAAAAAAGAAAAAGAAATTTCTTTAACAAAACAAGCAGACCTTGAAAAAAAGGAAAAAGAAGAAGCAGAAAGAAAGAAAAAACAAGAAGAAATAAATCAGGCTCTTTTAAAAAGCATAAAATCTAATAAATAATTTTTTAGCTTTTAGAAAATAATATTTCAAACCCGACAGGTTTTAAAAACCTGTCGGGTTTGAAATATTTTTAATCTAAAATTTTAAGTTTAAATTTGAAATTAAAGAACTCTCCAAAATAAAATTCTTTAAAATTATGATCGAAAAAGTTTTATGTGAAATACATGGTTCAAAAGAAATGTCTTTCAGCTGTATTCACATTGCAATGGCAATAGACTCAAAAGAAAAAGTAGGTTTCTTCTATTCAGAAGCCGAAAAAGATCTTCCACAAATTGCATGGTGCGGAGAATGCGAACAATATCTTTTAGATAATGACGAAGAATGGACAGAAGTTTTTCAAACTAAAGCCGATTTTAAAATGTTGTGTATTGATTGCTTTGATGAAGCAAAAAACAAGGAATTAGAAATTCACTTACGATAAATAAATTCATGAAAAAAATTATTATCCTTTGCCTTTTTTTCTGCTTTAATTACTCTGCATTTGCCCAAAATAATGATGTATGGATTTCCTTTTGGGATAAAGACACAACTCACATAGGTTTTAAAGATAAAAATGGCATTGTCAAAATAGAACCAAAATTTACTACTGGTTTTACAACTGCCCGTAAATTTGAAAATATTATTGCCGCTAGTGAAGAAAAAGAGGGGAAATGGGAAAGCTATTATTTAACCAAAACAGGAAAAATAGTTGGTCGTGACAGTTTATATAGTTTTGACAATGGTCCCGATTGTGAAAATGAAGGTTTAATAAGATTTGCAGATCGCAAAACTGATAAAATGGGAATGTTTAATGGCAACGGAAAAATTGTAATTCCTGCAGAATACAGTAATATAACCAAAGCCATAAATGGAATGTTCATAGGATTAAAAGACGCGAAGAAAGTAATTGATGGCGAACATTTTTTCTGGACTGGCGGAAAAGAATTCTTAATAGATACAAGCAATAAAATCTTAATCGAAAATTTTGCTTACAATGATGATTTAAACTTTTATTCTGTAGAAAAATCAAAAGATCCAAGCAAAGACCCAATAAGAGAAAATTTCCTTGGGGTTGACGGACAATATTATTCGTTTGTAAATTTTGATAAAGAATTTAAATATTGGCTCCAGAACACATTACTTTCTGATTTATCCAAAAGCAATTTAGAAAAACATTCTTTTGATAAAATCTCGTATTGGAAAGAACCAGATGGTTGGATAAACTCATCAAAAACTAAATTCATCAATCAAAATTATATCTATTTAAAATCTAAACTTAAGGAACTCAAAAATCCAAAAACAGATTACTTTGTTTCTACTGACGGATTAAATCAGTTTATTTTTGAATCAAACGAATACGAAATATATTTCAACAATTGTAATGAATCAAAAGATTGGATATATCCAGTTAAAAACATTGTGATCAATCCAAAAAATAAACTTGAACACGGACAAGATCATTTTGAATTTTTAAGAACTGAAAACGGATATAAATTGATAAGTGTTTCTACCAGAAAAGAAGAATTAAAGTAAATTGATCTAATACTCAGACATTTATTTTTAATTAAAAATCTTAAAACTTTTAACAATCACTAACTTATTAACTTAAACAAATAAATTTTGTTAATATATTAATCTTTCATAATTGTTTTTCGAAATAAAACGTTCAAAAACTTTTATATCTTCGGCACCAAATTCAAAAAAAGATATAAATCTATTAATTCATAGTTGAATCCCTTTTATAATGAAAAAAACAGAATGTACTAATTGTGACAATAAAAGTGTACCAATTAATGAAACAATTACAATTGATGAAAAAGATTTTTGTAACTCCTGTTTTGAAACTAATTTCCCCGACGATAAAAGTCTTAGTGGGAAAAAAGTAGAAAAAAAATATGATCCCACAATCTGTTCTGCTTGTTCTAAAGACTTTGAAGAAATAGAATTAAATAAAATTGGAGTATACCCTCATTGCAATGATTGCGAAACAGCAGTCAATAATCGAGTTTTCCCTACCTGGGTAAAAGCGTTCTTTATTGGTATTATAGCTATTGTTCTATTTTCATTTTATTGGAATTGGCAATATTTCGACGCTTATAATAAATTTCAAGAATCAATTGGTTCTTTTGAAAAAGGAGATTTTGCCAATGCATCAAACTTAATGCAAAAAGCAAGTACAGAAGTTCCTGAAGTAGAAGACCTCAAAACGCTTGCTGATTTTTATAGTGGCTTCAATTTTCTTAAACAAAACAAAAGCAAAGAAGCTTTAAACAAATTTAATTCCTGCATAGGAAAAATACCTCCTGATTACAATCTTGATTTATATATCAATATGGCAAAAATTGGGGTGACTTTTGATAAAAAGGATTACGACGGTTTTCTTGCCGCATCTCAGGAAGTCCTTAAAATTGACTCAACTTCTGCAGAATGCTATTCAGGTGTTGCTTCTGCTTACTCCTGCATTTATGCTGCTAAAAATGATGAATCTGCAAAAATTAAAAGCTTCGAATATTTAAAAAAAGCAAAAGCAATAGACAGTACAAGTTCCGAAGCCAAATTCTATTATAATATGATAGAATATAGATTATTTGCCCATACAGTAATAACTAGAGAAGAGTTTATTAAAAAATTTCCAAACGGTTGGATTAAAAATTAAAAAGATATGTTTTTTATACCTGGTGAATTAATTTCAATTGTGTCATTTCCCGGAATCATTGTTCATGAATTTGCACATATGTTATTTTGTAAAATTAGAAAAGTAGCTGTTTTTGACGCATGTTATTTTAGAGTTGGAAACCCTGCCGGATACGTGATACATGAGAACACAAGCAATTTCACATCAACTTTTTTAATCTCTATGGGGCCGTTTTTTGTAAACACTCTTTTATGTTTACTTATATGTCTTCCGGCTTATATGCCAATAAAGTTTTTTGATATTGAACATCCATTATCTTATTTTTTAATTTGGCTTGGAGTTTCAATAGGCATGCATGCTATTCCATCAAATCAAGATGCCGAAAATGTGTTTAAAGAAGCAAAAATAGCAATCAAAAATAAAAACATATTAGCAATAATATCTTTTCCAATAATTGGATTAATTTATGTCTTTAACATTCTAAGGATAATTTGGGCAGATGTAATTTATGGTGTTGCAATAGGAATAGGAATTCCTTCTTTAATATTTGGATAAAATTTAAGATTCTTCATTTACTTTATAAAGTCTAACTTTGTAAAAAACCGGAACTATGAAGAATTTTTTATTTTTATTCATTGCCATTATCTTCGAAATCATTGCGACTTCGGCATTAAAAAAGTCTGAGCAGTTCACACAGCTTTTGCCAAGCATTATTACTGTTGTAGGCTATTTTGCTGCGTTTTATTTTTTAAGTTTTGCAATCAGAACAATTCCGGTTGGTTTTGCTTATGCGATTTGGTCTGGAGTTGGAATTGTTTTAATTACAATCATTGGTGCTGTTTTCTTTAAGGAAATTCCAGATTTACCTGCGATAATTGGATTGAGTTTAATTATAATTGGCGTTGTGGTTATTAATGTTTTTTCTAAAACTACGGCGCATTGAGACATAATGCCACGAAGTCGCTAAGGCACAAAGTTTTTATTTTTTAAGTTTATATCAATCTTTGCCGATTTACTTTGCGTTCCTTCGACTTCGCTCAAGATGACAATATTGTGAAAAAAAACTTAGCGACTTTGTGCCTTTGTGGCAAAAAACTCAGCAAGTTTCGGATTTTATACCTGCAAAAACCAATCGATCTTTGCCTTATAAAATTGAATGAAAATGAACACACAGGAAAACATCAATTATAATCGTATTGCAGATGCCATCGATTATATTAAAGCAAATTTTAAAGAGCAGCCAAATCTTGATGAAGTTGCAGAGAAAGTGCATTTGAGTCCGTTTCACTTTCAAAGGCTTTTCAGCGATTGGGCAGGAACAAGCCCGAAGAAGTTTTTGCAGTATACCAGTTTGGAACACGCCAAAAAATTACTCAAAGAAAATCAGGCAACCATTTCTGAAACTGCATACGAAACGGGGCTTTCCGGCACCAGCCGACTTCATGATTTATTTGTAAATATTGAAGGAATGACACCGGCCGAATATAAAAATGGCGGAAAAAATCTTGAAATAAACTACAGTTTTGCCGAAAGCCCATTTGGGAATATTATTGTGGCTTCGACTCAAAAAGGCGTTTGTTTTATGGCTTTCGCCGAAGATGAAGCGATGGGATTTAATGATTTAAAGAATAAATTTCCAAATGCCGCTTTTTCCAGAAAACTAGATTTAGCACAGCAAAATGCACTTTTCATTTTCCAAAATGACTGGAGTAAATTGCCTGAAATTAAACTGCATTTAAAAGGAACCGATTTTCAACTGAAGGTTTGGGAAACTTTATTAAAAATTCCGATGGGGCAGCTTTCTACTTATGGAACTATTGCACATCAAATTCAAAAACCAAATGCTTCCCGCGCTGTTGGAACTGCAATTGGGAGTAATCCTGTCGCATTTTTAATTCCATGTCATCGCGTAATTCAGTCTTCGGGAATCTTTGGCGGTTATATGTGGGGAAATACCCGAAAAACGGCTATAATTGGCTGGGAAGGTGCGCAGGTAAATCCAAATTTATAATTTACATACATAATATAATACACACAATATATGTGTAGAGACGCACAGCAGTGCGTCTAACGTTATGTATTCCACCCTAATTTGACGAACAATCTATGTCGACAATCGTTGCGTAGACGCACTGCTGTGCGTCTCTACGGATATTCTTTGTCAAAAATTCAATCTTTATTTAAACATTTATGCAAACTATACAATCAAAAATTGCTTCTCAAAATTGGGAAAGCATTACCGAATCTATGCACGAAAATGGCTTTGCTATTATTCCGAATATACTCAATAACGAACAATGTGAAGATTTAAAATTCGATTATGATAATCCAAATTTATATCGCAAAACGGTTGTTATGGAACGTTATCGATTTGGTTTGGGCGAATACAAATATTTCAATTATCCCCTGCCTGATTTAATTCAAGACATGCGTTCTGCGATTTATCCTAAATTAGCTCCAATTGCAAATTCCTGGATGAAGGCATTAAATATCAATACCATTTTTCCTGATAAACATTCAGCATTATTACAACAATGTCACAACAATAATCAATTGAAAGCTACTGTTTTAATTTTAAAATATGGACAAAGCGGCTTCAATACTTTACATCAGGATTTATATGGTGATATTTATTTCCCCATTCAAATTGTGCTTTTCCTCTCTGAACCTGATGAAGATTTTACGGGAGGCGAATTTGTATTGACACAGCAAACCCCTAGAGCGCAGTCGAAAGCTATTGTTTTAAAACCTAAAAAAGGAGATATTTTGGTTTTTACAACCAATTTCAGACCTGTAAAAGGTACAAAAGGTTATTATCGGGTAAATATGAAACATGGAGTTAGCGAAATTCATTCAGGCGAAAGATATACATTAGGAATTATTTTCCATGATGCATTATCGTAAAATTTGTAGACATGCAATATCTGTAGAGACGCACAGCAGTGCGTCTACGCAACGTGAATCAAAAAAGAAAGATAATTTCTCCCGCAGATTGGCAGATTTAAACAGATTTTTTAATCATTATAATCCTTTAAATCTGTGGCAAAAAACATCATATACAGTGCGTCTAATGTCACGTATTCAATCTTTGCGTAGACGCACTGCTGTGCGTCTCTACAGAATAAAATGTGGTAAAATTATGATTGAACACAATAAAATTTCAGATTCAAATCTTCGGAATAAAATTAAAAATGCGGAGATTTGTTTCGGCGGCAACCGGAAACTAAAAATTTACGGAACCCTGAAATGTTCTTCGGGAAAAAGAATGAAACGTGAAAATCGGGTTTTCTTTTCTTCTGAAAATGAAGCAAAACAAAACGGTTTCAGACCTTGCGGACATTGTATGAAACCTGAATATTTAAATTGGAAAAATGGACTTATTTAATCCTGAAATAAACGAAACAACAAACCTACTTCCGAAAGATGGAACTGTAAATTATTACGGAAAATTATTTTCGAGAGAAGATTCTAATCATTATTTGGATGTTTTACTGAATACAATTGAATGGAAAAACGATGAAGCGATAATCTTTGGAAAATTAATTTTGACCAAAAGAAAAGTGGCTTGGTACGGCGATCAGGAATTTGAATATACGTATTCGAATACTACAAAAAAAGCACTTCCGTGGACGAAAGAATTATTGGAATTAAAGAAAATTATTGAGGATGAAACGGGAGAAACTTTCAATTCCTGTCTATTAAACTTATATCATTCTGGCGAGGAAGGAATGGCCTGGCACAGCGATGCCGAAAAAGATTTGAAAAAAAATGGCGCCATTGGTTCTGTAAGTTTTGGTGCTGAACGCAAATTTGCTTTCAAACACAAAGAAACCAAAGAAACGGTTTCTTTAATTCTGCAACATGGAAGTTTATTGGTTATGAAAGATGAAACGCAAACGTACTGGTTACATCGTTTACCGCCAACAAAAACCACTCAAAAACCTCGCGTAAATTTGACTTTTAGAACAATTGTCAGATAGATTTATTTCTTCTTTTTTGGAGCCACGTTTTGGTAGGAAAGCTGTAAAGTATCTTGAAACATTTCTGGCCGAACTTTAGAAAGCTCTACAATTGTCCAGCCTTGTTTTCCCCATTTATTTGGAATTGGATAAAAAATCATTTCGCTTGAAGCACAAAAAACAGATTGATCGATTTCGTTTAATTTTAAAATGGCTCGATTGTTTTTTTCGTCAAAAGTGGCAAATATTTTCTTGTTTACCCGAAAAGAGGTTTTCTCAAAATGAGGTTCTTCAACTGCATTTTCAAAGGATAAAGCCGATTTTCTAAAATCTTCAAAAGAAACCATAATCGTAAATTTTAAAGTTAAACCTTGATTTACCAACCTTGATTCAAACCATTTTTCAAAACTACATCGTATTTTTCTTTATCAAAAGAATATAAGTTTGGAGCTTTGTGCGCTACATTATTTTTCTTTTCATCCAATTTATTCAGAATTCCGATGTTGGTTATTTTTCGCATAAAATTTCTTCTGTCGAGTTTTTTGTCCAGAATTGTTTCATACAATTTTTGCAGTTCCGGCATTGTAAATTTTTCCGGCAATAAATTGTAACCAACAGGCATTAAATTTAATTCTGTTCTTAGTGTGTCAAGGGCTTTATCAAGAATTTCTTTGTGATCTAAAATAAGTTCAGGAACTTCTTTATGATCAATCCATTCAATTATTTCAGAAGAACTTGTTCGGACTGGAACAATTTTTAAAAAATCAACCAAAGCATAATAACCAATTGTTACAAAACGACGTGTCAGCCATTTACCTTTTTCGGGATCAATATCTAAATATTTTAGAACCTCTTTTCCAAAATGGTCATCATTTCGCTTAATTTTTCCAAATGCTGCAAACTGTCTTAAAAAAACACCTTCTACTCCGGTCCTTTCATTTAAAACAGTAACTGCTGCTGTATCAATATCCTGATCTATCGGAACAAACCCGCCTGGTAAAGACCACTTTTCACTGTGCGGAACTTTAATCAGCAAAACTTTTAATTGATTATCATGAAACCCAAAAATAACGCAATCAATGGAAAGTCCCGGCTGGTAATTTTCGTTATTTTCTATAATAAATTTCAGCATTTGAGTTCTTATTAAACTTGCAATTTACTTTTATTTTTCAAAACTGTTACATTTTTATAAAAAGCACGTCTTTATAAAATAAATAAGTATTTGAAAAAATCAAAAGTGTACAAATCACAATTTTAGTTAAAATTACGAAATGAATTGAAAAAATAAGTACATTGCGTCATAATAACACATTTGAACAGCAAATTGTTAAAACAAAAATATTAAGAAAGAAAAAGATTACAAATACTTAATTTTGTATTCTGTAGATAAATAGAGAATTGAAATTTAATAAACGAGATTATGAGTGTCAATCCGCTAAAAAATATTAACAAAAAAATTAGATCCAAAATCTGGACTTCCTTCGGATTTGTTTCTAAAACTTACCTTTTAGAGGCTTCGCTAAAATACAGTGAAGAACAGGAAAGAATTTTTAACGAAATGATCGTTAAAACGGAAGCAAAAGATAAAAAAGCAAAACGCGAAGCTTTTGATAAAGCTTTGTACGCATCTTATAAAGGAATTGGCGCTATGGATTTTATAAATACTGTTTTGAAATAATTCAAAACCTTTATAAATCCATAACGCCAATTTTAATTGACATTCTATATTACTGTACTAATTCAAAATCTGATTTTAGTTTAATATCTGCTGATGAAGCTCCAATCAGCACTTCAAAATCTCCAGGCTCTGCCGTCCATTCTAATTTATCATTGTAGAAAGAAAGTTTTTCTTTGTCGATTGTAAATTCGATTGTTTTAGTTTCTCCTGCATTTAATTTCACTTTTTGGAAATCTCTTAGTTCTAAAACCGGACGAACTACTGATCCAAATTTATCTTTTAAATATAGCTGAACCACTTCTTCTCCAGCAACTTTTCCAACATTTGATAATTGAAATGAAACTTTAATTGTTTCGCTGCTTTTGATTTTTGTCGAAGAAAGTTTCAATCCTGAATAATCGAATTTAGTATAACTCAAACCGTATCCGAAAGGAAATTTAGGCGAGTTCTTTAAATCGATATATGCTGAAACATAGTTTTTTGAATCTTCATTTTTAGCTGGTCTTCCTGTGCTGAAATGATTGTAATAAATTGGAATCTGACCAACTTCTCTTGGAAAAGTGATTGGCAGTTTTCCTGACGGATTGTAATCTCCAAATAAAACATCTGCAATTGCATTTCCAGCTTCAGTTCCTAACCACCAAGTGTATACGATTGCAGGAACGTTATCTGCAGTCCAATTAAAAATAAGAGGTCTTCCTGCATTAATTAAAACTACAACTGGTTTTCCTGTTGCCTGAATTGCTTTTACTAAATCTTCCTGAACACCTGGCAAATTGATATTACTGCGGCTTTTTGCTTCACCGCTCATATCGTGTCTTTCACCAATACTCAAGATTACAACATCTGCTTGTTTCGCTGTTTCAACTGCTTCAGCAAAACCATCTTTATTGTCTCCGGTAATATCACAACCTTTTGCGTAAAGTAATTTTGTGTTTTTACCTACTTTATTTTGTAAACCGTCCCATTGTGAAACTACCCATTTATCATAATTTACATCTGGAAGTTCAACAGACCAAAATCCCATATTGGCTTTATATTCTTTTACCATTGGGCCAATAAATGCAATTGTTTTTACACTTTTAGAAATTGGTAAAGTCTGGTTTTCGTTTTTCAACAAAACGATACTTTTTTCTGCTACTTCAAGCGCTGCTTTTCTGTTTGCAGGATTAGCCAAAACTTTTTCTGCTCTTTTATCGTCAGAATATCTGTAAGGATCGTCAAATAAACCTAATTCGAATTTTTTGCGAAGAATACGTTTTACAGCATCATCAATTAAGTCGATAGAAACTCTGCCTTCTTTTACCAGTTGCGCTAAATTGTAACGATATGCATTACTTTCCATATCCATATCACTTCCGGCTGTAATGGCAGAATATGCAGCTTCTTTAAGGTCTTTTGAATAACCGTGAGCTACCATTTCTCCAATTGAACCCCAGTCTGAAACTACGAATCCTTGAAAGTTCCATTTTCCTTTTAAGATATCTCTTTGTAAATGCGCATTTCCAGTTGCAGGAATTCCGTTTAAGTCATTAAATGAATTCATAAATGTTGCTGCACCAGCATCTAAAGCAGCTTTAAAAGGCGGTAAATACGTTTCAAGAAGCATTCTTTCGCTCATATCAACTGAGTTATAATCCCTGCCTCCAACTCCAGCTCCATACGCAGCAAAGTGTTTTACGCAGGCCATAACAGAGTTTAAATCCCCTAATTTATTTCCCTGAAAACCTTTTACTCTTGCATAGGCAATTTTAGATCCTAAGTAAGTATCTTCTCCTGCACCTTCCATTACACGTCCCCAGCGCGGGTCACGGCTAATGTCTACCATTGGAGCAAATGTCCAGTGAATTCCATTTGCAGAAGCTTCTTCAGCAGCAACTCTTGCCGCTAATTCAATGGCTTGTAAATCCCAGCTTGCTGCTTCGGCTAACGGAAGCGGGAATGTTGTTTTGTATCCGTGAATAACGTCCTGACCAAATAACAACGGAATTTTAAGTCTTGACTGCATAGCCAATTCCTGATATTGTCTGGTATATTTTGTTCCGATGATGTTTAGCATCGAACCTATTAAACCTTGTTTGATTTCGGCTTGTTTGTTAGGGTTTATTGTAATTGGCCCTGTTGCCTGATTATCTCCTGTGTATTGATTAAGCTGACCAATTTTTTCTTCAATTGTCATTTTCTTCAACAGATCATTTACTTTTTGATCTATTGTCTGCTGCTGGGCCGCCGCAAAAAACGAGACCATCAACAAGGCAAATGTGGTTATTTTTTTCATGTATTTAATTTTGGTTACCAAACGTAAGTTGCAACTGCACCAGCGTTTAAAGTAGTTGAAATTTGTTTTTGATTGTATTTGATATTGAATGTTTCTGCCGAAGTTCCGTCGTTTTCTACAATTAAAACGGTTTGTCCAGATGGCGTTTTGAAAGCTGCATTATATAAGTTTCCAACAATATTACTTCCAATTCTTACTGAACCTTCGGGAACAAATTTAGAAGCATGTCCAATAATGTAATAACCGACTTCACGCTTAATGTTTTGATTTTGATCAATCATTAAAGCTCCTTTACAAGTCGAACATCCGCCTGGTGTAAATGGTTTGTAATATTCATCGTTTGCTAATCCCCACGAAAGTGCATTTTTACTCCAGTTACGCATTGAACCAATTACGACATTTTTTACAGTCCATTTTAAATCATTTTCAAAACTGCTTTTTGATCCTGTATATTGTTCTGTAAAATATAAATCTTTGTTTGGAAATGCATCATGAACTGTGGTCAAAGCACTAATATCTCCTTCATATAAGTGAAATGCTGAACCCGCAACAAAAGGATTCGCTTTTGCATCTTTTAAAATAGTTAAAGGATATTCTGGTTTATTACAATTGTGATCGTAAACTATAATTTTGGTTTTAATTCCTGCTGCTTTGAAAGCTGGCCCTAAATGATTTCCAATAAAATCTGCCTGTTGTTCTGCAAGCATTAATAAACTTGGATTATTTCCCGGATGCAGCGGCTCATTTTGCGGTGTAATGGCATCAATAACAATTCCGTGAGATTTCATTGCCTGAATGTATTTTACAAAATACTGGGCATAAACCTCATAATATTTTGGCTGAAGGCTTCCTCCTTTTGAGCTTCCGTTGTCTTTCATCCAAACTGGAGGAGACCAAGGTGAACCCATAATTTTTATTTTTGGATTTATTGCTAAAATTTCTTTTAGGACTGGTACCACATCATTTAAATCCGGACCAAGATTAAAGTGCTCCAGTTTTAAATCTGTTTGTCCTTCTGGCATGTCATCATACGAAAAAACTTTCTCATTCAAATCTGAAGCTCCAATACTAATACGCAGGTAACTTATACCAATGGCATCATTTTTTCTGGAAAACAATTCCTGAAGCAATGCTTCTCTTTTTGCTTTATCCAGTTTTAAAATGGTCTGAGCGCTTCCTCCGGTTAACGAAAATCCAAAACCTTCGATAGTTTGAAATTTTTCAGAAGGATTTACTTCAATGGTTTGGTTTGAATTAGTTTCGGTACTAAAAACTAAATCATCCTGTTTTTTAAGTTTAGAAGATTCATCGGTAGTTGTAATCCATGATTCTGCTTTTCCAGAATTGGCAACTACACTTTTTGAAGATCCGCATCTTATCTGCATCGCAATAAGCGGCAGTAAAAGTAAGATTTGAAGTTTTTTGTTAATGTTTTTCATTTTAATCTATTTCTATTAAAACAGGTAAATGATCTGACGGATATTTTAAATCTTTAGAATCACTTAAAACTGCATGTTTTTGAATTTTTAATCCGCTATTTTTTGAAATAAAAATATAGTCTATCAATAATGTAACTGGTTCGTTATGTTTGAAATCATTAAACGTTCCTGATGGTCCAAAAGGTTTTTCTATTGAAACATCTCTAGTATCATCCATTACTTTTTTTATTTCTGCAATTTGAGGTGTGTTTGGTTCTGAATTGAAATCTCCCATTAAAAATGCCGGATATTTCTTTGTGTTTAACTCACTTATTTTTTTCAAAACAAGCTGAACTCCTTTTACTCTTGCTTCTTCGCCCATGTGATCAAGATGCAGGTTAAAAACCCAGAACGTTTTTTTTGTTTTTAAATCTGTAAAAAGTGCATAGGTACAAACTCTGTTACAAGCTGCATCCCAGCCTCTTGAAACTACGTTTGGTGTTTCTGAAAGCCAAAACGTATTGGAATTCTGCACCTTAAAACGATCTTTTTTGTAATAAATAGTGCATGCTTCTCCCGTTCCGTTTTCTTCTCTTCCTATTCCAAATCTGCTATAATTTGGAAAAGCTGCTGCGATATCTATTACTTGATTTGGGGTTGCTTCCTGAACTCCAAAAATTTCCGGACTATAAAATTGTATTTGAGAAGTAAAATAATCTTTTCGTTTTGGCCACGCATTTTCTCCGTCTGATGCAACATCTAAACGAATGTTATAAGTCATAATTTTTAAATTTTGACCATAAAATGAAATACTTACAAAAAGTAAGAATACTACTAAAATAAATTTATTTGTCTTTTTCATAATTTTTAAAATTTTAATCCGTAAAGCTAGTGTTTCTCTATCCTTAAAGAAAAAAACTTATTTAAAACTTATGTTAATTATATACTCTCACATAATCAACTTCGAAAGTTGCATTAGTGAAATTTGGATCAACTGTTCCTCCAAAATTTCCTCCCATTGCTAAATTTAAAATCAGGAAGAAATTAGCGTTAAATGGTGTTGAAGCAGAATTTGCATAGGTATAAAACAAATTATCATCTACATAAAACTTAATGCTTTCAGCACTCCATTCTGCAGCGTAAATATGAAATTCTGTCGCTGAATTTGGAACTGTTGTCGTTTTAGTATCAGGCGTGTTTCCTGAACGTCCAGGCGAATGCAATGAAGAGTGGTTCACGTTTGGATTATTTCCAACTGATTCCAGAATATCAACTTCACCACAAGCAGGCCAAGGCGCAGTATCGATATTATCTCCTAACATCCAGAATGCCGGCCATGTTCCGCCGCCAACTGGTAATTTTGCACGAACTTCTGCCCTTCCGTATTTAAATGAAAATTTACCTTTTGTAAGCATTCTTGTTGATGTATAATGGCTTCCCATATACTCTTCTTTAATGGCTTTAATTTTTAGGGTACCATTTGAAATAATTACGTTTTCTGGACGAGTTGTGTAATATTCTAATTCGTTATTTCCCCATCCGTCTCCTGTTCCTGTGTTGTAACCCCATTTCGAAGTATTTGGCGCACCATCTACATCAAACTCATCTGCCCAAAGTATTTTTCTGGCAACATATACATTTACTGAAGAAGTTGAACTGATAAATTGCCCAGAACCATTGTAAGCCGAAACAATTATAGAATATGTTTTTGTCCCTGAACCTGTAAATGTGTAGGTAAGTTCTCCGTTTGAAATTTCTTTAAGCTGATTGTCTATTAAAACTTTATACGAAACTGCATTTGCAGCATTAATTTTTAAGTTCACTTTACCGCTTCCGTCCCCATCAGGATTTGCGGCAGTTTTACCCACAACTTCAACCTGAATAGTTAAGTTTGAAGGGGCTGGATTATCTGAACCTCCGTCTGAGCTATCGTTACTGCTGCTGCAAGATTGAAATATCAGCAATAAAATAGAGGTTAGAAAACCTGCTTTGTTCATTATATTTTTAAATTTTTTCATTTGCTTTTATTTTTTAGAAACACTTTTTTTACCGTCCAAAAAATCCAGATAATTCAAATTGAATCCTCCTTTTTCAAAAACTACTTTTATTTTATTTTCACCTGCGTTTAATTCTACATCAGATAAAATAATGGTTTTCCATTTTTCATTTCCACCAGTTACAGGCAATGTTATGGTTTTTGATTTTGTGCCATTTGCTGTTTCTAAATGAAGCTGCCCTTCCAGGTTTTCGCTTGAATAACGAATGGCAATATTGTATTTATTTTGTTTTTTAACCTGTGCAGTAAATTGTAACCACTCTCCATCTTCAATAAATGAAACCTGATAACCGTTTGATCCGATATCTTTACAAGGCAAAATATCAACGCCATCGTTACGCATTGTGTTTCCTTTATTCCACTGATCAAAATTTCCTGTTGCCACTCTGTAATTGATAAAATCTTTATCAGAATAAGCAAATCCATTTGTTCCTAAATCATATTGCGTTGCAATGATTTTGCCGGGAATTGTGTGTGTTTTATACGGTTTTGTGTCGTTTGTCTGCACTTGTCTGAACATGGCATCGATTACATCTGGCTTAACGGTTACGTTTTCCATTTTGTAGTTATCTGCCATTTTCATTAATGCTTTTTTCGAAAATTCTGCTGATGGTTTTTGACCGCCGTCTCTCCAGTATTTAAGTAAAACATCGTATTCCGGAATTTTGGTTACGGAAGTTACACCTGCAATATTTTCGATTTTTTTCATTGGCCAAAAAGCCCATCCAACATTATTAGTTTCCACCAATGTCAAGGCATCTTTAAACCAAACGTTTGAATTTTCGCCACTTTCTCCTAACCAGATAGGAACATTATATTGGGTTCTGTAATCCAGCATTTTCTGGATAGATTCCTTGTCGTTGTAGTTCCAGTATTTGTGGAAACTCAGCGCCATGTTTTCATCCCATAAAGGGAAAACTCCATTGTAATTATTTCCCCAGCAATTTCCTTCGATAATTACTAAGTGGTTGGTGTCGACTTCGCGAATTGCTTTTGTAACGGCAATCATTAAATCTCTTAAAGGTCCGTTTGAGTTTTCGTCGCAGCCATTTTTATTTGATCCGGTAAAATTCCAGTTTGGTTCGTTGATAATATCATAAGCTCCAAGCCACTGACTGTCTCTGTATCGTGAAGCCAGTTTTTTCCATAAAGCAATCATTTTTTTCTGATTGGCTTCACTTTGCCATAATGATGGTTTTGTGGTGTCGTAATCAGAAATTGCGGCATCATTTCCTTGTCCGCCTGGTGCAGCGTGTAAATCTAAAATCAAGTAAATCTTGTTTGCTTCGCACCATTTCAATAAATTATCTGTTATGGTGAAACCTTCTTCTATCCAGGTGATTTCTCCATTTTTTTCCTGCTCAATTGGCGGCGTATATAAGTTATAATGCATTGGAAGACGAATCGAATTGAAACCCCAAGCTGCCAGCGAATCGATATCACGCTTTGTGATTCCGTTTGCTTTGTAGGCTGCATAAAATTCCTTTGTTCCCTGCTCTCCAATAACTTCTTCAATTTTTTGTTTGATTTGGTATTGCGGACTTGCAAAAGGCTGTGTTTGTAACATATAACCTTCCTGAACCATCCATCCACCAAGGCCTAAGCCTCTTAGAATGATGTTCTTTCCGTTTCCGTCAACAATTTTTTGTCCGTCTCTGTGTAGAAAACCTTGTCCAAAAACTGTAATGGAAAACAAAAGCTGTAATGTTATTATTGCTTTTTTCATTTGAAAACCAATTTTACTTTACTTCCAAGTGTATGTTCCAACAGCTCCTGCCTCAAGAGAAGTTGTAATCCATTTATCATTGAACTTAACATTGAAAATTTCACTTACTGTCGAATCATTTACTACTACTAAAACTTTTGATCCAGATGGTGTTATAAAAGCAACGTTTTGTAAACTTCCGCTTGAGTTACTTGCAATTCTGATAGATCCTGCAGGAACAAATTTTGATGCGTGAGCAATAATATAATAGGCAACGTTACGCTGAAAACTTTCTGATGAAGTTACGGTCAACGCACCTTTACACATAGAACAGCCGCCGTTTGTATGAGGCTGGAAAGATCCATCATTAGCTAAGTTCCATTCTAATGCGTTTTTACTGTAATTTCTCATCGAGCCAATAACCACGTTTCGAACATGCCATTTTAAATCTCCGGCAAAATCCCCTGCTGAAGATGTCCATTGTTCTGTGAAATACACATTTTTTGTTGGATAAGAATTGTAAACATTACTTAATGCACTAATATCTCCGGCATATAAATGGAATGCTGATCCGTCTACAAAAGGAAATGCATCTGCATCTGCCAAAATTGATTTTGGATAATTTGGATTATCACAATTATGATCGTAAGCAATAATTTTTACACTAAGGTTTGCCGCTTTTAAAGCCGGTCCTAAATTGTTTTTTATGAAATTACCTTGTTCTACTGCAGACATGTACATACTTGGATTATTTCCGTCATGTAAAGGTTCGTTTTGCGGAGTTATTGCATCAATTGTAATTCCTTCCGCTTTCATTTGCTGAATGTATTTTACAAAGTATTTTGCATAAACATCATAATATTGTGTTTGCAATTTTCCTCCAATAAAACTGTCTTTGTCTTTCATCCAAAGCGGAGCTGACCAAGGTGTTGCTAAAATTAAAATCTTTGGATTAATTACCAGAATTTCTTTTAAAAGTGCAATTACTCCTGCTTTGTCTTTTTCTAAACTAAATTTTGCCAAAGTCAAATCAGTTTCTCCCGCTGCAAGGTCGTCATATGTAAATGGCGCAGCATTTAAATCTGATGCTCCAATACTGATTCTTAAATAACTAATTCCAATTGAATTAGCTCCGGTACCAAATAATTCTTGTAAAAGTGCGCTTTTTTTAGCTGCCGTTAACTGATTAATTACATCAGCACTTCCTCCAGTTAATGTATAACCAAAACCATCAACAGTTTGATATTTTTGCGCTGCGTTAACTTCAATATTTGTATATGAATTTGGTACTGTACCAAATCCTAATGTTCCATTTTGTTTTGCTAACAATACGCTTTGGTCTCCTTTTGTTAACCAGAAATCAACATCGTTTGTTACCACAACTGGTGGGTTTACAACAGGTGGATTTACTACAGGATCAACTGCATCGTTTGATGTAGAACATTTTACCTGAGAAAATACTGCCATTGAGAAGAACAGTATTTTTATAGTGTTTTTAAAATTTAGTTTCATTTTTGATTGTTTTTTAGTGCAGCACTTAGTATACAATAGTTTGTATTGCGTGTGCCGGGATAGTTATAGTATTTTGTGAATTGTGGTTTATTAGGGTGTAAATAATCTCATTATCTGATTGATTCATGACAATGGTTACTATTTTATCATCAGAATTTTTAAAAGATGTGCTTATTAATTTTTTATCGCTTATTGTCTGTATTATTCTTTTCGCATTTGGGCGAATAAATTTTGAAAGATGTCCTATGTAATAGTACATCGGCGTGTAGATTAATTCATCTTTTGTAATATCAGCATGAATTGGTGAAAAACAGAAATTCCCAACATGATTTGGACCTCCGTTTTGATCCAGAAGAATATTCCAGTCTGTCCATCCAACGGTTCCGTTATTAAAATCGTTAATCATATTAACTCCGTATCGTTCTGCATTTCCCCAAAACTGAAATCTTGAAGCATCAAATTTTTCGATACAACCTTCTGTAAAAAGTAAATTTTTATTTGGAAAAGCTTCGTGTACTTCCCTTACTGATTCAAATTTAGGTGTGCCGCCGTTCCATGTTTCGTACCAATGAAACCCAATTCCCCATGCATATTTTGAAACTTCAGGATCTGAAAAAACAAGATTGGCTCTTTTGGTTAACATATCTCCGCGATTGTGATCCCAGATTATTACGTTTTTAGAATTTAATCCTTCTTTCTCTAAAGTTGGTCCCAGAAAGTTTTTCAGGAAATCTCTTTCGGCTTCTGGAGTGTAAATGCAAGATTCCCATCTTTGCTTTGCCATTGGTTCATTTTGAATGGTTAACCCCCAAACAGGAATTCCTTCTTTTTCGTAAGCTCTTATAAATTTAACATAATAATTTGCCCATGATTGTGCAAACTCTGGCAACAAAACGCCGCCGTGCAAAATATCATTATTGTCTTTCATGAAAGCTGGGGGACTCCATGGACTAACAAATAACGTTAATTTCCCGCCGGCAGTTTCGATTGCACTTTTTATTAATGGAATTCTATATTTTCGATCGTGATCAATGTTGAAGGTTTTTAAATCTTTATCACCCTCTGCAACATATGTATAACTGTCACTGCTAAAATCGCAGCTATGAATATTTGTTCTGGCTAAAGTATATCCTATTCCTTTATTTTTATCGTAATAAGCGGTTAGGAATTCTTGTTGTTTTTTTGGAGATAGCTTTGCATAGACTTCAGCACTTGCGTCTGTAATTGCGCCGCCAATTCCTAAAAAAGTCTGATCTGTTTTATCGGCATCTAAAGAAATTGATACCGTTGATTTTGTTTGTTGTGCAGTAGAATTTGAAATTAGATTATCTGATAATGATAATCTCAAATTGGTATTTTCGGCTGTAGTGTAAACCGTAATTTTTTTATTTGTTTTGGATGCAGAAACAGCTGATCCGTTTGCAGTTTTTGATGTTGAACAACTTACTTGCAAAATTATTATTAAAACTAATAAGATTCTATTGATGGTTTTCATTGTTACTTCAAAAAACATTTTATTTCTAGTTAAAAATTGAGGGCTGAGTTGGATGATTCAAATCAGCCCTCTTCTGTTAACTCAAAAAATATTAATAAACAAGCGTTTGTATAGCGTGTGCAGGAATTTTAACTACTGATTTTTCTGCTGCTATTATCAAATTATATGTAATTTCTTTATCTGTTTTGTTCATTACAATTGTTGCCATTGTACCATCTGTATTTAAAAATGATGTACTTAACAAACCGCTTCTGCTAACTGCAGAACTAACTCTTTTTGCATTTAGTCGAATGAATTTTGAAAAATGCCCTATGTAATAGTAAGAGGGTGTGTAAATTAACTCACCTGTTGTTGTGTCTGCATGAATTGGTGCAAAACAGAAATTTCCAACATGATTAGGCCCTCCGTTTTGATCTAAAAGAATGTTCCAGTCTGTCCATCCAACGGTTCCGTTATTGAAATCGTTAATCATAGAAATTCCGTAACGTTCTCCATTACCCCAAAACTGATATTTTGCAGCATCGAATTTTTCTACACATCCTTCTGTAAACAAAAGTTTTTTGTCTGGATAAGCTTCGTTTACTTTTGCAACATTGTCAAACATAGAGTCTCCTCCTGACCAGTTTTCATACCAGTGAAAACCCATTCCCCAAACATATTTTGCGGCTTCAGGATCAGAGTAAATTACGTTTGCTCTGTAATTCATCAGGTCACGATTGTGATCCCAAACGATGATTTTTTTATCTCCAAGTTTTTCTTTTTTCAAAGTTGGCCCTAGAAAGTTTTTAATAAAATCTCTTTCAGCTTCTGCGGTGTAAATACAAGATTCCCAAGTTTGAACAGCCATTGGCTCGTTTTGAGTTGAAGTTCCCCAAATTGGAATTCCTTCTTTTTCATATTCTTTTATAAACTTGACATAAAAGTTTGCCCAGGTTTGATAATATTCTGGTAATAATGTTCCTCCTTTTAGTACGTTTCCGTTGCTTTTCATGAAAGCATTAGGAGACCAAGGTGCAACATAAGTTAATAATTTTCCTCCTGCAGTCTGGATTGCCTGTTTGATTAACGGAATACGAAATTGTCTATCGTGTTCAATAGTAAACGTTTTTAAATCTTTATCTCCTTCTGTGATATAAGAGTAGCTTCCACTGCTAAAATCAGAACTTTGGATCGTGGTTCTTAGCAAAGAATAGCCAATTCCTTTTTGTTTATCGTAATAGGCATTTAAAAATTCTGTTTGTTTCTCTTTTGAAAGTTTAGCAAAAATTTCGGCACTTGCGTCAGTAATGGCACCTCCAATTCCCATAAATGTTTGAAACTTTTTAGACGGTTCTACAAAAACAGAGATCTCCGTTTCAAGAGGCTGTTTTGATGCTGAAAAAGTCAAATTATCTGTTGATGTTAATCTCAGTTTTGAATTTTCGGCAGTAGTGTAAACCGTTATCTTTTTCCCGTTGGTTGTAAATTCTTTCTTTGCTTTTGTCTGCTGTGCAAGAGCGGTGACTGTAAACAAAAAGCACAGAAACTTTAAAGTATTTTTTTTCATTCTTTTCTTTGATTTTTTAATTCTAAAAGAAGTTTTCAGAAACTCGTTCTCTGATTGCTTAGGATTTAAAAATAGCCCATACTCATAATGATTATGGGCTATTTACAACCAAACTTAAACTTAACTTAAACTTTTATTTTCCTCTTAATTCAATCTTAGTAACGGTAATTCCATCTTTTGTAAATGTGTTACCTCCAGATCTAATTAAAAGATATATTTTTCCAGTTTCAGAGAACTTAACAACATTAGAAACAGTTGCAGTCGCATCATTTTTAACACAACCTACTGTAGATAATTTACCTGAGAATGCTGCTTTAGCACAACCGTCCCAAGTACTTAATCCCATTACTTTATTGTCTTTATATTCAACACCAGATTTAGGAACTGATTTTCCAGCATAAACTTCAAACCAAGTTTCATCAGAACCGCTTGGACAAGAAACTAACATATCAATTGTGTATTCTTTATCTTTCACTACATCAATTGCCTGGTAAATTCCTTCTTGAGCCCATCCTCCAGGAGAATGAATAGTTGCACTTTTATTAGCATAAGACCAGAAAGCTGCACCAGTAGCACTTAAGTTTAAAACTGACCATTTTGCCTGATCTGCTGCAGTTTCAAAAGAACCTCCCTGAACTAAGTTACCTTTTGCCGGGTCAGTTGTTGCTACTACAATTTGTGAAGTTGCTTTTCCTGTTGCTCCTCCTGCTCCAATAGCAGTATGGGTAATTGTATAGGTTCCGGCATCTGGCAAAACAATTGTTTCATTCATTTTTCCAGAATAGTCTCCGTCTCCAGTATTCCATTTTGATCCGATAACACCTTTAGTTTGTGCACTTAAAAGGTAAGTATTTACAGCACCTGCAACCGGAGTTACAGTAAATGAAGCATCTACGCTTGAAGCTGTTAAACCATTTCCGCTTCCAGCATCGTCATCACAACTGGCTAGTGTTCCTAATGCTATTGCAAGCATTAGGAAAACTCCTTTTTTTAAATTTATATTTAGGTTCATTTTATTTAGTTTTTTGGTTATTGGTTATTGGTAGTTAGGATTTTGTTGTAGTTTAGTACCTGTTAGCTCAACATAAGGTATTGGGAAAATTTCATCAGTACCAGCAGTAAAGCCTCTGTCTGCTAATGCAGCAGCAGCATCTCCCCATCTTACTAAATCGAAGAATCTGTGTCCTTCACCAGCAAGTTCCATTCTTCTTTCATTTTTAATAGCTGCAAGTGTAACCGGAACAGAAGCAAGTCCAACTCTGGCTCTAACAGCATCTAATAATGCCTGAGCTCTTGCACCAGTTGCTCCTAAAGCTTCAGCTTCTAATAAATAAGTATCAGCAAGTCTGATGACATATGAATCTTGTTTGTAGTTTAATTCTGCAGCTCCACCACCTGTACGAACATCTGTCATTCTAGGTAAGAATTTGTTTAAGAAATAACCTGTATCTTGATTCGCTGCAATATAATCAGCTTTTCCTGCAGCTTTTAATGCTTTCACATCTAAGATTGTAGCTTCAAAACGCGGGTCATTTTTCATTGCATCATATAATTTTTGTGTAGGTACACTAAAACTCCATCCTGAAGGAAGATCTGGTGCCGAAGAGTTAGCAGATCTTGTATAGCTTCTAGGCCCAACCATTACATTTAATGAATTTCCTTCGTCTCTACCTGATCCCCAGAATCCCCAATCAGAGTTACCTGCAGAACTATGCGATACTTCAATAAGTGATTCTGCATTGAATTTATTTGCAACAACCCATAAGTCACTAAATTTAGCCAGCAGCTTGTTACCATATTGATTAGTAGCTCCTGGTGTACCATTAACTTCTGCAAGAACTGTAGCAGCTTCAGCATTTTTACCGTCAAAAAGATATACTTTTCCTAGTAAAGCCTGTGCACCACCCTTAGTCATACGTCCTAATTCTCCAGCTGGAACTGTTCCCGGTAAAACAGGAATTGCTTCTCTCAAATCCTTTTCTATCTGAGCATACACATCTTCAGGTTTAGCCTGTTCAGGTGTAAAGATATCGCTGGCTGTTAATGGCTCTAAAATCAAAGGAATGTTTTTGAACATTCTAACCAGGTTAAAATAATATAATGCTCGTAATGATTTTGCTTCAGCAGTAAATCTAGCTCTTACAGCATCAGACATTGAAGCACTTGGCAATTTTGAAATTAAAACATTTGCTCTGTAAATCCCTTGATAATGATCATTCCAGTAACTTGCCGGCATTAAAGTTGAAGTAAGAGAATGGCTTGAAAAATTTTGAATTCCAGCACCATCTGTAGCACTACCTCCACCTGCCCAGAAATCATCTGAACCAGCGTTCATCATCGCAACGATATTTTCGAAACCACCTGTATTTTTTCTAATAGGATCATAAACACCAACTAGTGCAGCATAAGTTTGTGATTCATTTGAGTAATAGGTTTCGGCATCTAATTTTCCTTTCGGACTAGTGGTGATAAAATCTTCCGAACAAGATCCTATTGCAGCCATAGCTATACCACAGAATATATATTTAAGTTTTATTGTTTTCATAATCATATTATTTATTAAAATTGAACGTTAACCCCAAACATTATAGTTCTAGCTTGTGGATAAACTCCCTTATCTACACCGTTTACCAATCCTCCAATTTCTGGATCATAACCTGTGTATTTAGTAAATGTGATTAAATTTTCTCCATTTAAATAAAAACGAATTTTATCTGCTCCAATATTAGATGATAATTTTAATGGTAAAGTGTAGCCTAATTGAACAATTTTCAAACGTACATAATCACCTTTTTCAAGATAAAAATCTGACATTAAACTGTAGTTTTTATTAGGGTCATTATTTGTTAATCTTGGATAATCATTTGATGTACCTTCTCCTGTCCAACGACCTAAAGCTTCTGTCTGGTAATTAGCATTCAAAATATCTAGTCTTCTTAATCCCTGGAAAATTTTACTTCCTGCAGCTCCTTGAGCAAATGCCATGAAATCGAAGTTTTTATAATCAAGATTTACAGTAAGTCCAAATGTATATTTAGGAATACTAGTCCCTAAAAATTGTTTATCCTTGTTTTCATCTATTGTACCATCTCCATCTGTATCAACCCAACGGAAATCCCCTGGCTTAGCATTTGGCTGAATTAAACCACCAGCTGCATTTCTGTAAGCTTGAACTTCTGCTTCATTTTGAAAAATTCCATTAGTTTTCATACCATAGAATTCATTGAAAGATTGTCCAACCTTAGTTCTTGTAACAGGTCCCATTGATTGAAAACTTGCATCACCAATTATAAAATCTGTATTTGTATTGATGTAAGTAACCTCATTTTTCAATGTTGCAAAGTTTCCATTAACACCTAAATTGAAATCTCCAAGTTTCTTTTTGAAACCTAATTCAATTTCAAAACCTGAGTTATTCATATCTGCAATATTAGCTGAAGGCGACTCAGCTACACCAACATATCCAGGAATTACAACATCTCTTAAAATTCCGCTTGTTTTCTTTTTAAAATAATCTAAAGACAGCGTAAAATCGTTCAATAATCTTGCATCAAGACCAACAGTTGCCTGAGAAGTTTCTTCCCACCCTAAATCTGGATTTGGTAAAGTTGAGTTTGCATAACCTGTAGTAATATTACCAGTATTTCCAATAGTGTAATTATAACCTCCAACTACAACAGGAAGATATTTATCTGCACCAATGTTGTCGTTTCCTACTACTCCATAACCTCCACGAAGTTTCAAAGTATTAACTACTTCATTTTCTTTCCAAAATCCTTCTTTTGAAAGTACCCATCCTAAAGAGAATGAAGGAAAAACTCCCCATTTTTTATTACTTCCAAAACGATTAGAACCATCACGACGAACAATACCTGTAAAAAGATATTTCTCCATGTAATCATAATTAGCACGTGCAAATAAAGAAGCCAACTTATGAACGTCTTTATCACTAGACCAGCTTAGTCTGTCTGTTTGAGGAACGTCAAAATTGAAAGATGCCTGACGGTAATCTGTAATTGGTAAACCATACATAGTAGTTCCAATTGCACCTCCAATATTTTCAGCTAAAGCTTCCTGACCAAGTAAAACATTTACATTGTGATCTCCGAATTTATTTGAATAGTTAAGTGTGTTTTGAATTGTCCAGGCAAATGATTTCTCGTTGTTTTGAGTGTAATTATTTCTAGCTGAATTTACGTTATTACTTAGGAAAAATGAAGGTGTGAAACCTTGGCTTCCCCAGTACGAAATTTTACCTCCAAAAGTAGTTCTAAATTTTATGTGACTTGTAACATTAGCTTCAAGATAAGCATTACCAACAAAATCATCAGACCAGTTATATCCGCCTAATCTTGTTTGAGTGTATGCCAATGGATTTGTCATTTCCTGACCTACCCATGGTGAAATACCATAAGGATTACCGTTTGCATCACGAATAACTAATGGATTGTTATAAGGAGCTGTCGCTGCAAGTACTGGAT
Source organism: Flavobacterium sp. NLM (assembly GCF_002210235.1). Lineage (NCBI taxonomy): Bacteria > Pseudomonadati > Bacteroidota > Flavobacteriia > Flavobacteriales > Flavobacteriaceae > Flavobacterium > Flavobacterium sp. NLM. The sequence continues at coordinate 100,880 of NZ_LIAC01000005.1, forward strand.
CTGTTACCACTAAAGGAGTTGTTGGATCTAAGTTAATTGCAGAACTTAACGGTCCTCCAAACTCACTGTTAGTATTTCCAAGACTTTGTGATTTTTGTCTTGTGAACCCAAAAGTTTGACCAAAAGTAAAATAGTCAGATATTTTATGAGTTGAGTTTAAACGAAAGTTCTTTTTGTTATAACCAGAAATATCAGTTGTAACAATACCTTCTTGGTCCTGAATACCAAATGAAGCATAAAATGTAGATTTTTCACCACCACCGCTTATACTTAATTCGTGATTGTATCTAAATGCCTGATTATTAAAAATAGCATCTTGCCAATCAGTTCCTTTTCCTAAAGCAGCTGGATTTGCATATCTGATAGCATTTCCGTCAGCAGCTAATTTTTCATTCATTAATGTAGCATATTGTGTTGCATTTAATAAATCTAATCTTTTAGCTGGTGAAGAAATTCCGGCAAAACCATTATAGTTTACACTAATTTTTCCAGATTTACCTTTTTTAGTGGTTACCAAGATAACCCCTGTTGCTGCACGAGTACCGTAAATTGCAGCAGAAGCAGCATCTTTAAGAACCTCAATAGATTCAACATCAGATTGATTAATAAAGCCTGTAGCTCCAGCATCAATTACAATTCCATCAACTACCCAAAGCGGATCATTACCACCTTCTCTAAAAGTAGTTATACCTCTAATACGCACTTTTGCAGCAGATCCTGGCTGACCTGATGTAGAAGCTACGTTAACACCTGCTGCTCTACCTTGTAAAGCCTGTTCAACTCTACCATTTGGTACTTTCTCTAAATCTGCAGCTTTTACACTTGAAATTGCACCTGTAACTACTGCTTTCTTTTGAGTACCATAACCAACTACCACAACCTCATTTAATGTTTGTGATTCTGGTTTTAATTGAATTGTAATTTTTGTTCTTCCGTTTACAGCTTCAGTTACTGTAGTGTATCCTATAAAAGTAACTGTCAAAACTCCGTTTGAAGGTACTTGTATTTGGAATTTCCCATCAAAATCTGATGCGGTCGACTTTGTTGTACCTTTTAGGACAACTGTTGCGCCCGGAACCGGCATTCCACTTTCATCGTTTATCATTCCATTTACTGTGACATCCTGAGCCACAGCTATAACCGAGAATAATAAAGACGAAACACAAAAAATAAGTAATTTTGTTAATTTCATTTTTCTAAAAATTTTGGTTAATTAATTAGTAATTTGATGCAATAATAATGTTATTTTTTTACTATCAACATTTAAATTTCATTACAAAAACACATCAAATTAAAATTTTATACATTACAAAAACACATCATTTTTTTTATAAATATCTAATATAGTGATATTTAAAAACAAAAAATAAGATGTTATGAAAATGTTAATTGAAAAAATAAACACTACAATTATATAAGATTGCTTATTTTTATGAACGAAATGTTTTTCTACAACGTGATAGTACAGAAAAAATATTCTTAAATACCTAAAAACAAACAACTTAAAATCTAAAAAACAAATTAAATCGAATAATTAATGAAATTAACAATATCATATTTTTATATTACTTTTTTTACATTATTCACAATTGCCTTTTTTGGGCAGGTTAAAAACATCGGATTACCGGATGTAAGAAATTACAAGCGTAATGAATACAAAGGAGGAACACAAAACTGGAATATTGATCAGGATAAGAATGGGAATTTATATTTTGCTAACAATAATGGTCTTTTACAGTTTGACGGCTCTTCATGGAAGAAATATCCACTGCCAAATTTAACTTCCGTACGATGTTTAAAAATTGACAACTCGGGAAAGATATATGTGGGAGGTTATAATGAATTTGGATATTTTCAACCAGATAATAAAGGAAAACTTCAATATACATCATTATCTAAAAAAGTTGATAAGAACAAAATTAAGATCATTGACTTTATATGGAAAATTCATTCCATAGATAATCAAACTGTTTTTCAATCTTTTGCCAGGGCATATATCTTTAAAAAAGGAAAATTATCAATACTAAAAGCCCCTAAACGCTTTCAATTCTCATTTGTAGTAAATAACAAGCTTTACTTTCAAGATGAAGAAAAAGGGATTTTAGAATATAAAAACGGAAAGCTTTATTCGCTGCCAAACACTACGAGCCTAAATAACACCGAGATTTGGGCTATGTATTCTATAGGCAAAAACAAAATCTTAATTATTACATTAGAAAAAGGCTTATTTATTTACGAAAATAACGCGTTAACACCATGGAATACTGAAGCTAATAATTTTGTAAAACGAAACAATTCACTTGGAGGTGTTCTCATAAACAATAAATTTATTGTTTTAAATTCGGTTTTGGATGGAATTGCCATTTGTGATTTTGACGGCAAAATCATTCAGCATATTAACAGAAAAAAAGGAATGCAAAACAACACGGTTTTAACTTCCTTTATCGATAACAAAAACAATCTTTGGCTTGGACTGGATAACGGTATCACTTTCGTTAACGAAAGTTCTCCTTTTACGTATTTTGGATTTAGTTATGACATTAGTACCGTTTATGCATCTGTAGTTCATCAGGGCAATTTATATGTTGCAACCAATCAGGGTGTTTTTTATCATGCCTGGAACAATAGCTTCAAGGAAGATGTTTTTAAACTTGTTGAAGGAACTACTGCTCAATCATGGAATGTACAAGTTATCGACGATGAATTAATTTGTGCCAACAACAGAGGGGCATTAATAATTAAAGGAGGAAGAGTTACCAATATTATAGATTCAAAAGGATATTTTGGATTTAAGAAAATTCCAAGTCATCCCGGTTTTTATATTGGATCAAATTATGACGGATTTGCCATTTTTCAAAAAACAGCAAACGGGCTTTCATTTAAAAATCAAGTCGCAGGATTTGATAAATCATCGAATAGTTTTGAGCTCGATCAATCTTATTTATGGCTTAAAAAAGATGAATCTATCTATAAAATGTCTTTAAGTGAGGATTTAACTAGATTTTCAAGCATCAAAAAAATTGATCACTTAACACCTCAGTTTAAAAATATAGGAAGTATTCAAAAAATTGACGGTAAAATATACTTTCAAACCAATAATCATTTTTATAAATATTCTTCGGAACAGGAAATATTTTATGAGGACAAAAAACTAACCAGTCTTTTTAAAAATATTCCGGTTATAAATGCATTAAGTGAAGATTCGCAATCCAATCTTTGGTATGCTTATGATGAGTCATTAGGGGTTTTAATGAAGCAAAACAATGGTTATAAAAATATCGTTGCACCATTTTCTAACCTAACCGGTAACTTGGTCACTAACTATCTTTCGGTAAATACGATTGATTCTAAAAATATTTTTATAGGATTAACAGATGGCTTAGCGCATTACGACTCTGAGCTTTTAAACAATTTTGTAACGAAGCCAAAAGCATTTGTTCGCAGCTTTTCATTTCCGGGCGATACAATAATCCTTGGAAACAATCAAAACAAGAGTGAAAACATCCGAATTCCATATTCTTCTAATCATGTTCGCTTTACTTTTTCGTCTCCAACATACGAAAACCTTGAAAACGTGCAGTTTTCTTATCAATTAGAGCCTTTTGACGAAAAGTGGAGCAACTGGTCAACTATTTCAATTAAGGAGTATACAAACCTTCGTGAAGGTGATTATGTGATGAATGTAAAAGTGCGAAACAGTTACGGAGTTCAATCTGAACCGTCAACAATATCTTTTACTATTTCTCCGCCCTGGTACAGGCACTTTCTGGCTTTTATGCTATATTTTATTCTATTAATAATTGCCATTTATGTAATTTCCAGTCGAATTAAAATGAAAATTAGAAAGAATAAATATTATGAAACTATTGAGCAGCGAAGACTTTATCTTGAAAAAGAATCCAGAATTAGGCAGGAACAATATGATCTTGAAAAAGAAATCGAAAAATTAAAAAACGACAAGCTGCAAATTAAGATTTTAGCAAAAGACAAGGAATTAGTCAACAACTCTTTACAAGTAGTAAAAAAGAATAAAATACTAAACGGAATTATTCACAAACTAAAAGAAATTGATGTCGAGGCGCTGGACGACTCTACTAAGTTTCAAGTCAGTAAACTAAACAAGAGTATTGTAAAAGAGGTAAATACGGACAAAAGCTGGAAAGATTTAGAAAAACACATCAAGAACGTTCACTTTGAATTTTTAAAACGTTTAAAGGAAAAATATCCAACAATTTCTCCTCGTGAACTCGATTTATCGACTTATTTATTAATGAATATGTCTACCAAAGAAATAGCCGAAATTATGAATATTTCAACCGGAGGGGTAGAATTAGCCCGTTATCGTTTGAGAAAAAAACTCGGATTAAATAAAAAGGAAAATCTTATTGGTTTTTTAATGAGTATATAAAGAAAAAGGCCTTCTGTAAAAGAAGGCCTTTTATGTTTAAGAAATATATTCTAAAGTTCTCTCGAGAGCCATTCCTCTCGATCCTTTTATCAAGATAGTATTATCCTTAAATTGAATACTTTTTAGATAACCTGCAAAAGCATCAAAAGTTTCGAAAAACTTAATAGTATCACTCGCAATTTTATTTTCATAAAATGACTTTCCAATCAAATAACAAAGTGATTCTTTTTGATTTGCTAAAGAATCTACAATCAGTTTATGTTCCTGCGGGCTTTCATTTCCTAACTCAAACATATCGCCCAGAATCATAATTTTATTTTGATTCTCCAATTGCAGGAAATTTGCAATTGCAACCGCCATACTACTTGGATTTGCATTATAAGCATCCAAAATAATTTGATTAGAACCTTTGTTCAGTAATTGAGACCTGTTATTTTCTGGAATATAATTTTCTATTCCATATTTTATTGCAGCGTCATCTACTTTAAAGTATTTTCCAATTGCAGCAGCTGCATTGATATTATTAGCGTTGTAAAGTCCAATTAAATGCGATTCAACCGTAAAATCATTATAGTCAATCACTACAAAAGGATTTGCCTTTATATCTTTAATTTTTAGATCTGCGTTTTCTTTGTTTATTCCGAAAGTGAAGGATTTTATGCCGTTTGACTTTTCAATTTGAATAGCATCTTCAAGATTAACAAAAGCAATTTTATTATTTTTTGCCAGGTATTGATACATTTCGCTTTTTCCTTCAATAACACCTTGAACACCACCAAAACCTTCTAAATGGGCTTTCCCAAAATTGGTAATATAACCAAAATCAGGCTGGGCGATTTCACATAAAAATTCAATTTCTTTTTTGTGATTTGCACCCATTTCAACAATTCCAATCTCTGTTTCTTTTGTAAAAGAAAGCAGTGTTAAAGGAACTCCAATATGGTTGTTTAAATTTCCAATAGTTGCTTTGGTTTTAAATTTTTGAGACAAAACAGCATTTATCAATTCTTTTGTCGTCGTTTTTCCATTACTTCCTGTAAGTGCAATAATAGGCAGTTTTAAAAAAACACGATGAAATTTTGCAAGTTCCTGAAGCGTTTCTAAGCTATTATTTACCAAGATCGTTCTCTCGTCAATAAAATAAGATTCGTTGTCAATAACAACATATAAAGCACCTAAATCAAGCGCTTGCTTAGCAAAAGTATTTGCGTCAAAATTTTCGCCTTTTATAGCAAAAAACATAGAATCTTTTTCAATTTTTCGAGTATCGATTGAAAGAGATTTACATTTTAAAAACAAGTTATGAATTTCCTGAATATTCATTTATAAAATTTTTATAGACCATAAAAATAGAAAAAAGCAATAAAAAAATTCCAAATTCCTTACTGAAATATTCAGCTTTTGGAATTTGGAATTTTTTTAAATTGAAATTTCTAAATCTTAGTTTCTTGGTGATTTTCTTCTTTCAGTTTTAGCACCTACTCTAGACATTGCACATCTAAATCCAATGTAATCAGTTGCCATATCCTGAGGGAAATATCTTCTTTGAGCTGGATCTAACCAGTAAGCTCTATCTCTCCAAGATCCTCCTTTGTAAACTCTTACTTTATCATCGATTAAAGTAGTACGTTTACTAGAGTTATCATATTTTCTAATCATTTTACCTAAACTATCAACAGTAACGTTATGTTTAGGAGAATTGTACATTGCCTGATCAGCTTTAGGTCCAGACTCAGAATCTCCAAAGTCAAAGAATCTTGAAGATTGTTTATCTCCGTCTCTATAGTTGATGTTATCGCTTGTACTGAAATTTTGTCTTAAGTAAGTTTCTTGTTCGTCAACCGGAACCTGAGCAATTTCCCCAGGAAGGTTTCTTGCAATCACTTTACCATTACTTAAAGTATCGTATTTAATTGAAGTAGTTGAAACGATTTCAATTTTACCATCTTTACCAATTTTGTTTTTAGCATATTGATTTCCTCTGTAGTAGTTAAAATCATTTGCTTCATTATCAATAATAGGTCTGTAAACATCGGCAACCCATTCTGCTACGTTTCCTGCCATATCGTATAATCCGAAATCATTTGCAGCATAGCTTTTTACCTTATTTGTAATATCAGCACCATCATCAGACCAACCAGCAATTCCACCGTAATCACCGTTTCCTTGTTTAAAGTTAGCCAATTGATCACCTTTGTTTTTACGTTTAGCTGAACGTGTATAATCTCCAGACCAAGGATATTTCTTTTGTCCTTTGTAGATGTTATATTCTCTTTGTCCAACATCAGCAGCAGCTGCATATTCCCATTCTGCTTCAGTAGGAAGTCTGTATTCTGGTAAAATTACACCAGAAGAACGTTGTGCATAAACATTATGCTCTTCAGGTACAACACCATCTTTTCCTGCTTTTGGTCTTTTTCCAGCTGGGTTTTTCTTTAAAACTAACTCTTCGTTTCCACCATAAGTAGTAGTTGGAGAAGCTAAGTAAGTTTCTGTATTAAATAAGCTTTCTGCACTAACATCTTGTGTTTTAGCTCCTTTTTTAAGATATCCGTTTTTTTCTAAAACAGCCTCGTTTACACGGTCTGTTCTCCATTTACTAAATTCAACAGCCTGAATCCAGTTAACACCAACTACAGGATAGTCAGCATAAGAAGGATGTCTTAAATAGTTATTAGTCATCGTTTCGTTGTAACCTAAACGATTTCTCCAAACTAAAGTATCTGGCGATGCTCCTTCGTAAATATTTTTGTAATTTTCTTCTGTTGGAGGAAAAACTTTTTTCAACCACTCAAGGTATTCTAAGTACATACCATTCGTAACTTCAGTTTCATCCATATAGAATGATTGAACGTGCTGTTGAGTTGGTGTGTTATTCCAATCGTGCATAACATCATCCTGTACTTTACCCATAGTAAACGTACCTCCTTCAACAAAAACTAAACCAGGTCCAGCTTGTTGTTTTTTTCCAGCATTTCTAGCAGCTGTTCCGTTCTGACTATCTACATCCCAGCCTGTTGCTCTAGAAGCGTGACTCGAACTCGATTTTTTGCTACAACTAGCCGTGCCCAACATCAATACCATTGACATCATTAATTGCAAGACTACAATTTTGTTTACTTTCATACTCATTCTTAGGTGATAAATTTAGGTGCTGCAATATAATAATTAACATTTAATTAGCAACATCTGTTCTCATAATTTTATTTAGCTGTTTTTTACCAGAAAATAACCTATAGTTACGAACGCAAAAATATACTTTTTATTATTTACTGTAACATGAAATACTATATTTTTACTTACTAATTTTATTTTAATTAAATTTCGGTTTTTAAGCTAATGAAACAAGCCATAATCCTATACATTTTTCTACTCCCTATCTTATCATTTTCCCAGATAAACGGGAGCTTAACGCTCGATTGGCAGAGTAAAAAAGAGATGAATTACGGCGACAGCAAATTTATTATTCCTTACTTTTCCGGAAACGCTTTTCGCTTCGACATTACAAAAAAAAGCATAACATTACTGCTTAATCTCAATCAGGCAAACGTCGCGAACAATAGTTCGGTAGAAATTACAAATATCAATTTCGAATCCATTTCGAGAACTGATTTAGGAGATTTAGCCATTGAAAACATCCCGAATAAGATAACCGAAACGATAAAAATCACTAATTCAAGAGATATAAAACAGGTATTTTTGTCTCTCTATCCTATTATAAAAGACGGAAGTAGCTATAAACGAATCAGATCATTTTCTTACAATATCAATAATTCTTCAGCAAAAAACAGCAACTCATCGGTATTTCAAAAAACTGCGATTATTTCAAATTCTGTTTTAGCTTCCGGAGATTGGTATCGATTTTATGTAGAAAAATCCGGAGTTTATAGAATCACAAAAACATTTCTGCAAAGCCTGGGTTTCGATCCAAGCAAAACTGATCCAAGAAGGATTAAAATTTACGGAAATGGCGGAAGAATGGTTCCATTAGCCAATAACTCTTATTATCCGGAGGATTTAACAGAAAATGCCATTCAAATTATTGGCGAAGGCGACGGCACTTTCAATAACGAAGATTATATCTTATTTTATGCCGAAGGTGTAGATAAATGGAACGACGAAAGCCAGACTAATTTAAACTTATATAGTAATAGGTCTTATTATTATGTTACCGCATCAGGAAATGACGGAAAAAGAATTGCGAACCTGACTCAGCCAACAGCAAACAGTACTCTGGAACTGAACACGTTTGATGACTATCAATATCACGAAATTGACCAAACCAATATTGTCCATTTGGGACGTCAATGGCTGGGAGAATCATTCGATATCAATCAGGAACAGGAATTTACTTTTAATTTCCCTAATCTGGATGCAACTGTACCAGTAAAAATTGAATTAAATGCCGCTTCGGCCGCTTTTACGCCAACTTCATTTGTTGTTACTGCAAACGGACAAAATATCGCAACGCTAAATTTTGCAAGTTTAACAGCAAGTTCAGAAATTAAATATGTAACCAGCAAAACTCCTCCAAATACAACATTTACAGGTGCCGAAAGTGTAAAAATCAAGCTTACCTATAATAATAATGGAGTACCGGGCTCAAAAGGATATTTAGATTACATTAATCTAATTGCCAAAAGAAGACTTTTAGGAATAGGCAAACAATTTAAATTTCAATACAATTTAGCAGGTTCAACCGCAGGAATTGTAAATTATACGATTGGAAGTGCTTCGGGAATTTCTCAAATTTGGGATATTACAGACCTATATAATGTATCAAAAGTTGAAAATACAAATCAAGCCTCTTTTAGTTTTAAAGCCAATCTGGGTGAAATTAGAAATTACATCGCCATTGATCCTGCCGATTATTACACTCCTTTAAAAGAAAGCCAATCAAAAATTGCCAATCAAAATTTAAAAGGAACACTCTTAAAAAACAATCAAAACAGTTTTCAGGATATTGATTACGCCATTATAACTCCAAGGTCTTTAGCATCACAAGCCGAAAGACTGGCTAATTTTCACAGAACCAATTCCAATCTAATTGTAAAAGTTATTTCATTAGAAGATATCTATCAGGAATTTTCATCGGGAAAACAAGACATTGCAGCCATTAGAAATTGTATACGTTATATATATGACAATGCATCTTCTACAGATAAAAGAATAAAATATGTAAACTTATTTGGTGATGCTTCTTATGATTATAAAGACCGCATTTCTAACAACACTAATATCGTACCTATATATCAATCTTTAAGCAGCAACACAACTGGAGAAGCTTCTTTTGCCTCTGATGACTTTTTTGGACTTATGGATTCTAATGAAGGAATTGTTGCTTATCCTTTTGGAGGAATCGACATTGCTGTTGGCCGAATGTTAGTGTCAGATAATGCGCAAGCACAGGAAATGGTCAATAAAGTTTTAGAATATCACGATACAAAATCATACGGAAACTGGAGAAATAATTTTGTTTTAATCAGTGATGATGCTGATCAAAGTTCTGACGCTTCATTACAATCACGTCAAAATACTTTAGCCGATTTAATTGCCGTTGAAAAACCATTTTTAAATATCGACAAGATACTTTTAGATTCTTATACACAAGAAGCTTCTGCCGGCGGATCAAGATATCCAAAAGCAAGAACTGATATTTTTAATGCTTTTGAAAAAGGCGCATTAGTCTTTAATTACTTAGGTCACGGAGGTGAAGACGGATTAGCAGCTGAAAGAATCTGGGAAAAATCAGATGGACAAAACCTGAATAATCAATATAAATATCCATTGTTTATAACTATTACCTGCGAATTTTCACGATTTGACGACCCAACCCGACCAACTGCCGGCGAATATACTTTTTGGAACCCAAAGGGCGGTGCGATTTCGATGCTGACAACAATTCGAACTATCGGACAATTTAATGCTGAAAACTTTAATGACAGTTTAAGCAAAAACCTGCTTTCATATGGCTCAAATCAATATAATAGTATTGCAGAGTCGCTTCGAATTTCAAAAAATGAAAACCCAAGTTCTTCAAGTAATGTTGTTGTATATATAGGAGATCCGGCTTTGATGTTAGCCATTCCGAAACCGCGAATTAATTTAACGAAAGTAAACGATATTGTGATTTCTCAATCAATTCCTGACTTTAAATCTTTATCAAAAATTAAAATTTCGGGTGAAATTACAGATGAAAACAATGTTCTTTTAAGCAATTATAATGGAGAACTTGCCACAGCTATTTTCGACAAAATGATTACGTCTTCGACATTAAATAATGATGGATATAGCCCTGCAATGTCATTTAAAACTCTTGGAGAAACTATATTTAGAGGGAATGCCTCTGTAACCAACGGCCAGTTTGAATTTAGCTTTGTTGTACCAAGAGATATTCGTATTCCTGTTGACAATGGCCGAATTAGTTTTTATGCTAAAAAAAGCCAAGCACTTGAGAATCAATCGGGCTATAATAATGTCATAAAAATTGGAGGAATAAATGAAAATGCACCTCAGGACAATATAAGTCCAAAAGTTAAGTTATATATGAACGATGAAACTTTTGTATCTGGCGGAATTACAAATGCATCGCCCTTTCTTTTAGCGTTTTTAGAAGATGAAAATGGTATAAATACAGCTAGCGGAATTGGTCATGACATCATAGCAGTTCTGGATGGAGACGTAAGCAACCCATATATTTTGAATGATTATTATCAGACAAAATTAGATGATTATACGAATGGAAATTTACGTTTTCCGTTACGAAATTTATCTGCCGGATTGCATACCATTAGTTTTACGGCATGGGATGTTTATAACAATCCCGTAACAAGCGAAATACAATTTGTTGTGGTTGGTGACGAAGAATTAAAATTGACACACGTGCTCAATTATCCTAATCCTTTTTCAACATACACACAATTTTGGTTTTCACATAACAGGCCATATGAACCTTTAGATGTTCAGGTTCAGGTTATGACAATTACAGGCAAAGTGGTTTGGACAAAAAACCAGATTATTACGACTGAAGGCTTTTTATCAAGGGAAATAACATGGGATGGGAAAGATGATTTTGGCGACCGAATTGGAAAAGGAGTTTACATTTACAAACTGACTGTAAAATCAAACTTAACAAATAAAAAAGCAGAAAAATACGAAAAACTTGTCATTCTATAATATTATATATATTTGTAACATAAATACCATTATTCCCAAAAATGAGAAAAATATCACTTTTATTAATTTGTTTATTAGTAATTTCCTTCGCCAAAGCCCAAAACATTGAACCTATTACAACCGGAGTTCCCTTTTTATTAGTCGCAGCCGATGCAAGAGCAGCCGGTTTAGCAGATCAGGGAGTTGCCACTTCTTCAGATGTTTTTTCACAACAATGGAATCCTGCAAAATATGCTTTCGCAGAAGATGCACAGGGACTTTCAATTAGTTACACCCCGTATTTAACAGATCTTGCCAATGATATTTCGCTTGGTCAATTAACCTACTACAACAAAATCAATGATAAAAGTGCTTTTGGAGCAAGTTTTCGTTATTTTGGTTTTGGAGGAATTGAACTAAGAGAAACCGGAGACCCAAATGAAGCTACCCGAGAAGTAAGCCCTAATGAATTTGCATTAGACGGGTCCTACTCTCTAAAATTGAGCGAGACTTTCTCGATGGCAGTTGCGGGTAGATATATAAGATCAAATTTAAAAATCCCTTCCGGTGAAGTTGACGCTTCGGCAGCAAGTTCATTTGCTGTAGATGTAGCTGGTTTTTATCAATCAGAAGAAATTGCATACAGCGATTTTAACGGAAGATGGCGAGCAGGTTTCAACGTTCAAAACTTAGGTCCAAAAATCAGTTATGATAATGATGACTTAAGTTCAAACTTTTTACCAGCTAATTTAAGATTAGGAGGAGGTTTTGATTTTATTTTAGATGATTATAATAAAGTTAGTGTTAGTGCTGAATTTACTAAACTATTAGTTCCAACTCCTCCGGGACCAGGAACACCTTTTGATGCAAACGGAGACGGTGATTTTACAGATCCAGGTGACATTTCTCAAACAGAAGCAAACGCAATTAGCTATAACAAATACAAAGATACTGGCTGGGTAGAAGGTATTTTCAAATCATTTGGAGATGCTCCGGGAGGTTTTAGCGAAGAAGTTAAAGAAATAACGTATAGCGCAGCAGCAGAATATATGTATCAGGATTCGTTTGCAATGCGATTAGGGTATTATCACGAAAGCCCTGAAAAAGGTGCGAGACAATTTTTCTCTCTAGGAGCAGGTTTTAAATACAATATTATAAAAGTTGATGTTTCGTATTTATTTTCAGCATCAAAAGTTAAAAATCCTTTAGAAAATACACTTCGTTTCTCTTTAACTTTTAACTTTGGCGACAAATACGAAGTTTATTAAACAAACGATATAAAAAACAATTACAATCCAAATTTCTAAATTTTTAGGAATTTGGATTTTTTTTCCCATAAAAATAATGAAAGAAATTAGCATTACATCGTCGTTCACTATTTACGATAACATCAATGAGCTTTCTCAAGATGTACAAGATTTAATGAATCAGGCTATCGAAATTCGTAAAAAAGCCTACGCTCCTTATTCACAATTTAGGGTTGGAGCGGCCTTACTTCTTGATAATGGTAAAATAATTTTGGGATCTAATCAGGAAAACGCCGCATATCCGTCAGGATTATGTGCAGAAAGAACAGCAATTTTTTATGCCGGAAGCGCATATCCCGAAGCCAAAATTTTAAAAATGGCAATTACTGCCGCTTCAGATACAAATCAAACTCAGGCTCCAATTCCGCCGTGCGGTTCTTGCCGTCAGTCGATTGCAGAATATGAAATCAAGCAGGACACCCCTATTGAAATTTATTTTATGGGCGAAATTGGCGAAGTTTACAAATCGGCATCCCTAAAAAATCTGCTCCCTTTTATGTTTGATAAAAAGTTCTTGTAAAAAAAAGCCAAAAAAGACCTTTTAAATTTTAGTTCTTAAACGGAATGTCTTATTTTTGCATCCCGACCTTTCGGGCGCAAATTTGTGGGAGGAAACTATTTTGCGTTACAGGCAACAATTGATAACACAAACAACTTTAGCAAAAGAAAGAATTCAGATGAAAGAAGTTACAAAAGAGGTATATTTAAAGTGGTACGAAGACATGCTGCTTTGGAGAAAGTTTGAAGACAAACTTGCAGCATTATACATTCAACAAAAAGTTAGAGGTTTTTTACACCTATATAATGGTCAGGAAGCTGTATTAGCGGGCGCTCTGCACGCTATGGACCTGACTAAAGACAAAATGATTACTGCATACAGAAATCACGTTCAGCCTATTGGTATGGGAGTTGATCCTAGAAATGTAATGGCAGAACTTTTAGGAAAAGTTACAGGAACTTCTAAAGGCATGGGAGGTTCAATGCACATCTTTTCTAAAGAACACCGTTTTTACGGAGGTCACGGAATCGTTGGTGGTCAAATTCCTGTTGGTGCAGGTTTAGCTTTCGCTGATAAATATTTCAATACTGGCGGAGTTACTATGACTTACTTTGGTGACGGAGCTGCGAGACAAGGTTCTTTACACGAAGCTTTCAACATGGCTATGTTATGGAAATTACCAGTTGTATTTATCGTTGAAAACAACGGTTACGCAATGGGAACTTCTGTAGAAAGAACTGCAAACCACACTGATATCTGGAAATTAGGTTTAGGTTATGAAATGCCTTGCGGACCTGTTGACGGAATGAACCCAGTAAAAGTTGCCGAAGCAATGCACGAAGCTATCGAAAGAGCGCGTCGTGGAGACGGACCAACTTTCCTTGAAATGAAAACGTACCGTTACAGAGGACACTCTATGTCTGATGCACAATTATACCGTTCTAAAGAAGAGGTAGAAGAGTACAAAAAAATTGACCCAATTACGCAGGTTCTTGATGTAATTTTGGATCAAAAATATGCTACAGAAGAAGAAATTGAAGTAATTGACCAAAGAGTTAAAGACTTAGTTGAGGAATGTCAGAAATTCGCTGAAGAATCTCCATACCCAGACTTACAACAATTATACGATGTAGTATACGCACAAGAAGACTATCCATTTACACCTCATAAACTATAACATCATGGCGATTAAAGTAACAATGCCTCGTTTGAGCGATACTATGACGGAAGGAACGGTAGCGACTTGGTTAAAAAAAGTAGGCGACAAAATTAGCGAAGGAGATATCTTAGCTGAAATTGAAACAGATAAAGCAACAATGGAGTTCGAATCTTTTAACGAAGGAACTCTTTTACATATCGGAATTCAAGCTGGAGAAACTGCTCCTGTTGATTCATTATTAGCAATCATTGGTAAAGAAGGAGAAGATATTTCTGCTCTTTTAGCTGGTGGTGATGCTCCTGCTGCTACTGAAGCTCCAAAAGCGGACGCTCCTGCTGCAGAAGCAAAAACAGAAACTGCTGCTCCTGCAAAAGCTGCAGCTGAATTACCAAAAGGTGTTGTAGTAGTAACTATGCCACGTTTGAGTGATACAATGACTGAAGGTACAGTAGCAACTTGGTTGAAAAAAGTAGGTGATACTGTAGCTGAAGGTGATATTTTAGCAGAAATTGAAACAGACAAAGCTACTATGGAGTTTGAGTCTTTCAATGCTGGAACATTATTATACATCGGAATTCAAGAAGGAAACACTGCTCCAGTTGACAGCTTATTAGCTATCATTGGGCCAGCTGGAACTGATATTTCTGGAATTGCTGACAACTATACTGCCGGAGGCGCTGCAAGTGCTCCTGCTGCAGAAGAAACAAAAGCTGCTCCTGCTGCTGAAAAAGCGCCAGAAGCTGTAGCTGACAATTCTAACGGAGGAAGAATTTTAGCTTCACCTTTAGCTAAAAAAATCGCTTCTGACAAAGGAATTCAATTGAACCAAGTTAAAGGTTCTGGAGAAAACGGACGTATCGTAAAAAGCGATATCGAGAACTTTACTCCATCTGCACAAGCACAAACTACTGCTTCAGCACCAGCCGCTAAAGAAGAAGCTTCTGCTCCTGCTGCTGCGAAAATATTTGTTCCTGCCGGAGAAGTTTACACAGAAGAGATCAAAAACTCTCAAATGCGTAAAATTATTGCTAAACGTCTTGCTGAATCATTATTTACTGCACCTCACTACAACTTAGTGATCGAAGTAAGCATGGACGAAGCAATGGGTGCAAGAGCAACAATCAATACTGTTCCGGATACAAAAGTATCTTTCAACGATATGGTAATTAAAGCTTGTGCTTTAGCATTGAAAAAACATCCAAAAATCAATTCTCAGTGGAAAGAAGATGCAATCATCATCAACCACCACGTAAATATTGGTGTAGCTGTAGCAGTTGAAGACGGATTAGTAGTTCCTGTATTGAAATTTACAGACGCTATGAGTTTATCTCAAATTGGTGCTGCTGTAAGAGATCTTGCAGGAAGAGCTAAAAACAAAAAACTTGGACCACAAGAAATGGAAGGAAGCACTTTTACAGTATCTAACCTTGGAATGTTTGGTATTACTGAATTCAATTCAATTATCAACCAGCCAAACTCTGCAATCCTTTCTGTAGGTGCAATTGTTGAGAAACCAGTAGTTAAAAACGGGCAAATCGTAGTTGGAAACACAATGATGTTATCATTAGCTTGTGACCACAGAACAATTGACGGTGCAACTGGCGCTCAATTCTTACAAACATTAAAACAATACATCGAAAGCCCAGTTACAATGTTGGCGTAATTAGTTGTTAATTTTATAATTAAATCCCGTTTTGTTTGTTCAAAACGGGATTTTTTGTTTAATTTTCATCCTCAAAATTCAATACTTCATAATATGAAAAAACTAACCTTTCTAATCTTGTTTCTTACAGCAATAGCCTGCCAGAAAAAAGATCAAACAGAAAAACCAACCAGCGTTGTTGATGAACACAGTTATTCTAAACCAGAACTTGCTGTAGTTAAACACCTTGATCTTGACATCAAAGTTGATTTTGACACACAGACAATTTCAGGAAAGGCTTCGTGGACAATTGACAACATCAGCAAAGGAAACGAGATTATTTTCGACGAAAACACACTAAACATTACCAAAGTAACTTTAGGTGACGACGAAAAAGAAACCAAATTTGAACTGGGAAAAGATGTCGAATTTCATGGTAAACCACTTAAAGTTACCATTGAACCAAATACAACCAAAGTAAACATCTATTACAGCACAACTAAAGATGCTGTTGCATTACAATGGCTTTTACCGGCACAAACTGCAGATAAAAAGAAACCTTTCCTTTTCTCTCAGGGAGAAAGCGTTTGGTCAAGAACCTGGATTCCATGTCAGGATTCACCGGGAATTCGTTTTACCTATAATGCAAAAGTTACGGTTCCTAAAGATTTATTAGCCGTAATGAGCGCTGTAAATCCGCAGAAGAAAAATGATACGGGAGTCTATACTTTTAAACAAGACAAAGCAATTCCATCTTATTTAATGGCGATTGCAGTTGGAGATATCGAATTTCAAGCAATCGATAACAGAACCGGAGTTTACGCAGAACCATCAATGCTGAAAAAATCGGCTTGGGAATTTGCAGAACTTGGAAAAATGGTTGTAGCTGCCGAAAAACTTTATGGCCCATACCGCTGGGGACGTTACGATGTTTTGGTTTTACCTCCAAGTTTCCCTTACGGAGGAATGGAAAATCCAAACTTAACATTCTTAACTCCAGGTGTTATTGCAGGTGATCGCTCCTTAACTAGCTTATTAGCGCATGAATTAGGCCACAGCTGGAGCGGAAATTTAGTTACAAACGCAACTTGGGATGATATTTGGTTAAACGAAGGTTTTACAACTTATGTGGAGCACCGCATTGGAGAAGCTATTTTCGGAAAGAAAGAATTTGAAATGCAAAACGTTATCACAAACAAAGAATTGGTTGATAATGTAGCAGAATATGGTGATACAAGTCCAGATACCAGACTTAAAGTTTCGCTGACAGGAAGAAACCCTGACGACGGAATCAGCCAAATTCCCTATGTAAAAGGATATGCATTTTTAAGAGTTATCGAAAATGCTGTTGGACGCGACAAATTCGATCCGTTCATTAAGAATTATTTCGATTCACATGCTTTCAAATCAATTACTACAGAAGATTTCGTAAAATATTTAAACGAAAACCTTATCAAAGATGACAAAGCATTAGCTGATAAAATCAAATTAGACGACTGGATTTACAAACCGGGAATTCCATCAAATATTCTTCCGGTAAGTTCTGTGGATTTTGATGCTATCGATAAAATTCAAAAAAGCTGGAGAGAAACTGGTGTTGCAGGTTTAAGTAAAAAAATCACAACTACAGCAGAAAAACAACACTTTATAGATCATCTTCCTGCTGATATTACAGCAAAAGAAATGGAAGCGATTGACAGTGAATTCAACTTTACAAAAGGCGGCAATTTCATCATTAAACGCCAATGGTTTGTTCAGGCACTAATTCACCAATACAAACCTGCTTATCCTGCAATTGAACAATTTTTAATTGGAATCAGCAGAACAGGTTCTGTAATGATGCTTTATAAAGAAATGGTTAAAACGCCAGAAGGAAAAGTTTGGGCAAATCAAATTTTTGAAAAAGCAAAATCTGGTTATCATGCAACAACTATTCAAGCTGTTGAAGGCATTTTGAAATAAAAATAACCACGAATTCCGTGTACAATTTATATCCCGAAGGGATTACATATCGGTAGAAAAAAATTATGGTCGTTTCTTATTGTCCCGCAAGGGACTATACATTATAGTAAATTGGTTTAGTCCCTGACGGGACAAATGCCTTTAATGCGTAATGTTTTTTTCTACCGATATGTAATCCCTTCGGGATAAATCATAATTATTTAAATCCCCAATTACGGATGTAATTGGGGATTTTTTTATTCAAAAAACTACCTAGGGAAAATTGTCCACCACATAGCGTAAATTCTCCATGTTCTAAAATCTGTAATCGTCGCACCTTTGTAATGTCAAAAGACAACAACTAATAAATAACATAAAAAATTAAATAAAATGACACGATTAACAGCATTAAACCCAGACGAAGTAACAGGAAAAACTAAAGATTTATTCAACGCAGTACAATCAAAATTAGGTGTAGTTCCAAACATGATGAGAACAATGGGAAATTCTCCGGCAGTTTTGGAAGGATATTTAAATTTTAGCGGTGCATTAAGCCACGGAAAATTAAGTGCAAAAACAGGAGAATTAATTGCCTTAGCAGTTTCAGAAAGCAATTCATGTGACTACTGTGTGGCAGCTCATACTTTTATTGGCGGAAAACTATTAAAAACAGACGCACAAGTTTTACAAGACGCAAGAAAAGGAAATTCTGCAGACGCTAAAACAGAAGCTATTTTACAATTAGCCAAAACCTTAATCAGCAAAAACGGATTAGTAAGCGACGAAGATGTAAACAAAGCTAAAAACGCAGGAGTTTCTGATGCTGAAATTGCAGAAACTGTAGCACACGTAGCGTTGAATGTTTTAACAAACTATTTCAACAATACTGCCAATACACAAATCGATTTCCCAGAAGTTTCAAGCCTATAATTTCAAAAGAATTCAAACAAAAAACAATTTATAAAGATAGTTGTGAATTCAATTCATGACTATCTTTATATTTCTAAAAACCACAGCAAATCATGAGTCAGAATGTTTTCACTTTAATAAATCCGCAAAATGGAAATTTAGCTTTTAAATTACTGCCATTTGATGACAACAGCCATTTTGATCATTTACAGCGAAATAATTTTTTCTCATTAATTTGGGTTATCAAAGGAAGAGGTAAAGTAAAAGCCGATTTTGCCGAACATCAATTTGAAGAAAATTCACTCCTCGCCTTTTCTCCTTATCAGCCTTTTATGCTTTGCGTAAACGAACCAATTGAAGGAATTGCGATTCATTTTCACCCTGATTTTTTCTGCATTCATATGCATCAAAAAGAAGTTTCCTGCAACGGTGTTTTATTCAACAATGTTTACCAGCCGCCTTATACCAAAGTTACAGAACAAGCAGCGCAGACTTTTGCAATGGTTTTAGATCAAATGAAAACTGAAATTCAAAATGCAGAATTAGCCCAATACGAATTGCTTATTTCGTATTTAAAAATCTTTTTAATAACGGCTTCCCGATTAAAAACAGAACAATTAGAAGAAATGAAGTCCGTTCCGGATTCAAAAGAACCTGTGATTCTTCAAAATTTAAAAGATGCTATTGAACTCAACTTCAAAACCAAACATTCGGCGGGAAATTATGCTGATTTACTGAATATTTCACCTAAAGCATTGGCGAAATTATCCAAGAATTATTTCAATAAAACCTTAACTGATTTAATTGCCGAAAGAATTATTATTGAAGCCAAAAGAGAGTTATACATGACCAATAAAACGGTAAAAGAAATCGCTTATGAATTGGGTTATGACGATGAACATTATTTCAGCCGATTTTTTAAAACAAATGCCGATGTTTCGCCGCAAATTTATCGTGAAACAGTAGGCTTTGGAAAAATGGAAGCTTAGTTTAGAGTTACAGTTTTCAGTCTCAATCTGCTGATTACTGTAAACTGTTACTGATTACTTATTTTTCGCTTCTATCCATTTTGACATGTACATTGTACTTTTATAAGCATGATGCTGCAATAAATTCCCCATAAAATTATGAAGACGATGGCTTTTGGAATCCACTAATAATAAATTTACAAAAGACACTAATTCATCTGAATATTTATCTTTCTGATAACATTCATTAATAATGGCAATACCGTTTTTTTGAGCTTGTTTCCAAAGATTTTCATCCTGATAAAGTTCAATTGCTTTTTTAGCAAATTCAGATGCATCATCTTCAATAAATCCATTCCAAGGTAAATTAGCATGCATAGCTTCTGAACCAATTGAAGTCGTTACACTTGACGTTCCGCATTGCATGGCTTCTAATAATTTTCCTTTTAAACCAGCTCCAAAACGAATTGGCGCCAAAACAACTCTGGCATTTTTTACCACTTCATTTGCATCTTCTGCCCTTCCCATAATAAAAAATCCATTTTTGGGCTGATGCAATTGCAATACTTTTTGCGACGGATAAGCGCCATAAACTTCTAAAACAGCTTCGGGAAAATCTTTTTTTATCGAAGGCCAAATCACTTCTCTTAAATACTGAACTGTGTTCCAATTGGGTTCGTGAAGAAAATTTCCAATAAAAACAAAATTCTTGCGATCTTCAAATAAAGGTAATTTCGAAAGATCATTCTCAGACATTTTATCAACCAAAAAAGGAAGATAGAAAAGTAAATCTTTATTTATTCTAAAAACATCTTGCAGAATATTCATTTCAAATTCAGAAATAATCAGGGATAAATCGCATCTTAAAATACTGGCGATTTCTCGTTTTGCAACTTCTTCAGAAAATAAATCTGCTATTTCAAAATTCCGATTTTCTTTAAAAGCTTTCTGCCTTGCAGTTCGCAGACAATGTAAATCTTCGGTATCTAAAATTCTGATCGCATTTGGACAGTTTTCTGTCACACGCCATCCAAATTGCTCCTCAATCATAAAACGATCAAACAAAACGACATTTGGATTTAATTCGATTATAAAATCATCAAAACTCGCAGAATTGAGTTCGATACTTTTTTTTGTAACTACAAATTCAGACAAATCAACCATAAAATCACTGTCCAGAGCCGCACTTACAAATGTTATTTCAAATCCATTTTCTTTAAAAATAGAAATTAACTGCATCATCCTTCCGCCTGCTGCTGAAGAATTTGGCTCAGGCCAGACAAACCCAATTATGAGAAGTTTTTTTAGCTGATTCATCGTTATTTATTTTAACATACAAAATAATGCTTTTTTCAGCGCAATCGCACGACATTTCCTGACTTTTAGTAATAAAAATCACTAATTTTGCAAGAATTAAATGCTGGGAAATTATGTTGGGATTAAAATTAGCTACAGACCCTCGCTGGGTCAATATCGTCGAGTCAAATATTGAAGAAATTTTAACTGATCATGCATGGTGCGAACAAAAAGCAGCCTCAAACGCAATCAGTATTGTGACTTACAACTCTGAATTAGAAGAATTAGTGACCGAAATGCTTGTAATTGCCCGCGAAGAGCTGGAACATTTGCAAATGGTTCATGATGTTATAAAAAAACGCGGTCTAACTTTAGGACGCGAACGAAAAGACCATTATGTAAATGAGCTTTTTAAATTCATGAAAAAAGACGGAAGCCGACGCGACGCCCTTTGCGACCGTTTATTATTTTCGGCCATGATCGAAGCTCGCAGCTGTGAGCGTTTTAAAGTACTTTCTGAAAATATAAAAGACGAAGAATTAGCTAAATTTTATCGCGATTTAATGATTTCTGAAGCCGGACATTACACTACTTTTTTAGGATTCGCCAGAAAATACCAGGACAATATCGACATCGATAAACGATGGAAAGAATGGATTGAATATGAAGGTTCTATCATTACCAATTATGGTAAATCAGAAACCGTTCACGGATAAATTACGCTCTTTTTTCACTCTATTATTTAAACACCACAAATTGCTATGCAAAAAAGTAAATCCAGATCAATCGTATTAAAAATTGCGAAGTATTTAGGAATAACTTTCGCTGTTATTTTAGCACTATTATTTTTAACGCCAATCGTTTTTGAAGATCAGATCAAAGAACAGATCAAAAAAACAGCCAACGAAAGATTAAGCGCAGAATTGAATTATTCTGATGTTTCGGTTTCATTTTTTCGTCATTTTCCATCACTGACTTTAACCTTAGACAATTTGAGTCTTAACGGTTCAGCGCCATACAAAAACGAAAAATTCATTACAGCAAAAGAGGTTTCTTTTGGAATAAACGTAGCCAGTTTAATTTTTAGTAAATCGGTAAAAATTGACCAGATTTATTTATCTGATTCGTTTATCAATGTAAAAGTTAATCCAAACGGAGAAGCGAATTACAACATTTACAAATCGCAGGCAAAAGCCACAGAAACAAAAGACAGTACAGATACTGCTTTAAAATTAGAACGAATTGAAATTTTAAACAGCAAAATTATCTATGATGACAAATCAACAAAAGTTCATTTTGACGCTTTAGGCTTTAATTATTTAGGAAAAGGCGATTTGAATAAGGCTGTTTTCGATTTATCTTCAAAAGCAAAAATTGAAAAATTAAATATCATCTATGAAGATGAGCCGTATTTAATGAATAAAAAAATTGATGCCGATTTAATTACCAAAGTAGACATCAACTCGCTGTCCTTTTTCTTCCAGCAGAACAACTTAAAAATCAATCAGCTTTTGGTCGATTTTAAAGGGAAGTTCGATATTTTAAAAGATGGTTACAATATGGATTTTGTCATTAAATCTGATAACAGTGATTTGTACGATGTATTTACAGCTTTTCCTCCAAAGTATATTACATGGCTTTCTAAAACAGAATTAAAAGGAAATACGACTTTGCTTTTTACTTTAAAAGGAGATTATATTACTTCGCAAAATATTGCTCCAGATTTAAATCTTGACGTAAAAATCGACAACGGATTTGTGAATTATAACAAAAGTGCATTTCCGGTTACTAATTTAAATCTTGAAGTTAAAACAAAAGTTCCGTCTTTAAATCCGGATCTTTTAACTGTTGATGCTAAAAACTTATCCTTAAACATTAACAAGGATTATATAAAATCGAAATTCTTTGTAAAAGGTGCAAACACACCAGAAATCAATGCCGATTTTAAAGCTAAAATTGATCTTAGTAAACTAACAAAAGCACTGGGAATTCCAGATGTTGAATTAAAAGGTTCTTTAGCAGGAGATATTCAGGCGAATGGGAAATTCGATCAAAAAAACAAACTTTTCCCTGTTACAAAAGGTGTTTTTGATTTAGAAAATGGATATGTAAAAACAAAATATTACCCAAACCCGATCACTAATATTACGATAAAATCTAAAATCGACAATCAAAAAGGAACTTTTGACGATTTAAAAATAAAGCTAAAACCGGCTCAATTTACTTTTGAAGGAAAACCTGTTTTTGTAGAAGCTGATCTAAGTGATTTTAATGATTTAGCTTACGATATTAAAGCAAAAGGAGAACTGGATGTAAACAGAATCTATAAAGTTTTCTCTCAAAAAGGATTAGATCTGGATGGTTTCGTAAAAGCTGATTTAGTTTTAAAAGGAAAACAAAGCGATGCCGAAAAAGGAAACTACAACAAATTATATAACAAAGGAACGCTTGAGTTAAGAAACATTGGCATTGCGTCTGAGTATCTTCCTAAAAAATTCATTATTAAAGAAGGAATTTTCAAAATCAATCAGGATAAAATGTCTTTTAATAATTTCACAGCTGCTTACGGACAATCTGATTTTAAAATGAATGGTTATCTGCAAAATGTTTTCAATTACGCAACCACAAATACAGGTGTTTTAAAAGGTTCTTTTAATGTTTCGGCACGATATATTAATGTTGATGAATTTATGTCGAATACATCAGCAAATACTTCTGTAACAAAAAACTCAGCTCCAAAACCAGAAACAAAAACGGAAGCTGCACAAACTGGCGTTATTATTATTCCAACAAACCTGAATTTACAATTATTGGCTAATGCACAAAAAGTAAATTTCGACAAATTAAACCTTCAAAATGCAACGGGTCATTTAACCATGAACAAAGGTAAATTGACAATGCAGAATACAGGGTTTGATTTAATTGGCTGTAAGGTTGCTATGAATGCGAATTATCAGGCTGTAACACCGCAAAAAGCAAATTTTGATTACGCTATAAAAGCATCAGATTTTGATATTAAAAGAGCCTACAACGAAATAGAAGTTTTTAGAAAAATGGCAAGCGCTGCCGAAAAAGCGCAGGGAATTGTTTCTTTAGATTATCAATTAAAAGGTCGCTTAAACGGAAATATGGAGCCTGTTTATCCTTCGCTTGTTGGCGGTGGAACACTTTCTGTAAAAGATGTAAAAGTACGAGGATTAAAAATGTTTAATGCGGTAAGTAAACAGACAAGTTCTGAATCGATGAAAAATCCCGATGTTTCAAAAGTAGATATCAAAAGTACGATCAAAAACAATATCATGACCGTAGAACGCTTTAAATTTAAGTTTGCAGGCTTTAGACCAAGAATTGAAGGCACAACAAGCTTAGACGGAAAATTGAATTTAAAAATGCGCTTAGGTTTACCTCCATTAGGAATATTTGGAATTCCGTTAACTGTTACCGGAACTCAGGATAATCCTAAAGTAAAAGTGGGACGTAAAACTGAGGATTTAGAGGAGACTAAGGATACTGAATAAGTTAAATTCCAAATTTAGAAATTCCAAATTCCAATTCTTCTCAGCTTAGAATAAATCTTATAGACCTTTGTCAAAATTTAAAACTTTGACAAAGGTTTTTTTTTGCAATCTTGTCATTGCGAGGAACGAAGCAACCGAACAATGATCAATAATTGATTTAGCATGTGAGATTGCTTCGTTCCTCGCAATGGCTAAAAACAAAAAACCCGATCTTTTCAGAACGGGTTTTTTATAAAAAGTAAATCTTGTTAATTATGCCTCGAAAGGAATAATAGAAACATAAGATTTGTTATCTCTTTTCTTTTGGAACTTAACAACTCCAGCTACTCTTGCGTGTAGTGTGTGATCTTTACTAATGTAAACATTTTCACCTGGATTGTGTTTTGAACCTCTTTGTCTAACGATGATGTTCCCAGCAATAGCAGCTTGTCCACCATAAATCTTAACGCCTAAACGTTTTGATTCTGATTCTCTACCATTCTTCGAACTACCGACACCTTTCTTGTGAGCCATGACGTATGAGTTTAAATATTGTTATTATTCTTTAGTAGCTTCTTTTTTCGCTTTAGGAGCTGCTGCTTTTTTCACTTTAGGAGCTTCTACTTCTTCAGTAGCTGCTTCTTCTGCTACAACCGCTTTTTTAGCTGCTGCTTTTTTAGTTCCTCCTGCTGCAGTAATACCTTCAATTACAATTTGTGTAAGATATTGTCTGTGACCATTTCTTTTTTTGTATCCTTTTCTTCTTTTCTTTTTGAAAACGATAACTTTATCACCTTTTAAGTGTTGTAACACTTTAGCTTCTACTGAAGCACCTTCTATAGCTGGGGCGCCTAAAGTTACATTTCCATTATCATCTAATAAAAGAACTTTGTCAAAAGAAACTTTTGAACCTTCTTCATTAGCTAAACGGTGAACATAAACCTTTAAGTCTTTGCTTACTTTAAATTGTTGCCCTGCTATCTCTACGATTGCATACATACCAAATTGATTTATTGATTTTTAAGGTTGCAAATATACAACTAAAAATTTACTGTGCAATCTCTTATACTAAAAATATTTCAAGTAGTTTAACCGTTGTTTTTCAAGGCTTTTTAAAGAGAATTCCACTTCAATTAGAGGTAAAAGATTGTTAAATTGCAATCAAAACAAAGATAAACACGTAAATGATAATTAAAAAAAGTTATTTTTGATGTAACTATAATCAATTCTTGGCTGCCTGCCATTTTACAGGTAATATAAATTTTATTAATCTTTATGAAAAATTCAATAATGATGTTAAGTGCAGCACTAATGCTTGGCGGAGTAGCTCATACTCAAAAGGTGGCTTTTGAAGAATACAATTTAGATAACGGCATGCATGTTATTCTGCATAACGATCCTTCGGCACCCGTAGTTATTACTTCTGTAATGTATCATGTGGGTTCAAAAGACGAACGTCCGGATCGTACTGGTTTTGCACATTTCTTTGAACATTTATTATTTGAAGGAACTCAAAATATAAAACGCGGCGAATGGATGAAAATCGTTACCGCAAATGGCGGAGTCAACAATGCTAATACATCTGACGACAGAACGTATTATTATGAAGTTTTTCCATCAAACAATTTAGAATTGGGTTTATGGATGGAATCTGAAAGATTAATGCATCCAATTATCAATAAAATTGGTGTTGACACGCAAAACGAAGTTGTAAAAGAAGAAAAAAGAATGCGTTACGACAATCAGCCTTATGGGAACATTCTTCCTGAGGTTAAAAAGAATATGTTTAAAAATCATCCGTATCGCTGGACAACTATCGGTTCTATGAAAGATTTGGATGCTGCAACTTTGGAAGAATTTCAGGCCTTCAATAAAAAATTCTATACACCAAATAATGCGGTTTTAGTAATTGCAGGAGATTTTGACAAAACAAAAGCTAAAGAATGGGTTCAGAAATATTTTGGACCAATTCCAAAAGGTGAAGATGTTAAAAAACAAACTTATACTGAAGAGCCAATTACACAAACCATTAAAGCAACTTACGAAGATCCGAATATTCAGATTCCAATGGTTGTGGCTTCTTATAGAACGCCGTCTATGAAAACAAGAGACGCCAGAGTTTTAGATTTGATTTCATCGTATTTAAGCGACGGAAAAAGCTCTAAATTGTACAAAAAAATTGTCGACGACAAAAAAATGGCGCTTCAAATTGGTGCTGTTGGTTTTAGTCAGGAAGATTACGGAACTTATATATTGTATGGATTGCCAATGGCGCCAAATACTACAGCCGATATTTTAAAAGAAATGGATGAAGAAATCGTAAAACTTCAAACCGATTTGATTTCTGAGAAAGATTACGAAAAATTACGAAACAAATTCGATAATAATTTTGTGAATGCAAATGCAAGCGTAGAAGGAATTGCAGAAAATCTGGCTTCGTATTATTTACTTTATGGAGACGTAAATTTAATTAATACCGAAATTGATATTTACCATTCTATTACGAGAGAAGAAATTAGAGAAGTAGCCAAGAAGTATCTAAACCCTAATCAGAGATTAATTTTAGATTACATTCCTACCCCAAAATCTCAGAACTAAGAATATCGAATCATGAAAAATCTACATACATTTTTAATCATTTTATTCCTAACTGGAATTATGCAAGCACAAGATCGTCCACAACCAAAACCAGGAAATCCGCCTGTAGTTAATATTAAAAAACCTCAAACCTTTGTTTTGGCAAACGGTATGAAAGTTCTGGTTGTCGAAAACCATAAATTACCAAGAGTAAGTTTTAACCTTACACTGGACAATGCTCCTTTTACAGAAGGAAACAAAAAAGGTGTTGATGAATTAACCAGCAGTTTAATTGGTAACGGAACTAAAAAAACTGCAAAAGAAGCTTTTAATGAAGAAATTGATTTCTACGGAGCAAACATCAATTTTACATCACAAGGTGCTTTTGCAAGTTCACTATCCAAATATTCAGGACGTGTTTTAGAGCTTTTAGCCGAAGGCGCTTTACAGCCAAATTTCACGCAGACTGAATTTGACAAGGAAAAAGCAAAATTACTGGAAGGGCTTAAAGCCGATGAAAAAAGCGTTCCGGCAATTGCAAATCGTGTTGTTGATGTTTTAGCCTTTGGAAAAAATCATCCTAATGGTGAATACCTTTCTGAAGAAACCGTAAAAAATGTAACGCTTGAAGACGTTCAAAAAAATTACGCTACTTATTTTGTACCTGAAAATGCTTATTTAGTTATTATTGGAGATGTTAAGTTTAAAGAAACTAAAACTGCCGTAGAAAAACTTTTTGGCGGATGGAAAAAACAAGCCGCTCCAAAAAATACGTATCCAAATCCTGAAAATGCCTCTAAACTTCAAATTGATTTTGTAGATGTTCCAAATGCAGTTCAGTCAGAAATTTCGCTGGTAAATACTATAAATTTAAAAATGAGTGATCCTGATTTTTTCCCTGCAGTAATTGCAAATCAAATTTTAGGAGGTGATTTCAACAGTTATTTAAACATGAATTTACGCGAACAACACGCGTGGACTTATGGCGCAAATTCAAGCATTGGAAGCGGAAAATATGTAACTAAATTCAAAGCTTCGTCTGCGGTTCGTAATGCGGTAACAGACAGCGCAGTTGTTCAGTTTATAAAAGAAATTAAAAGAGTTCGTACTGAAAGAGTTGATCCAGAAGTTTTAAGAAATGTAAAAGCAGGATATATTGGCCGCTTTGTAATGCAGGTAGAAAAACCTCAGGCTGTGGCGCGTTATGCTTTAAACATTGAAACAGAAAAACTTCCGGCTGATTTCTACGAAAAATACATTCAGACGATTACAAACGTAACTGCTGATGATATTTATCGTGTAGCAAACAAATACTTTTTACTTGACAACATGCGAATTGTTGTGGTTGGAAAAGGTTCTGACGTGATTTCTGGTTTAGAAAAACTTCAAATTCCGATTTTTTATTTTGATAAATACGGAAATCCAATTGAAAAACCAGCTGTTAAAAAAGAAGCTCCAACAGGAATTACAGCAAAAACGGTTTTCGAAAATTACATCAAAGCTATTGGCGGAGAAAAAGCCGTATCTGCCGTAAAAACACTTTATATGGACGGAACAACAAAAGTTCCGCAAGCTCCGGCTCCGTTGACTTTTACTTCAAAACTGGATTCTAAAGGAAAAATGATGATTTCTCTTTCTATGGGAACTATGAATTTGATGAAACAGGTTGTAAATGATAAAGGTGCTTACATCGAGCAGCAAGGAAAACGTAAAAACCTTGAAGGCGATGATCTTAAAGAAATGAAAGCAAACGCCGCTCCTTTTGAAGAATTACAATTAGTAAAAAGAACAGATCTTAAAGTTGACAGCATTGAACCAATTAACGGAAGCGATGCTTATGCTATAAAAGATGGCAACACAACTCATTATTATGATGTGAAATCTGGATTGAAAGTAGCAAAATCAAAAATTCGTGAACAAGACGGAAAATCGGTTACGCAAATAACAAACTTCAACGATTACAGAGAAGTAAAAGGCGTAAAAGTTCCTTTTAATTTGGTTCAAAATGTAGGTTTTGAATTAGATATCAAAATGACAGATATCAAGATTAACGAAGGGGTTTCTGATGCAGATTTTCTTTAGGAAGGTTCAAAGTTGCAAAGAAACAAAGGGACAACGGTTCTGAGATTCTGAGTTGCTAAAGTTTTTTTCTCATAGGCTTTGTCAAAGTTTAAAACTTTGACAAAGCTTTTTTAATTTAAACAACCCCAAAGTTTGTCATTTCGACCGAAGGGAGAAATCGCACACGGGATTCTACAAAGATTGACGACATTCTTTGCGGAGCTTCTAGTGCGATTTCTCCCTTCGGTCGAAATGACAAAACAAAGTCGACGCTCTTTGCGCCCTTCAACTTCGCTCAGGGTGACATGTGAATAATCTATTAAGCATTGACATTGCTTTGTCAGGCTGAGCGAAGTCGAAGCCCCGTTCCAATTGGCACGCCCTTCGACTTGGCTCAGGATAGCAGCTCTTTTAAAAACAAGAAAGGCCGTCAATTACGACAGCCTTTCTTGTTTTGATTATTCAACATCCAGATAAGGGTTCAGAATTTCGGCTAATTCATTCAGCCAATAAAAACCATCCTGAAGATTCATTTTTTCGGTTTCCATTGTTTCGCAATCCCGCATTATACTTAAGGCAAGTATATAATTTACTTTTCGAATGGTTTTTGCCATAAGTTTAGGATCGATTGAATTGTTGAAAAAATGATTTAATCTCAATTCTGTTTCTTTTGAAAGGGTGCTTGTGTTCATAATCTTAAATTTTAGGGAAAATAAAACCCGCATGACTTAGCTGTCCTACGCATTTAAGAAAGCGTTGCAGTTGTTTCCAATACCGCCAGCATACCACACGGGCAAAGAGTTTTGCAGAGTTCATAATCTTAAATTTTAGGACTCCAAAGATATCAAAAAATAAAAGAAAATTACTACAAATTATATATTTCCTCAAAGTTTGTCATTTCGACCGAAGGGAGAAATCGCACACGGGATTCGACAAAGATTGGCGACATTCTATACGGAGTTTCTAGTGCGATTTCTCCCTTCGGTCGAAATGACAAAACTTCGTCTAAAAAACCTTATCGCTTTTTTTTGTCAGGCTCATCAATATCGATGCTCTTTGCGCCCTTCGACTTCGCTCAGGGTGACATATAAATAAAATTTCACTTCGGTTCTGCTTTGTCAGGCTGAGCGAAGTCGAAACTTTTGCAGCTCGTTTTTTATTCTATTTTTATATAATTTCTAAATTTTCTAAAAAGTATTTCTTCTTGACATCTGTAAATAAACCAAAACCATAAAACAACAACAGGAATTAAAAAAAAACTCCATAATGGTGTTTTATCACTACTCAAAAATGAAACGATAAATGTAAGAGTTGGCAAAATTCCAGCAAAATAAAGTTCAACGCGGAGTTTGGTATTCAAATCGATTATGGTTTTTCCATTTTTTAATTCGGTCAACTTTCCAAAGCCTCTTATTCCCTCAAAATATCCAGGATTTGAATTGAGAATAAAAGTTCCTACAGAGATTTTAGAGAGAATTTTAAAATCATTTTCAGAAATCCATTCAAATTTAAATTTCCGTTCAGTTACAATTTGAATCTTTTCTTTTAACTCAGTGATTGAACCGTTAAATTCTATTGATTCTTTCAAAAGTATTTTTTCAATTAACTTTTTCATTATTTTTTAGCCGATAAATAAACTCCAATCAAAATAATAAAAGCGCCAAAAAACTGAATTGGTGTAAGCATTTCATTATCTAATAATCCCCAGAAAAAAGCAACAATAGGAATTAAATAAGTAACCGAAGTTGCAAAAACCGGAGACGAAATCTGAATTAGTTTAAAGAACAAAACATTGGCAATTCCGGTTCCTAAAATACCTAAAATCATTACAAAGAAAATAGAATGCTGTGTTGCTTCAAAAGTCAGTTTTTGAGAAATATCTGTTGTGCTCAAAATAATTAAAGCCGGGATTAATAAAACGGCAAAATTTCCTGTTGTAATGCTTACTGAATTTAAATCAGGAAGATATCTTTTAATCAAATTAACATTTATTGCATAACAAAGAGTTGCAATTACAACCAGTCCAACATAATAGTAGTTTTGCCCAGGATGTGCCGATGCTCCGCTTAAAACCAAAAGCAAACATCCAATTAAGCCAACAAAAACCCCTAAAACCTGTCGTTTTTGAAATTGGATTCCAAAAATAAGTATTCCTAAAACTAATGTATTTAAAGGCGTAAGCGAATTTAAAATGGCCACAATTGAGCTGTCAACTTCGGTCTCTGCAATTGCAAAAAGAAAAGCTGGCGTAAAAGTGCCAAAAAAAGAAGTCAAAGCAACAAATTTCCACTGTGAGCGCGATATCTTCTTTAAACTTTTAAAACCGACAATCAATAAAAAAAGAGCTGCAAAAATAATTCGGAAAGATCCAACCTGAATTGCGGTCAAACCTACTAATCCTCTTTTGATTAAAATAAAAGAACTTCCCCAAATTAGTGACAATACTAGCAAGTAAGCCCACTTTAACTGTTTTGCATCCATAAAAAGTATTTTACTGCAAATTTGTACTATTTTTACGAATTAGCCTCTTCATTTTTAGTAATTTTGCAAAGAAAATTATTAGTAAATTAAACTCTTATAATATGAAATTCACAAAAATCATAGCTTCATTAGCAATTGCAAGTTTAGTATTCGTAAGCTGTAAAAAAGAAGAAGACAAAAGTTTAGCAGTAATAAATGCTGAAAAAACTACTCCAAAAGAACACAAACCAATTGCTGCCGAAAACGTACAAACAGCAAGTTTTAATATTGAAGGTATGACTTGTGCGGTTGGATGTGCGAAAACTATCGAAACGGAATTATCTAATTTAGAAGGTGTAGAAAAAGCAACTGTTGATTTTGATAAAAAAACAGCAACTGTTACATTCGATAAAACGGTTCAAAACTCTGAATCATTGACTAAAGTTGTTCAGGAAACCGGAGACGGAAAAACATATAAAGTTTCAAACTTTAAATCTTAATTTTAAAGTTTCTCCATCAAAAAGGCGTTCAAATTTGAACGCCTTTTTCATTTCTATTTTTTAGAGATTGGCAAAATTAAAAGCAGTATGAAATAAATATTGCCGTGAATTATTTTAAAAAAAAATATTAAGTAATTAAAATATGACTATAAAATATTTGCAACAATTAAGAGATAATCCAATTTCATATTCAAAAAACAACAAAGAACTTCAATTTAAAATAGAAGGAATCCCTGAATCAGAGATTCAACAATTAGAATTAACATGGAACAACGGCAATCTTTTTCCTCAGGTTCTAAAAGAGTTATTATTTTTAGCAGGTAACTTTTGTTATGTATGTGATTACGGACCTAATGATAGTCAGCAAGAAATGCAGGAATGGGTAAGAGAGCATCTGGAAGATAGTAATCGTTCCATAAATCGCCCTTTTTATGCCTTTGATGTATGGGGAGGTCTTAATTTTTTATTTATTTATCTAGACGAGGGAGATAATCCTAATGTCTTTCAAGCTTTACCATATTGTGATGATGATGACTGGATTATACCATTAACAAAAACAATACAAAATATCATAGAGATAGGCATTAATAGAGTTAAAATTGGGCAAAATCCATATTAGCCCGTCATTAAACAAAAGCATTCCGCTCGTGAACACAAAGAAATTTGTTCCATCAAAAAGGCGTTCAAAATTTGAACGCCTTTTTTATTATTTCTTATTTCCATTTTAATGTTTCCATTAATCGCTGCATATCATTTTTAATATAACTCGCCGCCGGCATTACAGAATCAAAATTTGGTTTTGCATAAAAATATACTGATCCTGTTATAAAATGTTTTGTACTGTCTGTAACGTAAAATTGAGAGTTTGTAGCCGCATTTCCATCTACTTGATAAAACATTCCGTAGACTTTCTTTTCGGTGTTTAAATACGGTTGTTCTAAAATATCATCGGCTTTAATAACGTGTTCGTAAGTCAGTTTTTGAGCATCTTTTAAAAGCTTTTCAATATCGCCGTGAACAGGTTTATAAGTTAAATAAATTGTCGCTTTCATTTTTGGATAAGTAATCGCAAATCCGCAGTCTTTTTCACCTTTAATAATGGCATCTTCATTCATCTGGAAAGCAAACGGACAATTATTTTCAAAATTGACATATTTGGCTTCTGGATAATCTAATCTAAGGAAACTTGCAGGTTTTGGCAAAACGTCGTCTTTACAGCTTACCACTGTTAATGTGAGCAAAATTACCGCGACCGAAATTATTCTTTTAAACATTTATTCTATTGTTACTTTTATTTGTTTTACACGCTTTTTATCAACGGTTTCTATTGTAAAAACACAGTTTTCAAAAGCTATTTTTTGATCTTTTTTAGGGAAATTCCCCAGGATTTCTAAAATAAATCCGGCCAGCGTTTCGGCTTCGCCTTTATGAGATTCAAATAGATCTTCGTCGACATCAACAATTCTATAGAAATCTTTAAGATTTATTTTTCCTTCAAAAAGAAAATTCTTTTCATCGATTTGAGAGAAATTTAAATTTTCATCATCAAATTCATCGCTTATATCCCCTACTATTTCTTCGATTATATCTTCTAAAGAAACCAAACCGGAAGTTCCGCCATATTCATCAACCACAATTGCGAGGTGACTTTTAAGGCTTTGGAAATCCTTTAATAAGTTATCCAGTTTTTTATTTTCGGGAACAAAAAATGCTTCTCTTATTAAGGATGCCCAGTCAAAACTCTCTTTGTCAATATGCGGCAATAAATCCTTAACAAACAAAACGCCTTCTATCTGGTCAATATTATCTCGATAAATGGGAATTCTCGAAAATCCTTTCTCGATTATTTTAGGATAAATAGCCGAAAATGGTTCTGTAATTTCCAATGCAAATATATCAATCCTCGGACTCATAACCTGCTTTGTATCTGTATTTCCAAAAGAAACAATTCCTTCTAATATTTTTTGCTCTTCTGTTGATGTTCCTTCAGAATCTGTTAATTCTAAAGCCTGAGAAAGCTGATTTATCGAAAAGCTGTTTTTTTGTTTTCCTAATTTATTATGCAAATATAAAGTAAGGCTGCGCATAGGCAAGCTTATTGGCGACAGTAATTTATCTAAAATAGAAATGGAATAAGCAAAACGTTTGGCAAATTTTATATTGTTTCGGCTTGCGTAAACCTTCGGTAAAACTTCTGCAAATAATAAGATAAGGAAAGTAACGAGAACTACTTCTAAAATAAATTTTAAAACAGGCGATTCGACTCCTGCAAAAATGTTCCTGCCAATAAAAGAGAACAGGATAACGACCCCAATATTTAAAAAATTATTGGCTACTAATAAGGTCGCTAAAAGTTTTTTGGGTTTATCTAAAAGGTCAGAAATAATTTTTCCTTTTGAAAGGTTTTCCTGAAGTGTGTCGTCAATATCTTTTTGGGACAAAGAAAAAAGTGCAACTTCGGCACCTGAAACAATTGCTGAAAGAAACAGCAAAATAAATATTCCGACAAAACCAATGATTAAATTGGTGTCTAAAATTGTAGTAAATAATAAACTGGGCTCCGGGTCCAAATTACATAAGATTAGTTAAACAATCAAAAAGGCAGATCATTAATGGGCAAGCCTTCGTTTGGCGCATCAAAGTTAGTGTTTTTTGCGGATTCCTGATCGTGGTTTGGCCTATGATTTCCCGTTTCTTTTTTGGTAGTCAGAAAAGTAAATTCTGTAACCTGAATTTCTGTTGTATATTTTGTCGTACCATCTTCAGCCTGCCATTGTCTGGATTTGATACGGCCTTCAACATATATTTTATCACCTTTAGATAGGTATTTTTCGCAAATTTCGGCAGCTTTATTACGCACAACCAAATTATGCCATTCTGTAGATGTTATTTTTTCATTGGTCGTTTTGTTAATATAAACTTCATTAGTAGCAAGCTGAAAGCGTCCAATACAGTTCCCTCCATCAAAATAATGCATTTTTACATCATCGCCTAAATGACCAATAAGCATAACCTTATTTAATGTTCCATTCATAATTAATAGTGGTATTTCTACCAAAGATACATTTTTTTAGCAATTTATTTCTTGCTTTTCTATAAAATTATATATAACAATTGGAAAAGGAAAACTTTTTAAAGTTTTCAAATCAATTCCGTTTTCAAGCACTTCATTAATTTTTATTTTCCAAAATTGGATATGAAGATGCTGGTGCGAAAGCTTATGTATTACGGTCGCTTCACTGCATTCTTCTATACCTAATATAGTATAGGAAGAAAACAGGTCATTTTGTGCTATTTCTGAGATAGTATTAAAACCTGCAATTTCACTGCTTTCAAAAAGAGGAAACTCATATAAGTTATGCCAGATTCCTTTTGCAGTTCTTTTTTGAATGATGGTGTTTCCTAATATATCTTCTAAAACAAGATAATTAAAGAAACGGTTTGTCACTTTTACTTTTTTAGATTTTACCGGCAGAGAATCCACTTTCTTTTTTTGCAGCCCTAAACAGCTGTCGTTAAAAACACAAACAGAACAATTCGGACTTTTAGGAACGCATTGCAGCGCACCAAACTCCATTATCGCCTGATTGAAGATTGCCGGGTTATCTTTTGGCATTAATTCATAAGCCAGTTTTGTAAATTCTTTTTTTGCTGCAGGCTGTGCAATATCTGTTTCAATATCAAAATAACGGGAAAGTACACGAAATACATTTCCGTCTACAACCGGAACGGCTTCATTATAGGAGAAAGATGCGATTGCGGCGGCAGTATATTCGCCAACGCCTTTTAAATTTAAAAGTTCTTTATATGAAGGAGGAAAACTTCCGTTTAGATCCTCTGCGACGTATTTTGCCGTTTTATGAAGATTTCTTGCCCGGGAATAATATCCAAGTCCCTGCCAAAGTTTTAAAACTTGTTCTTCGGATGCATTTGCAAGATCAAAAACTGTAGGAAATTCCGCTGTAAATGCAAAAAAGTAAGGCATTCCTTGCGCGACTCTGGTTTGCTGCAGCATAATTTCTGAGAGCCAAATTTGGTACGGATCGGCCGTTTTTCGCCATGGAAGATCACGTTTGTTTTGTAAATACCATTTTATCAGCGTGTTATGAAAATTCATCGTTAAATCCTTAAAATGCAAAAGTAAATGTTTATGTAATTAAAATTTAACGAATTAGCTTGATTAATTATTTTTTTAATTCCTATATTTGCAAACTCAAAAAAATAGTACACCATTTATAAATAAAATAGGAAAGAAAATGACGAAAGCAGATATCGTAGCGAAAATTTCAGAGAAATTAGGTCTTGAAAAAGGAGATGTTCAAGCAACAGTAGAAACTTTTATGGAAGAAGTAAAAACTTCTTTAGAAACAGGAGACAATGTTTACCTAAGAGGTTTTGGTAGTTTTATTGTAAAAACCAGAGCTGAAAAAACTGGTAGAAACATCTCAAAAAACACTACAATCAAAATTCCAGCACACAACATCCCTGCGTTTAAACCTGCAAAAGTATTTGTAGAAGGAGTTAAAACTAACAACGAAGCAAAATAATATTAATTAACATAAATCTGACACGATATGCCAAGTGGTAAAAAAAGAAAGAGACATAAGGTAGCTACTCACAAACGTAAGAAAAGAGCGAGAGCTAACCGTCACAAAAAGAAAAAGTAGTTTTAAACTACTTTTTTCTTTTTAAACGTTCATTGAAATTTGGGAAATTTCAAAAATTCCAAAGAAGAAAATCCAAAATCCAAAAATTAAGAAATCAATATTGATTTAATTGGAGTTTGGAATTTAAAAATTGAAATTTAACTTTCCCTCCCGGGTTCAATACCTGTTAAAATATTGTTTAATCCATCTGTAGATAAGATTTTAGATCTTAGATTTTAGATTTTAGATTTTTTTTAAATCTATGCTCTTCTCTCTATATTCTATTTTCTGAAAAAACAGATAAAAATTTACAGTGTGAATAAAGAATTAATCATTAGATCTAGTTCTGAAGCCGTAGATTTTGCCTTATTAAAAGATGGAAAACTAATTGAATTACACAAAGAAGAAGAGAAAAGCAACTTTCAGGTTGGTGATATTTTTATTGCCAAAATCAGAAAACCAGTTGCAGGACTTAATGCTGCTTTTGTAAATGTAGGCTTCGAAAAAGATGCCTTTTTACATTATCACGATTTAGGTCCAAACTTAGCTTCTCAGCTGAAATTCATAAAACTTGTAAGCGCAGGTAAAATAAAAGATTTCTCCCTAAAAACCTTTCAGTTTGAAAAAGAGATTGACAAAGATGGCATCATTACTGATATTTTAAGTGCCAATCAATCTGTTTTAGTTCAAGTAGTTAAAGAACCTATATCGACCAAAGGCCCAAGAATAAGTGCTGAGCTTTCTCTTGCCGGAAGATTTATCGTTCTAGTTCCTTTTTCTGATCGTGTTTCTATTTCTCAAAAAATAGAAGACAAAAAAGAAAAGGATCGTCTAAAAAAACTTGTTCTATCGATCAAACCTAAAGGATTTGGTGTTATTGTTCGTACAGTAGCCGAAGGCAAAAACGTAGCCGAATTAGAAAAAGATTTGCAGAACCTGCTTGGCAGATGGTCTGCAATGTGTAAAAAATTACCAACTGCTCATCATCCATCAAAAGTATTAGGAGAGCTTAACCGAGCTTCTTCAATATTAAGAGATGTATTTAATGATACCTTCAGCGGTATTCAAATAGATGATGAAGAGTTGTTCCACCAAACGAAGGAATATCTGCAAGAAATTGCACCTTCGAAACAATCGATTGTTAAGTTTTATCAATCAAATGACACTCCAATTTTTGAGAAATACAATATAGAGAGACAAATCAAAACTTCTTTTGGCAGAACCGTTTCTATGAGTAAAGGGGCTTACCTTATCATCGAACATACTGAAGCTCTTCACGTTATAGACGTAAACAGCGGAAACCGTTCGAATAAAGCTACCAACCAGGAAGACACCGCCATGGAAGTAAATATGATTGCCGCTGCAGAAATCGCCAGACAACTTCGTCTGAGAGATATGGGCGGAATTATCGTAGTTGATTTTATCGATATGTCTAATCCAGAAAACAGGAAAGTTTTGTTCGACTTCTTGCGAGAAGAAATGAGCGACGATAAAGCAAAGCATAAAATATTACCGCCAAGTAAATTTGGTTTAGTCCAGATTACAAGACAGCGAGTAAGACCAGAAGTTAATATAAAAACTAGAGAAGAAGATCCAAATAAAGTTAATGGTGAAATTGAAGCGCCAATATTAATAATTGACAAGATCACCTCTGACTTAGAAAGACTTTTAAAAACCCACAATAAAGTTGTGCTTAATACACATCCGTTTGTGGCTGCATACCTCAGCAAAGGTTTTCCATCATTACGTTCAAAATGGTTTTTTGAACATAAGAAATGGGTGAAAATCATACCTCGTGACGCTTACACGTACTTAGAATACCATTTCTATGATAAAAAAGGAAATGTTATTTCAGAATAAAAATCAAAACCGTCCCGATGCATCGGGGCGGTTTTTTTATGCTCTTTTTTTGCCACGAATTACACTAATTTGCACGAATTAATTTGTGTCAATTCGTGTAATTCGTGGCGGAAATTTATGTTCAAACTATATTTAAGAAATTATTTTGAATACAAAAGTGTCACCCTGAGCGAAGTCGAAGGGCGCTCCAATTGGCACGTGGGCTTCGACTTCGCTCAGCCTGACATACAATGCCTTTCATCTTTTATAAAGAAGCAAAATTTGGAATTTGGAATTTAAAAATTGGAATTTATTTTCAACATTTATTCCCTCACAATTTCTATTTTCCGTCTAATTTCATTCCCCGAAGCATCTACAACCGTAATATAATGTATTCCTGTTGTTGGCATAATTGGGAGTTCATGAAAAGTTTTTGTGGTGGCTTTATAAACATCATCAACATACCAAAAAAGCTCATTATCCCTTTCAGAATAAGCTACTTTTAAAATTACGGGCTGTACTTTACTATTAAAATCTTTAGTTAAATAAATTTTACTGTTGGCTTTTGGGTAAATAAAATCCATTGTTTTAGTTTGTGTTCCTTCGCATCCTTCTTTAAATAGCGGCAGAGGTAAATATTCTATATGCTGGCTTTTGTAATACCAAGCCATTACCGGAGGCAGTACAAACCAATTTTTTGTGACAATATTTTCAATGCTTTCACAGCTGCTGTTTACCTGAAATTGTTCTGCTTTATCTAAATGAATGGTTTTATGATATGGGCAAACCGCTGTAGATTTTCCTTTTTTAGAAACCCATTGTTTGATTTTCGGGCAATTTTCTTTTGCCAGATATCCGCTTAAGCGACAAACTTCAACTTCTTCTAAATCTTTATACGGAATATCAAACCATCTTTGTCTTGGCAGTAAATTAAAAACGTCGAATAAAATTGGCGCAGCACTTGTAACTCCGGTTAAAGTTGGTCTTCCTTCCCCGGTTGCATTTCCAACCCAAATTCCTACTACATATCTTGAATTTGTTCCAATGGCCCACGCATCACGATTTCCGAAACTTGTTCCCGTTTTCCAGGCAATTTTCAACGAACTGTCATAAAATTTCCAGGCTTCGTCTCCTTCCGGCCTGTTCACTTCTTCCATTGCGTTATACGTTAACCAAATTGATCCCGCTCCCAAAATATTCTTCTGATTGGTTTCTGATCCAAAATCAGGCTTAAAATCGTTTTTATAATTTAGCTCTGTGAATTCGTTTGTTCGGTATTTTCCGTTGTTTTTAGTATAATAATTCACCGTAGAAGAAAGATTTGCATACGTTCGGCATAAATCCCACAAATTACTTTCGGCACCGCCTAAAATAAGCGATAAACCATAATGATCCGGAGTTTTGTTTATGTCCTTTAACTTGAACTTTTGCAGTTCTTCATAAAATTTATTGACCGTAAATTCCTGAAGCATTAATACTGCCGGAATATTTAACGAACGCGACAAAGCCCGATGCGCCGGAACTGCCCCATCAAACGTAAGATTAAAATTCTGCGGTGTATAACCTGAAATCTGTGTTGGAACATCAGCCACTAAAGTATTTGGTAATAATTCGCCGTCATCAAGCATTGCACCGTACAAAAGCGGTTTCAAAATACTTCCAGTACTTCGCGGAGCATCAATAATATCAACATCTTTTTGATGATCTTTATCTGTTGGAGAATTTCCAACATAACTCATTACATTTCTGTTTTGAACATCAATTACTAAAATTGCCAGATTATGAACTTCATTCTGTTTATACTGGTTGTAATAATATCTTGCAATTTGATTTACACGATTTTGCAAGGCATGATCGATCGTAGTTTTTACTCGTGTTCCTTCTTCACTTTTTGCCACTCTTTGCAATAAATGCGGCGCAATTTGAGGCAGATCGTAAGGTTTTTGAGGCAAAGGTTCTTCTATAGAAAGTTCGTACGTCTGCTTGTCAATTATTCCTTCCTGATGCAGTTTCAGTAAAAGTCGGTTTCGTTTGTTTAGTAATTTTATCTGATTTTTTCCGGGATAAATTAACCTAGGCGCATTGGGTAAAACGGCTAAAACCGCATTTTCTGCCCACGATAATTGATTGGACTGAACACCAAAATAACGCCACGAAGCCATTTCTAATCCAACCACATTTCCTCCAAATGGCGCATGAGCAGCATACATTTCGAGAATTTCATTTTTAGAATATCCTAATTCTAATCGGGTTGCGAGAATAATTTCAACAAATTTTTCAAAATAGGTTCTGTTTTTTCCTTTTCGGGATAATCGAATAACTTGCTGTGTTAAAGTACTTCCTCCTCTTACCACTTTACCCGCTTTCCTATTTTGTTTAAAAGCATTAACCATTGCTCCCGGGTTAAATCCCGGATGTTTGTAGAAATACTCGTCTTCAAAATAAACAATACATTTTTTGAATTTATCAGGAACGCTGTCTTGTGCCGGAAAACGCCATTGTCCGTCGCGGGCAATTTTAGCTCCGAGTAATTCGCCTTCTTTACTTTCAATTACGGTTGAATACGGCTCTTTGAATAAAGTTCGGGGAAGGGAAAAATAGTAAATCAGCAAAAGCACAAATGCAATTGCTGATTTTATTTTATTTCTTTTAATCCAGTTTATGATGCGTTGGAAAAACGCTATAAGTTTATTTTTCAAGACTAATTTATTTAACCGCAAAGACGCTAGGTTATCGCAAAGTTCGCAAATTTTTTTTCTCGCAGATTTAGGAGATTCGCAGATTTTATTTTATCAGCTGGATCTGCTAAATCTGCGGGAAACTTTCTTTTACTACAAAGTTCGCAAAGTTTTTTGGCCCACAGATTACACGGATGAAACAGGTTTTCGCAGAGTAACTTAAAAAATATCTGTGGTAATCCGTTTCGTCTGTAAAATCTGTGGTCTATAAATTTACTTCACAACCTCAACCCAGAATCCTTTTGTTCTTGCCAGGAATGTATTGTCGTACATGGCTTCGCATTGTAATCCAGGTAAATAATAATTTCCTAGATACGATGCGTTTAACAGAATTCTGAAAACTTTCGTTTCTCTGGATTTCATTCCGAAGTAGAAATTAGTTCTGTCGTCACGAATATCGATATAATCGGCAATGTTATTTACTGCGTCCCCATAATCTGTGAAACGGGTATTTACAATTTCGAATCCAGAAGGCAGAATTTGCGATAAAGCTACATTTTGAACACTTTCATTTCTTTGGTTTTTAATGGTAACCTCAGCAATAAATTCTGTCCCCTGACTAATTCTTGAAACATCTATAGTACTTCCTTTTCTGTTTTTGAAAACAATACTTGCCGAAACATCACTTTGAACAGCATTTTCATGTCCGATTGGTAAAATTCCGGTATTCAATACACGAACATAAACGGTATTATTTTTAAGGTTTTTTAACGTGATGCTATTTGTTCCGCTGGCAGCAGATAAACTGCGATCTGCAATTGTTTTTTGCGTATTTATAGTTTCTCCTTTACCATTTTTGCTAAACTGGATATTGATTCCTTTTGGACCATTACTTATCGCAAATTTCGACATTGAATACAAACAGTAAGCCGTTGTCTGCGTACTCATCCATTGATTTGCCGACATTTCTTTAGCTAATTTTGTCGCCGTTGCAAATGCTTTTTGTTTTTGATCTAAAAGAAGCAGCGTTTCTAAAGCCATTGCTCGATTTCTTTCTTCTGAACCATAATAGTAATAATTATAGTTGTCTGAACCGTCAATACTCGTTTGAAGCAATAAATTCTGCCCAGCCGATTTTTGTCCGGCTAAGACATAAGCAGCGGCCAAACGAAGTTTACTTTCATTCGAAATTGATTTTGTTTCACGCAATCTGTTCATTGATGATAAATCGGCATTTCCTGCTAAAGCTAGAGTATATAATCTATAAGACTGCGCCAGATCGTTACCGTATTTCGGTTCAAAACGCCATTGTTTTGCTTCTTTTTGCTGATACGATAGCCATTTTGATTTGAAATTTATTGGCAGTACATATCCTTTTTTCTCTGCTTCAATTAAGAAATGTCCGGCGTACGAAGTTCCCCAATCGTCTGCAATTGTACCTCCTTGCCAGTAAGGTAATCCTCCGTTTGATAACTGGAAGTTTCCTAATCTCTGAATTCCGGCTGCAATATTTTTTTGGATAATATCTTTACGTTTCGCATCAATATCAGCAACATCACTTAAGAATAATTGC
The DNA here is from genome assembly GCF_002210235.1 of Flavobacterium sp. NLM. Classification (NCBI taxonomy): domain Bacteria; kingdom Pseudomonadati; phylum Bacteroidota; class Flavobacteriia; order Flavobacteriales; family Flavobacteriaceae; genus Flavobacterium; species Flavobacterium sp. NLM. Next base: position 143,995 of record NZ_LIAC01000005.1, read on the forward strand.
GGGAAAACCGACGATGTTGTCTGCTCGACACAACCATGTGGATATTGAATTAAATATTGCAGTCTTCCGTTCAAATTCATCGATGGCATTGACGAAACTTCTAATCTTGCTTTATTGCTTCCGGCAACACCAAACGTTTTCCACGAAAGTGTTTTGGTACTGTTTGGAGTTAAAACAACATCAGTAAAAGTACTCGTAACCGGATTTGGGTTTGTCATATCGATTTCAACATCGTAAGATGATTTCTCATTTCCTGATGTTGCAATAACCTGCACTTTTGCAATTCCGGTTGCAGAACCTACAACCAAATTGAAATACGCCATTTTTTCGTCTGGCTGTGCAAAACTTAGCTTTTGAACAGCACTTCCCACAACTTTCAATCCGTTGCTTGTTTTTATTTGAACAGAAACATTTTTGATTTTATTTTCAGTTGCAAAAATGGTAACCGGAATCGTTACTTTTTCGGATGGCGAAATTTTTCTCGGTAATGAAGCCAAAACCATCAGCGGACTTCTAACCGGAGTCGCTTTTTCAACACTTCCGTATGCACTTGTCGCAGCGTCGCCGGCAACAACCATTGTTCTAACAGATCCAATATATTTAGGCAGTTTTAATTGGTGTGATTTTGTTTCTCCTTTTTCTAATTTAAAAGGTCCATAATACAATACAACTGGTTTAAAACGGTTTGCTTTTTTAGCTTTTCCACCGCCCAAATCCTGATCTCCTCCAATACTGAAAATCTGGTTTATTTTTCCGCCGTAAGCGCCAATTACATCATCATAAACGTCCCATGTTTTTACCCCCAAAGCTTCACGAACATAGAAACTATCCCACGCATTTGGCGTTTTAAAACGGGTTAAATCCAGCAATCCTTCATCGACAACTGCAATTGTATACGTCATTTCTTTTCCTGATTTCTCCCCTACTTTAACCGTAAATGGCTGTTCTGGTTTTAATACATCAGGCATATTAATGGTTGGAGCCAAAATCGTGTTTTTATCTACAACCTCAATCGGGACGATTCCGTACATACGAATTGGCGAATCGTTTTTAGTCGAAGCGTGTGGCTGTAATAATGTGATATTAAAATACACATTTGGCGCCATTGCTCCCGTAATTGGAACTTCAACTTTTGTTTCTCCGTTTTTGGTTTCTGCCCAAAGTGTTTGTACAACGCGAGAACCATTTTCTATAGAAATTAATGCACGTCCGCCTTCGCTTGAAGGGAAAGATATTTGTGCTTTTTCTCCAACGGCATAATTCTTTTTATCGGTAGAAAAAACTAACATATTGGCTGTCGAAGCATCTCTGTTTCTTGTTTTTCCAGACCAAATTGGCCAGTCGATATTTACGGTTAAAGCTGTTGCATGTCCGTCGTTTGGATCTTCAACACGAATTAAATAGCGTCCCCATTCTTCATCGGTTAAAGCAAATTGAAAACTTCCACGTCCGCTGGAATCGGTATTAATTACAGTAGATTTATAAGATGTTGTCGAGTTCGATGAATTATAATTCGACAAATTATCGCTTGAAGAATCCCACCACCATCTCCAATCTACTTTGTAAATTCTTACTTCAAGATTTCGAACTGCTTTTGGTCTTCCGTTTTCATCAACCGTAACCACTTCAAAGCGATTATTCGTTCTGGTTTCAAGCATGTTATATTTGTTCAATTCAGGCGATTTTACCCCAACATAGGTTTTATATGGAGAATACGTTGTCGAAATAACATCGGTACTAAAATCACCGCCTTCTTCATACACTTTTGTAATAAACGAAGCGCGCAGCATTCCCGGCGCCTGACCTTGTAATCTTGGCTGAATATTTACCGAAGCTTTTCCGCTTTCGTTTAATTTACCTGAAAAAACATTGATTTCTTCGGTACTAAACTGACGAACCATATCATCAAAACTATATTTTTCATAGCCTTTAAAAGTTGTAGTTTGCTGCGAGAATTTTGCCTGCATTTCTACATTTAAATTCTTAGCAATTGCACCATGAAGCCACGTTACTTCCAGATTATCTGTGTTTGGATAAGATGATGAAAGTGTTTTTCTGGTAAATGTATTTTTGATTTTTAAACGATTTGGTTTAATCGTTTCTATTTTGATACTCTTATAGAATTTTGCGCCTCCAACACTTACCATCGCTTCCCAATTTCCGGTTGGTGCATCCTGATTTGTTGGAACTATAAACGCATAATGATTTAAATCGTTTGTTTTTTGAACAGTTTGATAAACGGTTTTCCCATTAGGATCGTTCAATCTTAATTTTATCGGATGCGATTTCGGAAGTTTATTCGCCACATCATTTAAAATGAAAGACAAATACAAATTATCTCCCGGACGCCACACGCCTCTTTCTCCGTAAATAAATCCTTTTAAACCTTTTTGTAAAGTCTCTCCGGCAACATCAAAATTACTGACAGATAACGAAAGTCCGTCATCCAATTTTACATACGTCGATTGATCGCCTAAAGTAACAATTGCAAAATAGGCGAATTTATCCAGCTGGAAAGATGCAATTCCTTCGCTGCTTGTTGCTTGTGTCGAAATTTTTTGCTGTTGAAAATTGTACAAATCAACTCTCGCGTTCGAAACCGGTTCTGTCGTCACAATATTATTTACAGCAAATAAATACGATTTATTCTCTCCTCTTTTAGCAATAACTCCTAAATCTGAAGCCAGAATATTAGTTGCAATTTTCGCATTATAATAATACGATCCAGAGCAAGGATCCTGACTTTCTCTCCATTCGTAATCATCGTAATAATAATCGTCGTATGAGTTTCCGCTGTAGTTTACATCATTTTCGTCAACTTCTTCTTCCTCTGTTTCATCCTGATCTCCATCTGATGTTTCACATTTATAAAGCGCGTATTTCTTTTTATATTCAAACTCAACTCTATAAATCGCTCCCGGTTCTGGTTTTATAATTTTCGATAAATCTAAAGCATACGTATTCCATTTCGTTAAATTTACGAGTGTGCTTTCTCTTAAATTGAGTGTGGTTTTTGCAATAGGCTGCGCTACTTTTTTGAGGTTTTGCGCACCATTTAATTCGTTATATTGAAGAAACTGCAAAATATTGTTTTTGTAAATTTTATAAACCTTTACATCAACGGCACTTAAATTTACGGCTTCGAAATTCAGTTTTAAATTGTTTGAACTTGGCAGAATTGTTCCGTTTTTAACGAAACGCACGCTTGGTTTAATCTGATCAAAAGAGATTTTTTCAGAATAGTTCGCTTCCATTTTTTTGCCATACTGGCTTTCAATTCCTTGGAAAACTTCCAAAAGCAATTCTCCAGTAATCACTTGTTCCGGTTCTTCATCGGGAACAACTTCGACTATATCTTCTACCGGAGCTTCTACAACGGCAGCGGCAGAATCTACAGCTACGGCAGCAGAATCAACGGTAACTTCAGCCGTTTCTTCCTCAACAACAACTGGTGCTGGTTCTTCTTTTTTAGGAGCGTTTTGGTTTGTAAAATATACTTTTAGTAAATTCCCTTGTGTAGAAAATTTTAAGTTATTGGTGTTCTGAATCGAAACCAATCCGGCAAAATCCTGTCCTTTTTCTAAAGGTTCAGAAAAATTAATTGAAACCGATTGATTACTTCCATCGGGAACTTCAACTTTTATAATTTTAAATTCGTTTATGCTTGTAATTGGGAAATCGATTTGTCCTTTTTGATCAATATCAAAATCATTTCCGTCATATATAATTTCCAGATTTGAAGCTTCAGAAAAACGCTGAATACTGTCAATTATAAAACGAAATTCTTTGGCAGGACCTGTCGTTTTCTCAAATTTAATTTTAAGATTGTTTCCTTTTTGTTTGGCTTCAACCAATTTTTGAGCCGTTTCAAGATCAATTTTATCTGCTGTTTTTAAAACGCAGTTTAAATATTGATATTCTTTACTGTACGACTGAATATCGCCGGTATTTATGGTAAAATCCTGTTTAACTGTTTTAACTGTAAAGTTGAATTTAGAAAGGTCTTTTTCTTTTTCTTTCGGAATTGCTGTCAGTTTATCTAAGTTCAAAGTAACCTGATATTCTGTTCCCGGATTTAATTTTTTCTCAGGAATAAAAGCAATTGTATTGGTAGAAAGTGCTACCACTTTTCCGTGAACGTTTGGTGAAATATCAAACAAATCGTCGTCTAATTCCTGATTGGGTTTCCAATCATTTTTATCGAAAGCCAAAACAACCCGAATATCAGAATCGGAAGAAACGATTCCGCTGGTAAAGCTGGTTATGTACTCTTTGAATAATGCAAAATCGGAGTTGAAATCTGCAGCCGATTTTCTGCCGCAGGATTGAAAAATAAAAAACACAAAAAATACGAGAACTAAACCTTTTGCTTTCACTTTTATTTAGAGTTAATTGGTTAACAAGTTAGTAATTTAACACGGTCTGCTGTTTAAAGTCTTAACAGCAAAACGCAAATTAAATTACAATAAAAGTAAAGTATTTTTTGATTCTTTAAGAAGAAAATTCTTTAGCAATAATTATTTAACTTTTGTTGAAGTTTAATCTATTATTTACGCCTTTCCAGAAAAAAACGCTTCATTAAATCTGCGGCTTCATTGGCCATTATGCCAGAAACTACAGTTGTTTTCGGATGAAGTTTTGTTCCCATAGTTATAAAACCTCGTTGTTCGTCGCGCGCACCAAAAACGATTTTTGAAATCTGGCTCCAGTACAAAGCACCAGCACACATTTGACAAGGTTCAAGCGTTACATAAAGTGTGCAGTCTTTTAAATATTTTCCTCCAAGGAAATTGGCTGCTGCGGTTATAGACTGCATTTCAGCATGAGCTGTAACATCATTTAATAATTCAGTCAAATTATGGCTTCTTGCAATTACTTTGTCAGCCACAACAATTACTGCTCCAACAGGAATTTCGCCTTTTGCAAAAGCTTCTTCCGCTTCCTGCAAGGCTTTTTTCATGAAATATTCGTCGGTGAAAGGGTTTATCATAATGCAAAAATAGGATTTTAGAACTTATTTTTCTCTTGTTTATAAAGAGAAAGCATAAGTGAAATTTTTAGAAATTCTAATCATATTTCTAAAGCATTAAAAAATAATCGCCTCAAAAATACCGTTTTTTTGAGGCGATTAATCTAATTAATTGTCTCATTTGACAAAATGATATCAGATAATGCTTAACTATATATTTTTTATTACATTTAAATCGTGATATTAGAATATGGAAAGAAATTATAAAATAACTGCTCAAATATATTATTACAGATTATTTTTAACCACGATAATTACAGTTATCGTAACAATTCTATTCAGCTGTCAAAATAAAGAAGATAAAACCCTGAAAGTTAAAAATGTTCAGGCTGTAAAAGACACCATTAAAAAAAAGCAAATAGTTTCTAAGGAAATTTCAATAGATAATAATAACACCGACCACACTATTGTTCCAACAGCATCTAAAATTAATCACGCCGAACTTAAAAATACAACACCAATAACTGAAAAAGAAATTACGGACAACAAAACCTCAAAGTCCGATAAGGCAAAAAAAGAAGAACCATCGTTACCTGCAAAAGCTCCTTCAAATTCAAACGCTGAATTCCCAGGTGGAATTGATCAATTTCATAGCTTTTTTATGAAAGAATACAAAAAGCCAGAAAACGTAAATTATTGGAAACTCAATTTCACACTTGCATTTGCAGTCGAAAAAAATGGCTCTGTATCTTTTCTTGAATGCTCCCCAGCAGTTGAAGAACCTTTGCAAAAAGAAATTATAAGAGTTTTAAGTTTATGTCCGAAATGGCAGCCCGGTGAATCGAACGGAAAAAAAATCAAGATGCAATATTCTGTACCAATTTTATTGAAATAGCGCTCAGCGAAAAAATTAAATTTAAAACCGTAAATTTGCTTTTTACCTTACAATGAAAAGCAATTTACTTTCGAAAATATACAATCCTGCCGATTTACGTCTTTTAAAAGAAGAGCAGCTTACTCAGGTTGCTCAGGAATTACGTCAGTTTATTATTGATGTGGTTTCTGTAAAAGAAGGGCATTTGGGTGCCAGTTTAGGTGTAATCGAACTGACAATTGCTTTGCATTATGTTTTTAATACGCCCGAAGATTTATTGGTTTGGGATGTCGGACATCAGGCTTACGGACATAAAATTTTAACCGAAAGAAGAGAAATTTTCCATACTAACAGACAAATTGGAGGAATTTCGGGTTTCCCAAAAAGAGCTGAAAGTATTTATGATACTTTTGGCGTTGGACATTCTTCTACTTCTATTTCTGCAGCGCTCGGAATGGCGATTGCTTCTAAACTAAAAGGCGATTTCGACAAACAGCATATTGCGGTTATCGGCGATGCTTCTATCGCAAGCGGAATGGCTTTTGAAGGCTTAAACCATGCCGGAGTTACCGATGCTAATATTCTTGTAATTTTAAACGACAACGCGATTGGGATTGATCCAAGTGTTGGTGCTTTAAAAAAATATCTCACTGCGGTTAAAAACGGAAAAAATCCGAAACAGAATAACATTATCAAATCTTTGAATTTTGATTATTCCGGTCCAATCGACGGACATGATTTTCCAACTTTAATCAAAGAATTAAATAGATTAAAAAAGATAAAAGGCCCAAAGTTTCTTCATATTGTAACTACTAAAGGAAAAGGTTTACAGCAAGCTGAGGAGAATCAGGTAAAATATCATGCACCCGGAAAATTTGATGCTTCGACTGGAGAAATTCATTTAAAATCAGAAGAAAATCTTCCTCCAAAATATCAGGATGTTTTTGGTTTAACTATTTTAGATTTAGCCAAAAAGAATGAAAAAATAATCGGAATCACGCCCGCAATGCCATCAGGAAGTTCTTTAAAATTTATGATGGATGAATTGCCGGAACGTGCTTTTGATGTGGGAATTGCAGAACAGCATGCCGTAACTCTTGCTGCGGGAATGGCAACTCAGGGAATGATGGTGTATTGCAATATTTATTCGACTTTTTTACAACGCGCTTACGATCAGGTTATCCATGATGTGGCTTTGCAAAATTTACCCGTTATTTTTTGTTTGGACAGAGCTGGTTTAGTTGGCGAAGACGGCGCCACGCATCACGGTGTTTTTGACATTGCTTATCTGCGTTCTATCCCAAACATGATTATTTATGCGCCAATTAATGAAATTGCGCTGCAAAACATTTTATATACGGCTCAATTAGGTTTATTAAATCATCCCATTGCGATTCGATATCCAAGAGGACGCGGTGTCTTACAAAACTGGGAAGTAGAAAATTTCGGACATTACGAAAAAATTAATATTGGAGAAGGAAACTGCTTAAAAAACGGTACAAAAACAGCTATTTTATCTACAGGGGCAATTGGAAATAATGTAATCGAAGCTATAAATCAATGTTCGAATTCTGATGATCTGGCACATTATGATTTTTCTTTTATTAAACCACTAGATATCAATCAATTAAATTCTATTTTTTCATCTTTTCAAAATATAATTACAATTGAAGACGGAGTAAAAAAAGGCGGATTTGGAAGTGCTGTTTTGGAATTTGCTGCCACAAATAACTTCAAAAATGATATTAAAATTTTGGGTATTCCAGACGAGTTTATTGAGCATGGAAGCGTGTTGCAGCTACAACAATTGTGTGAAATTGACGTTAAATCTTTAATAAATCTTTTTTCAAACGGTGTAAAATAATTATTTTGCAACACCAAAAATACAAAAATAAGCCTAATGAAATTATTACGTTCTACCCTTTTGCTTCTGTTGCTTCTCTGTTCTTCAAAAAACTTTGCGCAGCTTATACAAACGACTTTAGATCCAAATCAAGTACCTAAACTGCCTTCAAACTGGACTAAAAAAAATCAAGTGGGTTTTGATATTTCAGAGATCGCTTTTGTGAATTGGAGTGCCGGGGGAACAAGTTCTATTTCTGGTTTATTTAAGGGTGAATTTGGACGAACTTTTGTAAAAGGAAATCATAAGTGGGTTAACGAACTTATTGTTAAGTATGGTTTAAACAAACAAGACGGGACTGAACTTAGAAAAACAGACGATGCTGTTTTATTAAACTCAACATACGGATTTAGAAAAGATACGGTTTCAAACTGGTATTATTCTGCTAAATTTAACTTCAATACACAATTTACAGACGGTTACAATTATCCAAACCGGGATATTGCAATTTCCAGACCTTTTGCCCCAGCTTATATATTTCTGGGAGCGGGAGCTGAGAATTCAGACAAAAAGAAAAACAGAACTTTTTACTTCTCTCCTATTACGTTAAAAACTACTTTGGTATTAGATCAATACCTGGCAAATCAAGGTTCTTTTGGTGTGAAAAAAGCAGTTTATGCACCAGATCCTTTAGATCCTAATAATCAAATTTTAATTGAGGAAGGACAAAAAGTAAAGGCAGAGTTTGGTATTCTTTTTACGGCATACATGAAAAGCGAAATCTTTAAAAACATTTTTTACGAAAACAGATTAAGTTTATATACGGACTATTTAAACAGATTTGGAAATGTCGATGTCGATTACGATACGCGTTTAGATCTTGTTGTAAACGCTTATGTGAAAGCAAATATTGGTATTCATTTAGTTTATGATGACGATATTAAAACTAAAAAAGATGTTGTTGATCCTGTAACCGGAAGTACTTCTCAGGTTAACGACGGACCAAGAGCGCAATTACGTCAAGTCCTTGGTGTTGGTTTAGTTTATGCTTTTCAATAAATAAAAATTCATTTTATAAAAAAAAGTGCCTGTAAATATTTACAGGCACTTTTTTATACTATAATTTGAACATTAATTCTTTTTTCTTCCCTGAATCATTTCGTATAATTCTAACGCATTTCCATCTGTTAAAAGAGAAACGTAATGACAAATATGAAGCAGACGTTCATATAAATTACCTTTCTCTAAATTATGTTTTTCCGGCAGCATTTTCAGGATTAATTTATCATAATTTGATGCTGTCCCTTCGTATTTGTTATTGAATGCAGTAATAAACTTATCAAGCAGAGTCTGAATGATTTGATAACCAACAATTTCTTTTTCGATAACTTCACGGCTTTGATAGATTTTTTCAACGCTTAAGTTGATAATATCATTCATCTGTGCTTTGTATTTACTTTTGTCTGTTAAAGCAAAAGGGAAATTTCCGGCCAGAATTGCTTCTTCATTTTCAACAAAAACATCGACGGCGTCGTTAATTAAGGCTCCAATTGCTAAGGCACGCAAATAACTAATTCTGTCTTCTTTTGTTTCTAATAATTTATATTTAGCAACCCCAATATTGTCTTTTACCAATTTAATTAAATATTCTAAAGCATAATCTTCAGAAACTAAACCAAGATTGATTCCGTCTTCAAAATCGATAATCGTGTAGCAAATATCATCTGCTGCTTCAACTAAATAAGCTAAAGGATGTCTTTCAAAACCAATATCTCCATCTTCTTTATTTGGGATCATTCCCATATCTTCGGCCACTTCTTCAAAAAAAGCTTTATCAGACTGGAAGAAACCGTATTTTTTATCAGAAATATTATTGGTTGGTTTTTTCGGAAGACTTTCTTTAGGATATTTCATAAAAGCGCCTAATGTTGCATATGAAATTCTAAGTCCGCCTTCAATTCCCGGACGGCTTGCCGTTAGTACCGAAAATCCATTGGCATTTCCTTCAAAATCAATTAAATCCTGCCATTGTTTTGCTGTTAATTTATCTTTGTATTTTAATCCTTTTCCGGTAGAGAAATATTCGCCAATTGCTTTTTCTCCCGAATGTCCAAAAGGCGGATTCCCGATATCATGCGCTAATGAAGCAGCGGCTACAATTGCCCCAAAATCATTCATATGATAACCGTGAATTTCTTTTAAATAAGGATATTTTTCGATGATTTTTTTACCTACCAAACGTCCTAAAGATCTTCCCACAACAGAAACTTCTAAACTGTGCGTTAATCTGGTATGCACGAAATCTGTTTTAGAAAGCGGAATTACCTGGGTTTTATCCTGCAGAGAACGAAATGCAGCCGAGAAAATAATTCGGTCATAATCGACTTCAAAACCTAATCGTGTATCATCTTGTTCTACACGTAATCTTTTGCTTGTATCTCCCTGACGTTTTAATGATAAAAGTTGTTCCCAGTTCATTGTTCTATTTTAGATTGTAGATTATTGATTTTAGATTGAGGATCTAAACGTCAAAAATACATTTTATTTTAGGATAATATTAAATAAAAATAGGCTGTAGATTAATTTGAATTAAAAGATTAAATATTTTGTTTGCCACGAATTTCACGAATTTTCACGAATTAATTTATACACAATGATTTGTGAAAATTCGTGAAATTCGTGGCAAAAAACCTAACCATCAATCCTAAAAAATCATTATAATCTGTGCAATCTGTGACAAAAAAAAAGATTAAAACTCTAATGCGGTACTGTGTTTTATTTCTCCCATTACAAAAATACTGTTCGTATTTCCGATGTTTTCTATCGTTGACAATTTATTCATTACAAAATCTTGATAACTAGCCATATCCTGGACGAGAATTTTTAGCATAAAATCGTAATCGCCCGCAATATTATAACATTCTATAATTTCAGGAAGTGCTACGATATCTTTTACAAAATTACTTCCCACGTTTTTAGCGTGTTCTTTTAAACGGACATTGCAAAAAACTGTCATACCGCGGTTCATTTTCTTTCTATCAAGTAATGCCACATACTTTGTTATAAATCCGTCCCTTTCTAACCTTTTTATACGCTCATAAACAGGCGTTACAGTAAGAAATAATTTACTGGCGAGGTCTTTTGTGTTGATATTTGAGTTTTCCTGAAGGTGTTTCAGGATAAGTAAATCGGTTTTATCCAGGTTTTCCATAGTTTTTTTTACGGCTAAAGGTTCGTTTGAAAGATATTTACAGTAATAAAATCTTTTTAAAATCATTTTTAAAATACATTTTACTGAAATAAGTATCAAATATAAGTTATAAAATCTAATACAATAAATTTGTTCAGTAAAAAATACTGAAATCAAAATGAAAACAAATAATTTAGGTTATCCAAGAATCGGGAGCAACAGAGAATTAAAAAAAGCCAGTGAATTGTATTGGGCAGGAAAAATTTCGGCAGATGAACTTATCGATGCCGGAAAAGAAATTCGTATCAAAAACTGGCATTTACAATCACAAGCCGGAGTTGATTTGATTCCGTCAAATGACTTTTCTTTTTATGATCAGGTTTTGGATTTGACTTTGACAGTTGGTGCAATTCCGCAGCGTTACCACGAATTTGCAAGAAAAAATTCATCTCTGGATTTGTATTTTGCAATGGCAAGAGGCGCGCAAAAAGAAGGTCAGGATGTTGTAGCAATGGAAATGACAAAATGGTTCGACACAAACTATCATTATATTGTTCCTGAATTTACAAAGACCCAAAAATTTGAATTGTTTTCAGAAAAAATAATCAATGAATTTAAAGAAGCAAATGCTTTAGGAATTGCAACAAAACCAGTTTTAATTGGGCCAATTTCGTATTTACTTTTAGGAAAAGAAAAGGAAGAAGGTTTTAACCGAATTGATCTTATTGATGCTTTATTGCCAGTTTACTTCGAAATTTTCGAAAAATTACAAGCAGAAAATGCAGAATATATTCAGCTTGACGAACCTTTTTTAGCTTTAAATTTAACTGATAAAGAAAGAAATACATTTACACAGGTTTATAACGAAATCAATATTCGTTTCCCAAAACTTAAAATTATTTTAGCTAATTATTTTGACTGTTTTGGAGGAAATCTGGAAACAGCTTTGGCTCTTCCGGTTGATACTTTCCATTTAGATTTAGTTCGATGTCCGCTTCAGTTAGATGATATTTTAGAATCCGGAAAACTGGCTTCAAACGTAAATCTTTCTTTGGGAGTTGTTGACGGTAGAAATATCTGGAAAAATGATTTCAAAAAATCTTTAGAATTAATCAAAAAAGCAACTGATGTTTTAGGTAAAGACAGAATTTTAGTTGGGCCTTCTTGCTCATTAATCCACAGTCCTTGCGATTTAGATTTAGAGACAAACGATCAGACTCTAACTCCTGAAATCAAACAATGGCTTGCTTTTGCGAAGCAGAAAATCAACGAAATTGTACTTTTAAAACAAATTGCTTCAGGCGAAGTTGACGTTAAAACTTCTGTTGATTACGAAAGAAATGTAATCGCAAATGAAAACCGTAAGACTTCAAAATTAATTCATAATAACGAAGTTAAAGCACGTGTTGCCGGAATCACTGCTTCTGATGACAAACGCAAAAGTGCTTTTGCAGCGAGAAGAAAAAGCCAGATTGAAGCTTTAAATCTTCCGTTATTCCCAACCACAACAATTGGTTCATTCCCTCAAACGGCTGAAGTAAGAAGCTGGAGAGCAAAATTCAAAAAAGGCGAATTAACTACGGAACAATACAATGATTTAATCGAAAAAGAAACCGAAGCTACGATTCGTTTTCAGGAAGAAACCGGAATTGATGTTTTGGTTCACGGAGAATTTGAACGTAATGATATGGTGGAATATTTCGGGGAACAATTGGCCGGATTTACTTTTACCAAAAATGGCTGGGTTCAAAGTTACGGAAGCCGATGTGTAAAACCTCCGGTTATTTACGGTGACGTTTCAAGACCAAACCCAATGACAGTAAAATGGTCAAAATATGCGCAGTCTTTAACGCCAAAATGGGTAAAAGGAATGCTTACAGGGCCTGTAACAATTTTGCAATGGTCGTTTGTTCGTAACGATCAGCCTCGTTCTGAAACTTGTACGCAAATCGCTTTGGCAATTCGTGACGAAGTTGTGGATTTAGAAAAAGCGGGAATCAAAATTATTCAAATTGACGAGCCTGCAATTCGTGAAGGTTTACCTTTAAGAAAAGAAGAATGGGCGAAATATTTAGACTGGGCTGTAAAAGCTTTCCGTATTTCTGCAAGCGGTGTAAATGATGATACGCAAATTCATACACACATGTGTTACAGCGAATTCAACGACATTATTCAAAACATTGCCGATATGGATGCCGATGTTATTACAATTGAATGTTCTCGTTCGCAAATGGAGCTTTTAGATGCTTTTGCCAACTTTAAATATCCAAACGAAATTGGACCCGGCGTTTATGATATTCACTCACCGCGTGTGCCTTCGAGTGCAGAAATGGTTCGTTTGTTAGAAAAAGCTTCGGCTGTAATTCCGGTCGATCAATTATGGGTAAATCCTGATTGTGGTTTAAAAACCCGTCATTGGGATGAAACCAAAAAAGCTTTAATCGAAATGGTTGCAGCGGCTCAGGAAATGCGCGCTGCGGTTGAAAGTCCTGTAAATTAATAGTTCTTTTTAGATATATTTTTGTTTTTTAGTGTCAGCTTAGTGAAGTCGGGAATTAGTTATGATTTAGTTTCGACTTCACTTTTGCGGGCATTATTTTTTTTAAGCAGAAGACTTTTTGTTTTCAAAAAATCTTAGCGAACAATACGCTATCTTAATACAAAATGTTTTATTCGATATTCGTTGCGTAGACGCACTGCAGTGCGTCTCTACAGAACAAAATACGTGTATGATTATCAAAGAAAAATCAACACAAAGCATATCGTAGAGACGCACCGCAGTGCGTCTTATGCGAAAAGGATACACTCAATGGGATTCTATCAATAAAAAAAGCACCCCAATTGGAGTGCTTTTCTGAAATTGAATATGTAACTTAAGATTAGAAGTTTTTAGAAACTCCAATGTTAAATGTTTTTCCAAAATTGAAGTAGAAATTACTAACATCCGGACCATTGTTGTCATAGCTGTAAGTATCGTAACCTAAACCACCAATGCTGAAGTTTAAACCAAATCCTTTTTTCATGTTAATGAAAAGAGCTGGAGTTACTCCAACGTACATTCCGTCTGCTTTAGATTTTGAGTAATCATTTCCAGGACCATCAATAGTTCTTTTTTTATTTTGTAGACCTAAGCCCATATCTGCAAAAACAGAAAAAGTTTGGTTTAATGGCACTGAATAACGTACAAAAGCTCCTAATTTGAAATCATTATCTTTTATTTCTCTTGCACCATTGTCATCATTAGCTGAAGATACCGTAAATTCACCTCCAACTGTCCAGTTTTCGTGAAATTGGTAACCTACTTTAGGAGAAAAGCTAAATTGATTTGTTTTTGTTTCACCAACTCCATAATCAACCGTTTCAGAAGAATATCCGATGTTTCCACCTACTAAGATTGTTCCTTTTTGTGCATTTGCAAAACTGCAGATAGCCAATGCAGCCATCACTAGAATTTTTTTCATAATTTGGGTTTTATTTTAATTTAGCATTCCTTTAACAATAACGATGCCGTGAATACTGGGCGCTGTTTAATTTTTTATAATTACTTTAAAAGATAAATTTTAGCAATCGAGACTATTTCTGTTTACTTTTGTAGCAAATAAAAAGTCATGTCGATAGAAGTAAACAGTATATCAAAAAGTTACGGAGAGCAAAAAGCTTTAAATGAAATTTCGTTTAAAATTGAGAAGGGAGAAATCGTAGGATTTCTTGGTCCCAACGGAGCTGGAAAATCTACTTTAATGAAAATTTTGACCACTTATTTACTTGCCGACAGCGGCTCAGCCCTTGTAAATAGCCACGATGTCATGACAAACGCAAAAGCAGTGCAGCAGTCGATAGGATATTTACCAGAGCATAATCCGTTATATTTGGATTTGTATGTTCGTGAGTATTTGGCTTTTAATGCCGATGTATATAAAGTACCGAAGTCAAGAATTGAAGAGGTAATTCAACTGACAGGACTGACACCGGAAAGCCATAAAAAGATCAGCCAGCTCTCAAAAGGATACCGTCAGCGCGTTGGGCTTGCGAATGCTTTATTGCATAATCCTGATGTTTTGATTTTGGATGAACCAACTACAGGTCTGGATCCGAATCAGTTAATGGAAATTAGAAACGTAATCAAAAATATTGGTAAGGATAAGACCATTTTTTTATCGACACATATTATGCAGGAAGTCGAAGCAATTTGCGATCGTGTCATAATTATTGACAAAGGACAAATTGTTGCCGACAATAAATTAGATCATTTAGTTTCTGATAATAAAGAGCAAGTTATTGAAGTAGAGTTTGATTATAAAGTCGAAGAGCAGCTTTTAGCCAGATTAGAAAATATTTCTTCATACAAAAACACGCATGACATGACTTGGGAACTGACTTTTGTTACTGATAAAGATATGCGTCCTGCAATTTTTGACTTCGCTACAGAAAATGGTTTAAAAACATTACAATTAAACCAGAAAAATAAAAACCTGGAAGCTGTTTTTAGAGAAATTACTAAGTAAGTTTTTTAGTCGCAGTCTCAGATTACAGTCTCAGATTATAAAAACCCGATTTATTCTTAGGAATAAATCGGGTTTTCTTTTCTAAGAATCTCTGTTTCTCTCTTAATCTTTCTTAATATCAAATATTTATCTACTTGGTATCAAACATGTAAAGTTTTATTGCAATTTTTAATTATTTTTATTTAGACTTGTTATAAATAATATTATATTTGCATCTGTAAAATTTATATTGATATAATCTGGATAATCCTATTAGTGCATTAACTCCAAACATATAGAATTTAAATCCCTTGAACTTGTTTTTTTTGTTTTTTATTTTTTTTGAAAGAAAAGAGCCTGCTAATTTTAGACAGGCTCTTTTTATTTTACTGAAATGATATTTGAATTTGGTGTTTTGAGATAATAATAGATATTTTGTAATTCTAAAATGAAATTGTTATTATAAAAAAACCATATAATCAAATCCGTAAAAGACATTGATTATATGGTTATGTGAAATTAAAACAGAAAGTTTTAACCTATTTTTATTGAGCTGTATACGTTAATTTAGTAATAGCCGAAATATCAGTTCCACCACCTGTTACTTTTGCACCAGCAGTTGCAACTCCAGTTTCTAAATTAATTTTGTAAATACGAACTTCATCATTTGTTACAAAAGCTTTATAAGCATTTCCATTTTCAACAAATAAACTTCCTATACCAAAATAATTATCTCCAGCGTGTCCAGGTAATCCTGTTACTGCAGTTATTTTTTTAGTTGGTAAATCGATAATTGCAGATTTAAATTTAAAGGTATAATGACGTAAGAAACCCCATTCTACCGTATCATCTGCAGCAGGAAGATAAACGATGTATGCTTTTTCTCCTCCAATTGGATAAGCTGCAAGTACTTTTCCGTTAAGAGTGCTTTCCTGAAGATCGAAGAAATAAGAAGCATCAAAATCTGTCTGCCCTTTATTAATGCGAAGAATTCCAGAGTGAGAATCTTCTTTTACAGCATAACCTCCAGCTTTAGCATTTGAAGAGAAAGTATAAATATTTCCTGAATCTGTGCGTATAATACCAGTGTTAGTGTAATACATACCAACTGCAGTTGTACGAGGATCAGCAATTCTTTTTACAAAAGTTAAAGATGGGTAGTCGTAAACTCTAATGTAAGCTTGTTTTTGATCTATCTGCCAGTCATCACTTGCATCTCTGTTAAATACAGATACAAATACTTTATCTCCAACTACTGTTACACCTGTTGGGAAATCAAAACGACCTGTAGTAGTTGCAAAATCGTTAAATTTACGACTTGTAATAAATTGTTTTACAGGATCATAAACAATTAATTCATTGTTTGAACTCGCACCTTCCCATGAAGCACCAACAATTAATAATTTATTATCTTCAGTAACACCATAAGCATATGGAGATTCGATAAAAACACGGCTTCCGGCAACTAATGCTCCGGCAGCATTTAATGAAAATGGTGCAGAACCTTCTGCCTCACTATCCATTGCAAACATAGTATTAGCAATTGGAATGTATGAACCGCCTTGCTCAATTCCTTTTCCATTCATGTCTATTGTTCCGGTCATTAACTGATCTATTGAACTAAAGCTCCACATGTAGTTTTCATTCCAGGTATCAGTTTGGTAACCAATAACATATTTGCTTAAAGTTACCGGTTCCTCTGTATTAGAATCGTCACTGCTACATGAAAATATAGTAACTGACATTAGCATAACTGCTAATAGATTTTTAATTTTAAGTGTTTTCATAATTATTTAAATTTAGTTTAGTAGTACCAGCAACTTCAACTGTTTCTGGAATTAATTTTATATAGTATTAGAAAGGTTACATGAAGAAATAACGAAGTTTTAATGTAAATGATCGCCCGGGCTTTTGCACATTAAAATAATCGTAAAGCTTAACGTCTGTAATATCAAAACATTCTAATGCAATGTTATAGCGTCCGTTTTTAAGTGAATAAGCTACAGATCCGGAATAGTAAAGCTGTTCAGGAATTTCTTTTTTTCCTGTTTCTCCAAGATTTGGATTTCTTAAATAATAACTGCTTGAGTAATTTGTCAATAAATTAATGGTAAGGAAGTCGTCTTCAAACCCAATTTTTTTGAAATTAAATCCTAGATTGGCATTTCCATATAAAATTGGCACGTTTGCTAGTTGTTTATTATACAAATAATTAACCTGATTGGTACCCGGAGAAACCGTTGCGTCTTTATTAACCGTTTTTTGATACGTTGCATTTAAATCTAAAACCAGCCAATCTTTGTATCCATAATGTAAAACTCCATCAACTCCGGTTACTTGTATATTTTTAAAATTAATCGCTTTACTTTTTGATGGATTGCTTTGATCTTGTCTGTCTTGTATAAAATCATCAGCTCTTCTGTAGATAAAATTTGCTTCTGCTCCATAAGAATGTACAGCAGCAGCATTTTTATAAGAAAATCCAAAATTAAAATTATCACTAGATTCCGGCTGAAGATTTGGACTTGGACTTACTCTAAGACCATCTCCTAATAATTGAAGTGCTGATGGCATTCTGTAAGCATGCTCAAAAGATGTTTTAAGCTGTAAAGTTTCAGGAATTAAAAAATAAGCTGCGGCACTTCCATAACCAAAATTGTTAAAGGAAGGGTTAACTACTTTTTCTGAAGTTGTACCCGGATCTGTTGTTACTTCTCCTTTTAAATCAAGCATTTTTCCAAAAGCTGTAAAAGACAATCTTTTTTCAAGTGCTGATAAACTATATGAAAAACCTACTATATTTTTATTCAAAAACGGTTTTGTTGGTTTATCTGTAGTTATATATTCATTATCCTCTGTACGCTTATATCCTACATAAGTATAATTTAGAGCAAATGTGTTGTTCTCATCTAACTCATATTTTAAATTAGCATTACTTTGAAGAGATTTTACATCATAGACCATTAAAGTTTTAACGGTATTAATTTCTCCCGAACTATTATAAGCCGGCACATCTGTTCGTACTCCTCTCCATGTAAATCTTCTGGATGACGTATCAACCTTGCGTTCTTCTGCTATGTTGTAAGATGCTGACCAAGTTGCAGTCAACCCTTTAGTAAACAAGTTTGATTTTTTATACTTTAATGAAGTAACAAAATTATGGCTGTCTTCAAAAGCATCACCAACAACTCTAAACATAGTAGGCCCTTGTTGTATTTCCTTTTTGTTTGCACTGCC
The DNA here is from genome assembly GCF_002210235.1 of Flavobacterium sp. NLM. NCBI lineage: Bacteria > Pseudomonadati > Bacteroidota > Flavobacteriia > Flavobacteriales > Flavobacteriaceae > Flavobacterium > Flavobacterium sp. NLM. The sequence continues at coordinate 162,592 of NZ_LIAC01000005.1, forward strand.
AGTAACACCAACTAATAAGTAATCTGCATATTTTTTGTCTTTTACTCCTACTTCTGCTATAACAGTTGCTTGTTTATAACCATCATGAAAGTGCTTAAGTTCTTCCGGCGGCCCAAAAAGTCCTGTTAAAGGATCTGGAACCTGAGCTTCGACTTTATAACTATTATCAGAATAATTAAGAAAGGCATTAAGATTGGTTACAAAACCATTTTTACTCGTAAAACGTGTATTTAATGCAGCTTTGTGCGTATTAAAAGAGCCGTAACTGTATGATGCATCAATATATCTGTTTACATTTTTATTCGTTACAATATTTACTGCACCTCCTAAAGCATCGCCTCCTAATTCAATTGGTACAACTCCTTTATAAACATCAATTCTTTCCGCCATATTTGTTGGAATATTATTCAATGTAAAAGATGGTCCGTAATTATCTAATGGAATTCCGTCCATAAAAAATTTAACCTGATCTCCGGAAAAACCGTTCAATGAAAAATTAAAAGCAGATCCCATTCCTCCTGTTTCTCTCACACGAACTCCGGTAGTTCTATTTAAAACCTGATTTAAATCTGCAGAAGTATTATAAAGCTGTTTTAAATCAACTGCGGTAATATTAAAGGCTTCTTCGCGAACGCGCTGTACTTTTGATTTTCCTTTAACCTGAACTTCATCTAAAGCCGCCATATCCTCTTCAATAGTGATCGTTGGGATTGTTTTAGACTGATCCAGATTTATTTTGATTTGTTTTGATTTGTAACCAACATAGGAAATTGATAAAGTATAATTATCTGGTACGGCACTAATTTCAAATTCTCCTTTTTCGTTTGTTAAAGTTGAATAAGATGTCCCTTTTAATGCCACCGAAACACCTTCGGAAGGTTTTCCATTATTTCCTAAAATGACACCACTTAAATTTACTTTACTACTTTGTGAAAAACCCTGAATCGAAGTGAAGAACAATAAAATCAGGATTAATAGTCTGTTAATTTGCATTATATTAATTTGGTTTAAATTAAATTTTTGCACAAAATTAACATACAAATATAAATAAAAACAAATTAATTTTTATTTATTCTAAATAAGAATTAAATTAACCTTTAAAATAAAATATTAATAAAAAAATCCATCAATTCTTAAGATTTGATTAATATTAAATTAAGTTTTTATTAAATAAAATGGAGGATAAGTTAAAATCACAAAACTTAAATCCATTAAAAACCTTACAAATTCAATAAAAAAAATCCTGCTAACAGTAGTTAGCAGGACTTGTCAAAAAGTTTTTATTGTTTTTTTAGATAAGCTGTTTCATTTCTTCTAAAACTATTTTAATATCTTCTTCTGTAGTTCGCCAATTTACAAACGAAGCCCTGATTCCTTTTCTATTTTGATAAAAAGTCGGCGTCATAAAAACAGTCCCCGTATCATTTAGTTTGGTTAAAAACTCTCCCACTTTATCTTGATTTTCATCCCCTTTTAAAGTAAAGCAAACATTATTTAATCTAATTGGAGCAAGAAGTTCAAAACTGCCGTCTTCAATAAGAGCATTTCCAAAATGCAGTGCCAGTGAAATACTTTTTTCAATAATATCGCAAAAACCCTCTTTTCCGTAAGCTAATAAAGAAAACCAAACTGGAAGCGCTCTTAAACGACGTGAATTTTCAGGAAGAACATTTAAATAATTAAAATTCTCCAGCGGATTTCCTAAATATGGCGCATTCGAATTCTGAAACGTTTCAATCTGCAGATTCACGTGGTCTTTTTTTATTAAATAAAAGGCACTTTCATAAGGCACATTAAGCCATTTATGACAATCGATTGTAATACTGTCTGCATTTTCCCAGCCTTTTACAAAATGTTTGTATTTCTCCGAAACCGCAGCAAATCCACCAAAAGCGCCATCAATATGCCACCAGAAATTGTATTTTTCTTTTAGATTTGAAATAGCTTCAAAATCATCAAAATCTGCAGTATTTACGGTTCCGGCACTTGAAATTAACATGAAAGGTTTTCCGTTTAATTCTTTAATTTTCAATTCTAAATCAGCAATATCAATTGCTTCACGATTGCCTTCAACCGTTTTTATTACGGTGTAATTCTGACTTCCAATTCCTAACATTGATAATGATTTTATGGAAGAAGAATGCGCCGTTGCAGTTAAGATATTTATGGTTTCAGAAATTCCGTTTTTAGCAAAATCTTTTCCAAGTTGTTTCCCAAACCATTGTCTCGCAACTGCTAAACTGGTAAAGTTTGACATTGTAGCTCCCGTTACGAATCCGCCTAAAAAGAAATCTGGAAGTTCTAATAATTGCAGCAGTAAATTAATAGTTTCAAATTCTATTAGTGCCGAATTTCCTCCTTGCGAATTAATTGATTGTGCATTTTGATCATAAACCGTTGCCAGCCAGTCACCAACAATAGAAGCCGGAGTTGATCCTCCCGTTACAAATCCCCAATAACGCGGTCCCGGAGACGAAACTAATAAAGGTGCTAATCTTTCATTAAATTCTTTTAAAGCTTTTTCTGAACCTAAACCTAACTGGTTTAAATTTCGCTTGGGATCAATTCTATTGGTATTCGATGTTGGAATGTTTTCAAGATTATTAAGAAAATCAATGCCTTGTTGTTTTGCTTTTTCTAAGATATTTTCTAAATCGCTTAAATCGCGTTGTAGTGTTGTGTTCATATTTACATAAGTTATTTGATCAGCGTCATTGTCAGGCTGAGCGAAGTCGAAGCCCTTACATGCGAGATAAAATTATTTTTAAGAATTATTTTTGAAAGGAAATTTTTTATACCGAAGCTACCACTTGGTTTTTTCAGAGAATCGCGAAACCATCATCGAGCAGATTACATCGCCATTTGCGTTTAGTAAAGTGGCAATTGGATCAACCAAAGTTCCCAAAATCATAGCAACTGGCAGCGCTTGTTCCATCGGGAAACCGTAAACAGTAATGGCTAAGATTTCGCCAATATAACCTCCGTTTGGAATTCCGCCCTCTACAATTGAGACAACTACAGTAATTCCCAAAGCCAGAAGGATGGTCATTGGATCTGTAAAATCTTTCCCAAACATTGCAAACAAAAAGGTTATTTTTAAAATGGATGACATACTCGAACCATCTTTGTGCAAAGGTGCTCCAAGCGGAATTACCAAATTACGAACATGCGACGGAATTCCCATTTTTTGTGCAGCGTCCAAATTTGCCGGAATCGTTGCAATACTGCTGCAGGTTCCAACTGCTGTTAATGAAGGCGTAATATTATTGCTCCAAAAAACTTTAAATGCTCTTTTTCCGCCAGAGACAAATGCATATAAACTAAAGAACACAAAGAAATAAAAAATACAGGCTGCATAATAAACTGCCATAGGTTTTGCATAAACTCCAAACAACTGCGGCCCGAAAATACCAACCTGATAGGCAAAATAAGCTCCTAAACCAAGTGGTGCAAACTTCATTATAATGTTCAAAAGTTGTTTCATAACCTCGTTTCCGGAATCCAGAAAACTCTTGAAAGCCTTTCCTTTTTCTCCAGACTGCAATGTGGCAAAACCAATTAAAAAAGAGAAGATAATCAACGCCAGCATGCTTTTTCGCGACAGTAATTCGAAGAAATCATTTGCCGTAAGCAGTTTCGCTATCTGATCTCCCGCAGATCCTGATTCAATCTTTTCAAACGGAACTTTGGTAATGGCAATATCCTGATGAATTGGAAAAAGATAAACGGCACAAATCATTACGATTCCTGAAATAAGAATTGTCGCCAAAAAAACCAGAATCATAATCACAAACAGCTTTCCTAGTTTTTCTGTTCGCTCCAAATTAGCAATGGAAGAACCAATCGTGAAAAATATAAGTGGAATAATGGCAGTAAAAAGCAAGTTTAGGAATATATCGCCAATTGGTTTTATTATCAAAACTTTTTCTCCAAACACTAATCCAAAAATACTCCCGATAATAATACCGCCAAGAAGCAAAAGTATGCTGCTGTAATTTTGTAGAAAATTGATTTTTTTAACTTCCATAATTGTAGAGGATTATATTCAGAAAGGTTAATAATATAGAATGAAAGTACTCAAAAAATGCAAGAATTAATTCTTTTTTGCCACAGATTATAAGGATTAACACAAATTAAAAATCCTTTTAAATCTTTTATCCCGATAGTTATCGGGAGTGGCAGAAAAATTATTTTTCCAAAACAATAGTTGTATAATCTCTGTCTGCCAATTCGCCTGTTTTGCTCTTTACTTTTTCTGTCTGCGTTTCTGTGTAAACAATTTTAAAAGGCGTTTTTTCAATTAATTGCTGAGCTTTTTCAGTGCTGTATAATTCGAATTCAAATTGTGTAAAAGGTAATTGCTTCATGAAATCTTCCTGAGCAAATGTTAAGCAGAAATTTCCATTTGGCTGCAAAACTCTGTAAATTTCTAAAAGCAATTTCTCTGGCTCCTGCCAAAAATAAATAGTGTTTACAGTAAATATTTTATCAAAAGATTCGTCTTCAAACGGAATTTTATCTCCGTCATAAAGCGAAAAGAAAGCTTGTTTTTGAGAAACAAAATTCCTGTTTATCTGGCGTGCTTCCTGAAACATCAGTTCCGACATTTCCAGTCCGTAATATTTCAGATTTTCTGCTTGTTCAAACAAAAATTCAACGTGTCCCGCATTTCCGTGACCTAATTCCAGAATTTTATTCTCTTTGGATATATTAAGATTTTGAATCGAATGACGGGTCATATTGATGTTCGTTTCGTTCATCATATTTGCCATTTCGATTCCTTTTTCTCCAGTTGGATGTTTTAATTGAGAGGCTATGGCTTGTAATTCTTCGTTTTTCATAATTCTTAAATTAAATTCCAATAAAAAAATACCAAATTCCAAATTAAGCCTATTCTTGTCTTCCGAGGAACTAGACTCGAACAACTTTGTCAAAGTTTAAAACTTTGACAAAGTTCAATCCGTAAAAACCTTAAAAAACTTGACTCGCAATTTGACGAATATTCTCAGATTTCCCCATTGAATAATAATGTAAAAACGGAACTCCGGCAGCTTTTAATTCTAATGACTGCTGAATCGCCCATTCGATTCCGACTTGTTTGATTTCAGCGTTATTTTTGCATTTATCAACAGCATCGATTAAATCTTCTGGTAAATCGATTCTGAAAATCTGCGGTAAAACTTGTAAATGTCTTTGAACAGCAATTGGTTTAATTCCGGGAATAATAGGAATTGTGATCCCCATTTCTCTTGCTTTAGCAACAAAATTAAAATATTTCGAGTTGTCAAAAAACATTTGTGTTACTACATAATCTGCTCCCGCGTCAACTTTTTCTTTTAATCTTTTTAAATCTGATTGTAAAGATGGTGATTCTAAATGTTTTTCAGGATAACCCGCAACACCAATACAAAAATCAGCTTTGTTGTCGATATCCATCACTTCATGAAGATATTTTCCGCAGTTTAGATCGTTGATTTGTCGTACTAAATCAATTGCATAATGATTTCCCCCAGCTTTTGGCACAAAAGATTGTTCGTCTTTCATCGCATCGCCTCGAAGCGCCATTACGTTGTTGATTCCCAAATATTGACAATCAACCAGCATATATTCTGTTTCTTCTTGTGTAAAGCCTCCGCAAAGCAAATGTGGCACTGTATCTACATTGTATTTATGTTTTATAGAAGCGCAAATCCCAAGCGTTCCCGGACGCATACGAGTCAATTTTTTATCCAAAAGTCCGTTGCCGCGATCAATATAAATATACTCTTCGCGAGAAGTCGTTACGTCAATAAACGGCGGTTTAAACTCCATTAACGGATCGATATTATCGTATAATTCCTGAATACTTTTCCCCTTTTGAGGCGGAATAATTTCAAATGAGAATAATGTTTTTCCTTTGGCGTTTTCTATATGCTCTGTTACTTTCATTTCTTAAGTTATGGGTTATGAGTTATGAATTTTGAGTTTTAGTCTGTGTAAAAAATCTGAAATCAAAAAACGTAAATCAATCTTTTTATTTGTTTCAAGTTTCAGGTTTCAAGTTTCAAGTTGCTGTAGAGAACTTGAAACCTGAAACTTGAAACTAAAATAACCTTTCGTTAATCTGCTATATTAGGATTCAACCATTTCATGGCATAATCAGTTGGAACATTGCGTCGTTTGGCGTAATCTACAACCTGATCTTCTTTTATTTTTCCCAGTCCGAAATACCTGCTTTTTGGATTTCCGAAATAATATCCTGAAACCGAAGAAGCCGGCCACATCGCCATGCTTTCTGTCAGGGTTACTCCAATTTCTTCGGCTACGTTTAAAAGTTTCCAAATCGTTGGCTTTTCCAAGTGATCAGGACAAGCCGGATAACCTGGCGCAGGACGAATTCCTTTATAATTTTCTTTAATCAATTCTTCGTTGGTTAAAGATTCTTCTGAATCATAACCCCAGAAATCTTTACGAACTTTTTCGTGAAGATATTCGGCGAAAGCCTCAGCAAAACGATCGGCAAGCGCTTTTACCATAATCGAATTGTAGTCGTCTAAATTCTTTTCATATTCCGCTGCCCATTCGTCAACACCAAAACCTGTGGTTACACAAAAAGCTCCCATATAATCGGTTATTCCGCTTTCTTTTGGCAGAATAAAATCGGCTAAAGCCATGTTTGGTGCTCCTTTTGTTTTTTGTGACTGCTGACGAAGCGTTAAGAATTTCTCTAAAACTTTTCCGTTTTCATCACGCAATTCGATATCGTCATCATCAATCTGATTCGCAGGGAAAATTCCGTAAATACCTTTTGCTTTCAGCTTTTTCTCTTCTAAAATCACTTTCAACATCGCCTGAGCATCGTTAAAAACAGAAGTTGCTTGTTCGCCCACAACCTCATCCGTTAAAATCGCAGGATATTTTCCGTACAATTCCCAAGTCTGAAAAAATGGCGTCCAGTCGATATACGGAACCAAAACATCCAGTTCTATTTCGATGGTTTGAGCGCCAATTACTTTTGGCTTAGTTGGCGTGTATTCAGACCAATCCAATGGTAATTTATTTTTGCGTGCATCTTCAATCGTCAGGAAGTTTTTATCTCTTGAACGGTTTAAGAATGTTTCTCTAAACGAATCGTATTCTGCGCGAATATCAGCCGCATATATTTTTCGGTTATGATCCAACAGATTTCCTGCAACGGTAACAGCTCTCGAAGCATCGTTAACGTGAATTACAGTTTCTCTGTATTGAGGCGCAATTTTCACGGCTGTATGCGCACGCGAAGTGGTTGCGCCGCCAATCATAATCGGGATTTTAATATCTTGTTTGTCTAATTCTTTGGCTAAATACACCATTTCGTCAAGCGAAGGCGTGATCAGTCCGCTTAAACCTATGATATCTACATTGTGTTCAATCGCCGCAGCAATAATTTTTTCCGGAGGCACCATAACTCCAAGATCTACAATCTCGTAATTATTACAAGCCAAAACCACCGAAACAATGTTTTTACCAATATCGTGAACGTCACCTTTTACAGTCGCCATCAGGATTTTTCCGTTTCCTTGTTTGTCTCCGGCTTGCTTACTTGCTTCAATAAATGGCAATAAATAAGCCACCGCTTTTTTCATTACACGAGCCGATTTTACAACCTGAGGAAGAAACATTTTTCCGCTTCCGAATAAATCTCCAACCACATTCATTCCCGTCATCAAATTGATTTCGATAACTTCAATTGGTTTTGTTGCTGCTAAACGTGCTTCTTCAACATCTTCTTCGATAAAAGCATCAATCCCTTTTACCAATGAATGTGTAATACGCTCCTGAACGGTTCCAAAACGCCATTCCTGAACTACTTTTTCATCGCTCTTTGCCTCACCTTTTACATTTTCTGCAAAATCTAAAAGTCGTTCTGTCGCATCGTCGCGTCTATCTAAAATTACGTCTTCAACGTGTTCTAATAAGTCTTTCGGAATATCATCGTAAATCGTAAGCATCTCCGGATTTACGATTCCCATCGTCATTCCGTTTTTAATCGCGTGGTATAAAAACACCGAGTGCATCGCTTCACGAACCGTATCGTTTCCTCTAAAAGAGAACGAAACGTTACTCACTCCACCGCTGATATGTGCGTGAGGTAAATTATCGCGAACCCATTTTGTTCCTCTAAAAAAGTCCAAAGCATTTAAGCGATGTTCTTCCATTCCGGTTGCAACCGGGAAAATATTTAAATCGAAAATAATATCCTGTGGAGGAAACCCTACTTTGTTCACCAAAATATCATACGAACGCTGACAAATCTCAACTCTTCGGTCGAAATTATCGGCCTGACCAACTTCGTCAAAAGCCATGATAATTGCCGCCGCTCCGTAACGTTTGATTAATCGCGCGTGATGAATAAAGGCTTCTTCGCCTTCTTTTAACGAAATCGAGTTTACAACGCTTTTTCCTTGTACTACTTTCAGACCTGCTTCAATGATTTCCCATTTCGAACTGTCGATCATAATTGGCACTCTCGAAATGTCTGGTTCTGCAGCGATTAAATTCAAAAATTTAGTCATTGCATTAACGCCATCAAGCATTCCTTCATCCATATTAATATCGATGATCTGCGCTCCTCCTTCTACCTGTTGTCTTGCAATATCAAGTGCCTCGTCATATTTCTCTTCCTTGATTAATCTCAGGAATTTTCTTGAACCTGTTACATTCGTACGCTCTCCAACATTCACGAAAACACTTTCCGGCGTAATAATTAATGGTTCTAATCCTGATAATACAAGGTCTCTTCTTTTTTCTGTCATTTTCTTTTTCAGTTACTAAGATTCTAAGATGCTTAGATTCTAAGTTTTTTTATTCTCTATTTGTGTTCCTGCAAGGTTTTTAAAACCTCGTAGGTATTTATGTTTATTAATTTGGGCGTGTCCCTCCGGGTCGGGCTATCCGCTTTTAGTCCTCGCTCTTCCTTCGTCAGGCTGTGGGCTAACCGCTTCTATCCCTCACGCAAACTCGGTTTCATAATAGCCTTTATATTTCTTTTACTTTTCAATTATCTTTCTACTTTCCATGCATCATATAAAGAACCTTCCCGTTTTTTGCTGAGATTTTAATATCAAACACACCTCCAAAACCAATACTATTAAAAGTCCCTTCAATATGCCAAATAGAATCATTTTCTATTGTTACTGTATAAGGTCTTTGATCTTCTATTTGATCTTTTCCATATGTTTCGAACAAAATAGGCTCCGCTATTCCAACAGCTGTCTCTTCTTTTGTAACCAAACAATCTTCACATTTAATACTTTTCTGAAAAACTGTATTAGTTGTATAATTACAGCTAATAAATGTTAAGCTAAACAGAAACAAGAAAAATTTCATATTGTCGAACTATTATAATGTTTCATCCCTATGAAATTTTTACTTCCATTTTGAATGCTCTATATATTTGCAAGTTACTCCTGCATCATATATGTAATATTTAGTTTTAGTAAATCCTGCTTTAACTAATGAAATTGAATCAGGTTCTAATTCTTCTTCTAAAACTATATAGTTTTTTTCTGGGTTGTCTAAATCGTATTTTACTTTATAAAACTTATTTAAATGTCCATAATCACTAGAAACCTCAGCTAAAACTTTTTTATTTGTGTAAAAATAATATCTCAAATACCTCCTTTTTCGGTGGTAATTTGATCTAGTTGTAAGTCCTATTGTTTCTCCTTTAAATGTCTTTTTATACTTTTCAGATTCATCAGCATTGTTACGACTAAAAAGAATCATTAGCATAATTACTGCTACAAAACCAGCTACTGCCAAATAATTTGCTTTCGCATCGTTTTTTTCTCCCATAATTATTAAGCCAAGACAGGCGCAACTCTAGGTTTATAATCCTTCGCAACTTCTGCAATTAATCGAATATGATCCGGAGTTGTTCCGCAGCAGCCACCAATTATATTGATTAAATTATCGTCTAAATATTCTTTAATGAATGCCTGCGTTTGTTCCGGTGTTTCATCGTATTGTCCGAATGCGTTTGGCAATCCTGCATTTGGATGTGCCGAAACATTAAAGCTTGTATTATGCGCTAATGTTTTTAAATATGGTTTCAATAAATCGGCTCCAAGGGCGCAATTGAATCCTACGCTTAATAACGGAATATGCGAAACTGAAATCAAAAACGCTTCAACTGTTTGTCCTGAAAGTGTTCTTCCTGAAGCATCCGTAATTGTTCCTGAAACCATGATTGGAATATCAAGATTGCGTTCTTCTTTTACTTCTTCGATCGCAAAAAGCGCTGCTTTTGCATTTAAGGTATCGAAAATAGTTTCTACTAAAAGCAAATCGCAGCCACCATCCATTAAGGCTTCTACTTGTTCTTTGTATGCAATTCGTAAATCGTCAAACGTTACGGCTCTGTAGCCTGGATCGTTTACATCTGGTGACATACTTGCCGTTCTGTTTGTCGGACCGATTGAACCGGCTACGAAACGTGGTTTTTCTGGATTTTTAGCAGTAAACTCATCGGCTACTTGTCTGGCGATTTTTGCCGATTCGTAGTTTAACTCGTAAACCAAATCTTCCATATGATAATCGGCCATACCGATTGTCGTTCCAGAGAATGTATTGGTTTCTACGATGTCAGCACCAGCTTCATAATAAGCGGCATGAACATCGCGGATCGCTTGTGGTTGTGTTAAGGATAGTAAATCGTTGTTTCCTTTTAGCGGATGCGGAAAATCTTTGAAACGCTCTCCTCTAAAATCTTCTTCTGAGAAATTATAGCGCTGCAGCATTGTTCCCATTGCTCCATCAAGGATTAGGATATTTTTTTTTATTGCTTCTTGAATTGTTATTGCCATCTTGTATTTGCCGCTAAGGCGCTAAGGCACAAAGCTTTTTTTATTTTTAATTTGAAGGCTCTATTTACCTTCGATATTTTTCACATTAATACCAAAAGTGCATTATTGCTGGCTCATTAGCCCCGATTACTTCACTTAATTTCTATTTTCATAGGAGTTCAGTGAACTTTGTTTGAGCCGGTATCCTCGCAATGAAATGGAGAGATATAGGCGAAAGCGGGAACTATTGACTGCAAAAATGCGCCAATGATTCGCTCCTGATACAGAATCTGTTTCAGTAAATATTGTAGTTGTCTGGAAAAGTTTTGAGAAATACGAGTAATGTATTTGTGTTATCTATCTTTAATACTGGAAAATGTTGTATAAAGTAGAATTTAGCACCTTCTTTATGATAAAGGGTTGCTAAGGTTTCATCGGGTCTATCCCTCCGCCTTTCGTGATAACTGACAATAATTTTAAGAACAGTGCAAAGGTATGAAATAGGGTTTCTATTTGCAAATGTTTTTTTAAAGATGCTGAGACTCTAAGATACTTAGGTTCTAAGTTTTAAAATTAACTTCTGTTTTTCAAATATAGCCCGTGGTTTCAACCACGGGAAACGTATTGTGATAATTCTTTTCGTATTGTAATCATTTATTGTGTATGGATTGCGTTCCAGTGGTTTCAACTACTGGCTATATTTTAAGTAAAAGGAGACTATTATTTGTTAAAATAAAAAAGCTCAAACTTTGAGTTTGAACTTTCTATAAAAATCTTAGAAACTTGATATTTCACTTAGTATTTAGGCTTTTGTTTTGTTCCTCTAAAATTGATAATTTCAATAGTGTTGGATTCCTTATTTAGTCTGTAAACTAAATAATTATTTTTGTCTACAATTGCTTTATATAAAGATTCGTTTTTTACAGATTTTGGGAATTGATCGGGATTTAAATTGATTTGATTTATTACTTGCCGGATTTTATCTTCTAAGTTTAAAATCTCTTTTTTAGTCCATTTTTCTTCCAGATAATCAACAATTTTATTAAAACCTTTTACGGCTTGTGAAGTCCAAATAAATTTTAATGCCATTTTGAAAATCTTTTCATAACATCTTCGTGGCTTACAACTTCCCCTTTTTCGGCTTGATCTATTCCAATTTGAATTTCGTTTTTCTCCGATTCTGATAATTCATCAAACCAATCATTCTGATTTGCTTTCAAAACCAATTCCAGTTTCTCTAAAATGCGCTCATCTTCAACCTTAGCCAACTCTTGAATAAATTGATATTTTCTAGCTTCTAAATTCATGATTATCAAAATTTATAATTACAAAGATACGTTTTTTTAGGTTCTGAGATCCTAAGTTTCTAAGGGATTAAGCTAAAAAAAGCCCAAACTAAAAGTTTGAGCTTTATATAGAAATCTTAGTGTCTTAGGACTTAGAATCTCAGAAACTAGACGATTGCTTTCACAACCGCTTTTGGCGCTTCTTTACGAGTTCCGTCGAAACCGTCTACACCAGATACTGTTGTATATTTCAATACATATTTTTTACCTGGATTGATGATTCCGTATGCTGCCTGGCACATTAAAGTTGCTTCGTGGAAACCGCAAAGGATCAATTTTAATTTTCCTGGATATGTGTTTACGTCTCCAATGGCAAAGATTCCCGGAATGTTGGTTTGGTAATCTAATGCATTGTTTACTTTGATTGCATTTTTCTCGATTTCTAATCCCCAGTCTCCAATTGGGCCTAATTTTGGTGTTAATCCAAAAAGCGGGATAAAATAATCCGTTTCGATTTTACGGTGTGCTCCGTTTTCTTCGATATCTAATGATTCAACGTGCTCAGCACCATTGATTCCAATAACTTCTGCTGGAGTTATTAATTTGATTTTTCCAGCTGTTTTTAATTCCTGTACTTTTTCTACAGAATCTAAAGCTCCTCTAAATTCGTTTCTTCTGTGAATTAAAGTTACTTCTGAAGCTACATTTGCTAAGAAAATTGACCAGTCTAACGCTGAATCTCCTCCTCCTGCAATTACAACTCTTTTATCTCTGAATTTCTCCGGATTTTTAATGAAGTATTTTACTCCTTTATCTTCATAAAACTCGATATCTTCTATAAGTGGTTTACGAGGCTCAAAACTTCCTAAACCTCCTGCGATAGCGATAACCGGTGCGTGAAATTTAGTTCCTTTGTTTGAAGTTACAATGAAAGTTCCGTCTTCTTGTTTTTCGATGGTTTCAGCACGTTCTCCTAATGTATAACCCGGCTCAAATTGCTTAATTTGTTCTTGCAAATTATCAATTAAATCTCCGGCTAAAACTTCTGGGAAACCCGGAATATCGTAAATAGGCTTTTTTGGATATAACTCTGATAGTTGTCCTCCTGCTTGTGGTAAGGCATCTAAAATGTGGCATTTCAATTTTAACAATCCTGCCTCGAAAACGGCAAATAAACCTGTTGGGCCTGCTCCAATTATAAGTATATCTGTTTTAATCATTATGTTTGTTGTTTATAATCATTCTTAATAATACAAAGAAACGAATAATTTATTCTCCTGACAATGATTTTTATCATTATTCATTTCTCCTCGTTCATCCATCGGGTTGAAACCCGACGCTACAATATAAATCGTTCCTTCGGAACTTTTTTATTATTTTTTATTCTTCAATGAATCGGTTATTTCGTTCATCCTTTTTACCTTTTCTTCAAAATTACCTTTTAAGGTTTTTCTGTATTCGTTTAGGTTTTCAACCATTTGATTTATATCTTCCGGAATTACTTCTTCAAAAAATTCCCGAAGCCTTTTGGCCGTTGTTGGTGATTTTCCATTGGTTGAAATAGCAATTTTTACATTTCCTTTTGTTACTATTCCGCCTAAATAATAATCACATAAATCGGGCGTATCAGCAATATTGCAAATCAAATAACGTTTTCTCGATAATTCGTAAACCTTTTTATTCACTTTCAAATCGTCTGTACAGGCAATTACCATGTGACGTTTTTTGAGCATCTTCTTTTTGAACTTCGATTTGGTCAACGTAATCGAAGGATGGTTTTCTGCTAAAACTTTGATTTCTAAATGAAATTCTTTTGCTACAACCTCAACATTTGCATTCGGACTTGACTTTAGCAAGAAAGAAAGCTTTTCCAGACCTACATTTCCACCACCTACAATCAATACATTTAAATTGTGAAGCTTGAGAAATATTGGATATAATTCGTTTTGTTCCATTTTAATTTATTTTCATCTAATCAAAATTAGATGATTTACCAATCAGATGTTCCTAACGGAACATTTTTATTGGGAACATTTATTTTTTCTACCGACCAAATGTTCCTAACGGAACATTCTCTTTGGCAAAATTGGGTTAAAATTCAACGTTATTGCCATACGTCCATCGGGTTTAAACCCGACGCTGCAATATGAATCGTTCCTTCGGAACTTTATCTTGCGATTTCTTTTGATAGAAATTCTTCGTAAAATCCTTTTAGTTTGTTGCTTTCTCTCACAACTTCTCCAAGAACAATAATCGCTGGTGAACCTAGTTCTTTTTCTTTTACAACTTCTAAAATCGAATCTACAGTTCCTACGCCTACTTTTTCATCTGTTGTTGTTCCGTTTTGAATGATCGCAACAGGTAAACCTCCTTTATCTTCTTTCTGGAATAACTCGATGATTTGAGGCAATTTGTGCATTCCCATTAAAATTACAACCGTTGCAGAAGATTGCGCTGCTAAAGCTACATCTGAAGATAATTTTCTATCCGATGTTGTTCCAGTAATCGCCCAAAAGCTTTCTGAAACTCCTCTTTTAGTTATTGAAATTCCCTGACTTGCAGGAACGGCAACTACAGATGAAATTCCAGGAACTATGATCGTTTCAATTCCGAAACTTTCTGCAAATTCCACTTCTTCGCCTCCTCTTCCAAAAATAAATGGATCTCCTCCTTTTAATCGGACTACGTTTCCGTATGTCAAAGCATTATCTACAATCAACTGATTGATTTGATCTTGCGTGTAAGCATGATTTCCAATTCTTTTTCCAACAAAAATTCTAATTGCACTTTTTGGCGCGTAATCCAGAATTTCTTCGTTGGCCAAAGCGTCGTATAAAACCACATTTGCTTCAGCCAATGCTTTTACAGCTTTCAGCGTAAGTAAATCAGGATCGCCCGGACCTGCACCGACTAAAGTTATTTTGGGTTTTATATTAAGCATTTTCTAATTCCTGAGCTCTGAAAGTTTCGATTTTATCAAAGAAAACTACTGCCTGAGCGATATAATCTTTAGCGAAAGTTTCTGATGGTTCATTTTTATTGATTTGGTAAACCAAGTCTTTAAAAGTTGAGTTTAATTCGATTTTATTATTTTCGATGAAAACGGTATCAAACAAATCAACAATTCCTGCGTGATGGTTTGTTTTTTGGTTTTCTGCCAATAACAAAGCTTTTGCTCCGTTTACAAATCCTGCGTAAGCATGATAAATAGCATCTGACCATTTTTGGTTGTCGAAAGATTCCTGAGCCAGGATTAATTTCTCTTTAGCTTCAAACAATAATGTCGCTACTAAATCGATCACCACTCCGGCACATTCTCCAACTCCAACTGCTTTTACGTAATTGTCTGCATTACCCCAATCCACAAAATCAGCTTCTGTTAAATTGGTTACATCTGCATAAGGTTTTAAGATTTCATAGAAATATTTTTCTCCTTTTGTATCATAATAATCCAGGAATTTTTGTCCGCTTCCGTTAGCATCAAAATCATTTAAGATGGTACGCAATGCATCCGGGCCTCTGCGACTAGGCACTTTGATTACTTTATCAGCAAAACGTCCCGCGCCATTTCCTAATCTTCCTCCGCCAAGTAAAACCTGTAAAGCCGGAGCAACCAGTTTACCTGAGTTGATAGACATTCCCTGAAATCCAATTGCAGACATATTATGTTGTCCGCAGGCGTTCATACAGCCTGAAATTTTAATTTCGATTTCGCGGTTGTTTAAATATTGAGGATATTCTGCCGTTAAAACTCTTTCTAATTCTTCTGCAATACCGGTACTACTTGCAATCCCCAAATTACAAGTATCAGTACCCGGACATGCCGTAATATCTCCTGTAGAATTATATCCTAATTGAACAAAATCCAGTTTGGCTAATTCCTGATAAAAGAAAGGTAAATTCTCTTCCTTTATATGACGTATTACAATATTTTGACGCAATGAAAAACGCAATTCATTTGCTCCATAGTTTTTAATTAAAGCAGCTAATAGTCGTGCTTTATCAGTATAAAAATCTCCTAATAAAACTTTAATTCCAATTGCATAATAACCGTCTTGTTTCTGCTTGATTACATTCGAATTTTTCCAAGCTTCATATGCTTTAGTATCTTCGATTGTAACTTGCGGAACTTCTAATAATGGCTCTGGAATTGGACCATCAAAAGCTGTTGTATCAATTTCGTATGTTTCAAAAGCGATTGCTTTTTTCTCTTGTTCAACCAAATCAAGGAAAACATCTCTTCCCATTTCTTTAATTAAGAATTTCATACGTGCTTTCATTCTTTTTGCACGCTCACCATATCTGTCGAAAATACGGATGATTCCTTCAGCTGTTGGAATGATTTCATTAACCGGAACGAATTCTGAAAGTAATTCGGCATGTGCTGGCTGAGATCCTAAACCTCCTCCAAACATGATTTTGAAACCTTTTTGTCCGTCTTTAATTTTCGGAATAAATCCTAAATCATGCAAATAACTCAAAGCAGTATCTTCGTCTGAAGAAGAGAACGAAATTTTGAATTTACGTCCCATTTCCTGACAAATTGGGTTTCTTAACAAATATTGAAAAAGTCCGTGTGCATAAGGCGAAACATCAAATGGTTCGTTTACGTCTACACCTGCTAATTCACTTCCTGTAATATTTCTTACCGTGTTTCCACAAGCTTCACGAAGTGTGATATCGTCTTTAGCCAAATCTGCCCAAAGCTCTGGTGTTCGGTCTAAACTCACATAGTGAATCTGGATATCTTGGCGCGTTGTAATGTGCAAACGTCCTGTAGAATATTCATCAGAAACTTGTGTAATACGCACTAATTGCTCGCTGGTAACTTTACCATAAGGCAATTTGATACGAATCATTTGAACGCCTTCTTGGCGCTGACCGTAGATTCCACGCGCTAAACGAAGACTACGAAAACGCTCATCATCAATTTTTCCTCCACGGAATAAATGAATCTTTTTTTCTAATTCGATAATCTCTCTCTGAACTACCGGATTTTCTATTTCTGTTCTAAAACTTTCCATTTCTTTTTGATGCTTTAGGCTTTAAGCTTTAGGCTATAAGCTTCTTAAACTTTGTGTTTTCTTGCTTTGGCTTTAAACAATAAGCCGTAAGCTATTGCATGCCTTTTTATACGTTTTTTGCTAAAAGCTTACAGCCTAAAGCTTATTGCTTACAGCAGTGAAACTAGCGAATAAATCCTACTCCTGCTGTTGTGTTTGTTGCTGTATCAATTAAGATAAAAGCTCCGTTTGATTTGTTTTCGTTGTATGAATCAAAATATAACGGCTTACTTAATTTGATCGTTACTTCTCCAATTTCGTTAATCGCTAATTGTGAAGCTTCTGTTGTTCCTGAGTAATCTGTTGCAATTGTATTTTTAATGCTTTCAACTTTTGCCAAAACTCTGTTTGTATTGTGTTGTACCAAATATTTAGTTCCCGGAACCAGTTTTTTACTGTCCATCCAGCAAACTGTTGTGGTAATGTCTTTTTCAATTTTTGGAAGTTCTGATGATTTTACAATCATATCGCCTCTCGTTACATTGATATCATTTTCTAATTCGATTGTGATCGAAGAACCTGCAACGGCTTCATCAAATGTTTTATCGAAAAAGTGAATTTTAGATACTTTAGATTCTGTTAAAGAAGGAAGAACTGTTACAGCATCTCCAACTTTGATTGAATTTCCGTATAATTTTCCTGCGTAACCTCTAAAATCGTGGTATTCTTCTGTTTTTGGACGAATAACCGTCTGAACTGGGAAACGTGCTTTTCCTGCTTCAAAAACATGATGAGCATGCAATCCTTCTAAATGTTCTAAAACAGTTTGACCGTCGTACCAAGGCATGTTTTCAGATTTATCAACCACGTTTCCTCCATTGATTGCACTTAACGGAATGTAACTTACGTTTTGTTCCTTGAAAGTACTTTTTGCATTTAATGCCTGAAAATCGGCTTTGATTTTATTGAAAACTTCTTCAGAATAATCAACTAAATCCATTTTGTTAATCGCAACAATTACTTCTTTTACCCTCAATAAATTATTGATGAAAAAGTGACGGTAAGTCTGCTCAATTACTCCTTTTCTGGCATCAATTAAAATGATAGAAACCTGAGAAGTTGAAGCTCCTGTAACCATGTTTCTGGTATATTCTACGTGACCCGGAGTATCGGCAATAATGTAACTTTTCTTTGCAGTCGAAAAATAAATATGCGCAACATCAATCGTGATTCCTTGCTCTCTTTCTGCCACTAAACCATCAGTTGCCAAAGAAAAATCAAGATAATCATAACCTTTTTGTTTACTGCTTTTTTCGATTGCTTCTATCTTATCAGTCGTCAATGATTTTGTATCATACAATAATCTCCCGATCAAAGTACTTTTTCCGTCATCTACACTTCCTGCTGTTGCTATTTTTAAAACTTCCATTCTTGTATATTGTTTCATGTTTAATTTTTTGTTTCAAGTTTCAGGTTTCAAGTTGTTGAAAAACTTTATCTAAAAATTAAATCTGTATGTTTTTGTTTTCTTGATTTTTACTTTTAAAATTTCGTTCTGAATTGCATTAACAATTAACAATTAACAATTATTAAAAGTATCCTTGTTGTTTTCTCTTTTCCATGGCAGCTTCAGAACGTTTGTCATCAATTCTGGCTCCTCTTTCAGAAATCGTTGATTCTCTGATTTCGCCTACAACTTCTTCGATTGTTGCTGCGTAAGATTCAACTGCTGCTGTACAACTCATATCTCCAACGGTTCTGAAGCGAACAATTCTTTCTTCGATTTGTTCGTCTTCTTCTTGGTACACAAAAGGAGAATGCGACCAGATTAAACCGTCTCTCAAAAAAACTTTTCTTTTATGTGAAAAATAGATCGATGGAATTTCGATGTGTTCTTTTTCGATATAACTCCAAACATCTAATTCTGTCCAGTTTGAAATTGGGAAAACACGAACGTTTTGTCCATTTTCAATCTTTCCATTCAAAATATCAAACAATTCAGGTCTTTGATTTTTTTCGTCCCATTGTCCGAAGTCATCACGAACAGAGAAAATGCGTTCTTTAGCCCTTGCTTTTTCTTCGTCACGACGTGCACCGCCAATACAAGCATCAAACTTAAATTCTTCAATTGCATCTAAAAGTGTTGTCGTTTGCAGGCTGTTTCTACTAGAATATTTTCCAGTTTCTTCAACCACTTTTCCTTCATCAATAGCATCCTGAACATTACGAACGATCAACTCTAAACCTAATTCTTCTACCAATTTATCTCTGAAAGCGATTGTTTCAGGGAAATTGTGTCCCGTATCAACGTGCAATAGAGGAAACGGAATCTTAGCAGGGAAAAATGCTTTTTGCGCTAAACGCACTAATGTAATAGAATCTTTTCCTCCTGAGAAAAGTAAAACCGGTTTGTCAAACTGTGAAATTACTTCTCTGAAAATGTATATCGCTTCACTCTCTAAAGCGTTTGTTTTTAATACTGAACTCATTGTTTTTTGTTTGATATTTTTTAGTTTCAAGTTTCAGGTTTTAAGTTGTGAGTTACTCTAAAACTTTACACTATTTATTCTGTTTTCTATTCTCTCTTCCATTCATCCATCAGGTTGAAACCCGATGCCGCAATATAAATCTTCATTCTCCCCGGATTAAAATCCGGCGCTACAATATGAATCGTTCCTTCGGAACTTTAAATCTATATCTTTATTCTATTCTCTATTTTCTTGCCTCTTGCTTCTTTATTCTTTTTTAGCGCTATGCAAACCACACTCTTTATGGCTTGATTCCCACCACCATCTTCCGGCTCTGATATCTTCGCCCGGAAAAATTGCTCTTGTACACGGCGCGCAGCCAATACTTACGAAACCTTGTTTATGTAAAGCATTTTGAGGAACATTGTTTTCTGATAAATACGTTTCAACTTCTTCTAAAGTCCATTTTAATAACGGATTGAATTTGATGATTTCGAAGTTTCCATCATATTCAAACAGATTTAAATCGTGTCTGTTTTCTGATTGTTCGGCTCTTAAACCTGTAATCCAAACTGAATTTCCTGCCAAGGCTTTTCTTAACGGAACTACTTTTCGAATAAAACAGCATTCTTTTCTGTTTTCAACTGAATCGTAAAAGCTGTTTGGTCCTTTTTCTTTTAGAAGATTTTCTACCGCTGTTGCTTCTGGAAAAAAAACTTCAATAGGTCTTTTATACTTTTTTAATGTTTTGTGAAAAACATCGTAAGTTTCCTGAAATAATCTTCCGGTGTCTAAAGTAAAAACGGTAATATCAGTATTACTCTTCGCAATAAAATCTGTAATTACCTGATCTTCCTGTCCAAAAGAAGTGGAAAAAATTACTTTCCCCGGAAATTTTTCTGCTAAAAAAACTAAGGTTTGATCCAGCGAAAAATCTTTTGTTTTCTCTAATAATTCTTGTACAATAATCGCACTCATAATCTCTTTCTCCGTATCTAAAGAATTATAATAATTTAGATAATGTTTTTAAACTCAATAATATAATTAGAATCCCAACGGCAACCATCATTGGTTTTCTTTTGATTTTGTTTACCAAATATGCTGCTAATGGTGCTGAAATAACGCCTCCTAAAATTAATCCTATGATTACCTGCCAGCCATGAATTCCTCCAAAAAGCATAAAAGTAATACCACTTGCAAATGAAATCGCAAACTCCGCTGCATTTACTGAACCAATTGTATATCTTGGATTTCTTCCTCTTCCTAATAATGTTGAAGTTACGATTGGTCCCCAGCCTCCGCCGCCAACCGAATCCATAAAACCTCCAAAAACAGCTAAAGCGCCTAATCTTTTCGTTTTCTTCTTTACAATTGTTTTTTTCAATGCTTTTCTGATAATGACAATAGCCAAGATAATCATGTAAACTGCAATAAATGGCTTGATAATATCTCCATTAATTACATCAGATAACAAATAAGCTCCTGTAATTGAACCTAAAACACCTGGAATCAATAAATGTTTGGTCAATTTTTTATTGATGTTTCCGAATCTATGATGTGAAAGTGCCGACGCTCCTGTTGTAAACATTTCAGATACGTGAACTGCGGTACTGCTTACAACCGGAGGGACTCCATAAGCTAATAAAAATGACGTTGAAGTCGCTCCGTAACCCATTCCTAAAGTTCCGTCTACTAATTGAGCAAAAACTCCAATGGCGAAAAACACCAAAAATTCTTCATTAAATCCCTCTACAAATCCATTCCACGAAAATTCAGTGTAATGATTGTATATTAATACAGTTAATAAACTTACTAGTAAAACAACAGGAATTCCAATCCATAGCTTTTCTTTAAAAGAATCGGCGGTATTTATTTTCAGTTCTCTTTCCATATTAAAATGATTCGATTTGTTTTCAAAACCTATTACCCTATCGGGTTAATAGATTACTTTGCAAAAATACTATTTATTTCTAAAAATCAAAACAAATATTCTCGTTTTTTTAAACCTTTAACTTCCTCTGCATCACGTTGAAACAAATAATTGAATTAATTTCACAAATAATGCGCTATAACACCATATTTAAACAATATATTCCTCTGAAACATTTGATTATATAAATATATCTTAATCTCTACAATTTCCATAGGATAATTATAAAAATGTCGTTATTTTAGCGACAAATTTTTTGTATGGATTTTCAAATAGGTCTTGTAATTGCAGGTTTAGTAGTAGGTTTTATTGTAGGATTGACCGGCGTTGGAGGCGGTTCTTTAATGACTCCAATTTTATTATTTTTTAATATTCCGCCAACAACCGCAGTGGGAACAGATTTGCTTTATGCCGCTTTTACTAAAGCCGGTGGTGTATTTGTACACAATAAAAAGGGAAATATAAACTGGAAAATTACCGGCTGGCTCACATTAGGAAGTGTTCCTGCTGCCTTAGTGACTTTATGGATATTAAATAGTATTAAAACAGATATTGAAACTATTAATCGTGTAATTAAATACAGTTTAGGCTGGGCTTTATTGTTCACCTCAATTGCTATTATATTTAAAAACAGAATTTTAAAGTTTTCTCAAAAACATGCTGGAGATAAATTTCACAGCGAAAGTCATACTCAAAATATGCTTACTGTAGGAATTGGAGTTTTACTGGGAGCTACTGTAACCTTAACTTCAATTGGAGCCGGCGCTTTAGGAACGGTAACTTTGTTTTTCCTTTATCCGCTTTTGCCAACGCCTCGTTTGGTAGGAACTGAAATTGCCCACGCTGTTCCGTTGACTTTAGTTGCAGGAATTGGCCACGCTTCTATGGGAAATTTAGATTTAGCGCTATTAGGACAATTATTATTGGGATCTCTTCCCGGAATTTATATAGGAAGTAGTTTAAGCGGAAAAGTACCGGATTTATTCCTTAGAAATGCCATCGCCGTAATGCTTTTTCTTGCAGGATATAAACTAATCTTTTAAAATATTTTTTTCACCATATAAGTTATATAAGTTCATTTAATTTATCATCGTTTAAATGTAGACGCACTGCTGTGCGTCTCTATTAAAATGAACTTATATAACTTATATGGTTTAAATTTAAAAAGCAATATCTGCAAGCGAATTGCTTTCTAATATTTTAAGTGTATTATCTCTTACTTCTGTCATTAAACGTCGTGCTGCACAGGTCGATTCATCATCGCAGTCATCGCATTTTTCATAGAAATTATGACTTGCACACGGAAGCAGTGCAATTGGCCCTTCAAGAATTCGGTATACTTTGGCCATACTGATATCTTTTGGATCTTTTATTAAATAATATCCGCCGCCTTTACCTTTTTTTGCACCAAGAAACCCTGAATTTCTCAATAATAATAAAATACTTTCCAGAAATTTTATCGAAATATGTTCACTTTTTGCAATTTCAGCTATTTGTACAGGTTCGTTATTTTCTCGTCTGGCTAAATAGGTTAAAGCTTTAATTCCGTATTTTGTTTTCTTTGAAAGCATCTTTAAATTTTAGATTTCAGACTGTAAATTTTAGATTATTTTTAAAATTTACAAGCTTCATATTATTCTGCAACAAAAATAGGCTTTTTAAATGAGAAAAATAACAGATTGAGATTTATATTCTACTTATTCTATCAATTTAGTTCGGTGTTCCCTATCAAATTGAATTCGTGGAATAGTTTTACTTCTTTCTCCAAATCTTTTTTATTGACAACATAAGTATCAGTAATTGAATCATGCCAGCCTCTGCTTCCTAAAAAAGAAAAAACTTCAAAAGGAATTAGTCGGCATAATGATCTCTTAAAAATCGTTCCGAAAGAAGGTTTTTCGCCATTTTCATCTACTACAACAGTTCCAGTTACAAATTTCCCAAGTGATCTTCCAAAAAGACCTTCTGATAATGAATAATAAAAAACAGAAATAACAATAAAAACTAACTGTCCTTCAAAATCACTCAAATTACCAAGCCAGTACAATAGATCATTCCAGCCCAAAAAATTTCCTAAAAAAGCAATCATTAAAGAAATAACAAAAATTAAAGCAAGGATTACAACTATATCTAAAATATAGTTTACAAATCGGCTTCCGCCGGATGCCAATAATTTTTCATCAAGAATGTAAGTAGAGTTACTCATGGTTTGGTTGTTTATTAAATTGATTATTATAGATTTAAATTATAACGAAAACAAAAATATATTTTTTACCCAAATAACCATCAAAAAAGAATGACGATTTTTAACAGTAATAAATTTACAGTCAAAAATCGTCATTATATACAGTTTAGGAAATCTATCCCGATAGCTATCGGGACTAAATCAGAAATCTAAAATTATTTAATCCAGCGCTTGCTTTAAATCAGCAATTACATCTGCTACTGTTTCTAAACCTACAGAAACACGAACCAGACCTTGTGTGATTCCAACAGCTAATTGATCTTCTTCAGATAATTTGCTGTGTGTTGTTGATGCAGGATGTGTTACAATCGTTTTTACATCACCAATATTTGCCGAAAGAGAGCATAATTTAATCTTGTCCAAAAATTTTCTTCCTGCTTCAAGACCGCCTTTAATTTCAATCGCAATAATATTACCACCTAAAAGCATTTGTTTTTTTGCAATTTCATATTTTGGATGTGATTTCAAAAATGGATATTTCACACTGTTTACGTTTGGATGGCTTTCTAAAAATTCAGCCACTTTTAAAGCATTTTCACAATGCTTATCTACACGAACAGCCAATGTCTCTAAACTTTTTGACAAAACCCATGCATTAAATGGCGACATTGCCGGTCCTGTATTTCTTGAAAACAAATATATTTTACGAATTAATTCAGCATCTCCAACAGCAATTCCACCCAAAACACGTCCTTGTCCATCAATTAATTTTGTTGCTGAATGAACCACGATATGAGCACCATATTTAATTGGCTGCTGAATGTATGGCGTTGCAAAACAGTTGTCAATTATTAAAATCAAATTATGCTTTTTCGCAATTTGACCTAACAATTCTAAATCAATTACATCTACACCAGGATTTGTTGGTGTTTCAGCGTATAGAATTTTAGTATTTGGTTTGATGAAACTTTCAATAGTTTCCGGTTTATTGATATCGAAATATGAAGTTTCAATTTTCCATTTTGGAAAATACGTCATGAACAATGCATGAGTTGATCCAAAAACGCTTCCTGCAGAAACAATATGATCTCCAGAATCTAACAATGCGGCAAACGTAGAGTATATTGCAGCCATTCCGGTAGCAAAAGCATAACCAGCTTCGGCACCTTCCATTGCACAAACTTTGTCTACAAATTCTGTTGTATTTGGATTGCTGAAACGGGAGTAAATATTGCGGACTTTTTCTTCTGTAAAAGAAGCTCTCATATCCTCTGCATCTTCAAATATAAAACTTGATGATAAATACAAAGGAGTTGAATGTTCCTGAAATTGTGTTTTTTCTAAATGTGTACGTATGGCTTTAGTTTCAAAACCAAATTCTTGTTCGTTCATTGTGTTGTTTGTTTAAAAGAGTTATTTCGCAGAGTTTCACAAAGTGATCACAGAGTTTCGAGAAATAATCTTTCATTATTTAATAGTTAGTCCAAAGAATTATCTAATTCTCTAATGGACTAATTTTCTAATTATTTTAATTCTTCGTTGTTTAAAACAACTTTGTAATTGATTGTTGCTGTTGGCTCTACAGTTTTGGCAACTGAGCAGTATTTCTCAAAAGAAAGCTGTGCAGCACGCTGTGCTTTTTCTGGATTGATATCGCCTTCTAAATAAAAAACCACATCGATTTCTTTAAAAGGTTTAGCTTCATCAATCTGTACGCGTGTTCCATCAACCTCAGCGTTAAAAGAAGTGATTTCCTGACGCTGCTTTTTCAAAATCGAAATCATATCAATTGCACTGCATCCGGCAACGCCCATTAATACCAACTCCATCGGACTTGCGCCTAAATCGCTTCCTCCAAATTCAGCTCTGCTGTCAACATCAACTACATGTCCGCGTTCATTTTTAAGTTTAAAATGAAAAGCGTCATTTACTCTGTTCAAAGTTACTTTCATGTTATTTTTCTTTTTTTAATTCAATTTTCCGCAATCTTGTCATTTCGAGGAACGAGAAATCGCACCAGATTGTTGACAAAGATTGTGGCATTTTGTTGTCGAGTTTCGTGTGCGATTTCTCGTTCCTCGAAATGACAAACTAAACTCAATTCGAACAAATCTTAAATCTAAACTCTAAAATCTGCAATCTAAAATTCAAATTACCCTTTATCAGATAATCTCAAAATATCTCCAAAAACTCCTCTTGCTGTTACCGCAGAGCCTGCACCAGCTCCCTGAATAACAATTGGACGATCTCCGTAAGATTCTGTGTAAATTTCAAAGAAAGAATCAGAACCTTTTAATCCGCCAAGAGCAGTATCTGAAGGAACAGAAACTAATTTTACTTCTAGATTTCCTTTATCATTTTGTAAATCACCAGACAATTCACCAATGTATCTTAATACATGATTTGGTTTTTGGTCGGCTTTTATTTTCTCGTAAATTGGGTCGAATTCTTTTAATTTCGTTAAGAAATCAGCAACATTTCCTTCGCGTAAATGTTCCGGAATTAGGTTTTGAATGGAGATTTCTTCAAACTCATTTTGCAAATCTAATTCTCTTGCCAAAATCAATAATTTTCTTCCCACATCATTTCCGCATAAATCCTCACGCGGATCTGGTTCTGTATATCCGTTATCAATTGCTTCTTTCAGAATTTCGCTAAACGGAACATCTTTTGCAGAGAAATTATTAAATAAATAACTCAACGTTCCTGAGAAAACTCCTTTAATTTTTGTGATGTTTTCACCAGAAAGATGCAGTAATTTAATTGTATCAATTAATGGTAATCCTGCTCCAACATTGGTTTCATATAAATAATTCTTTTGGTTTTCTGCCAAAGCTTTTCTTAGTTCTTTATAAAAACCATACGTTAAAGTATTCGCCACTTTATTTGAAGAAATTAAGTCGAAACTGCTTTCTACAAGCGGAACATAATTTTCTACGAATGATGCACTTGCCGTATTATCAATTGCAATTAAGTTCTCTAAATGATACTCATTTGCATAAGCGATAATATCTTTGATTGTATACGGTTCGCCTTTAGTTTCAATGTCGTTTTTCCAGCTTGAAGTTACACCATTTTTATTTAAAAGAAGCTTTTTAGAATTCGCAATTGCAAAAACATTCAGCTTAATATCTTTACGTTTTTCAATTGAAGAAGCCGATTCTAAAATTTGATTAATCAAAGTTCCGCCTACTAATCCGTGACCGAAAATAGCAATATTGATTTTTTTAGAAACTCCAAAAATCTCTCCGTGAATTACGTTTAAGGCTTTGTTTAGTTCTTCTTTCTTCACAACCAAACTCACGTTTTTACCTGTAACGGTGTTGTTGAATAAAATTGGAACTATTTTATTTTTGATTAATGCGGTATATGGTTTGTGGAACGTACTTAAATCCTGCCCGATAATCGAAATTACCGAAACATTATCTGTTACTGTAATCTGGTTTACATCTTTAGAATAAAAGTCGTTTTCGAACTCTTTTTCTAATTCCACCATTGCAAGCGTTGCTTTTTCTTTTGCCACAACCAATCCAATTCCTCTTTCTGAAGAACCTTGTGAAATGATGCTTACACTGATATTGTGATCGCCCATTACTTTAAAAATACGGGCATCAACGCCAGATTTTCCTAGTAATCCGCGTCCTTCAAGGTTTACAAGTGAAACGTTTTCTAAAACAGAAAGTGTTTTAATTCCTTCCTTTTGAGAATTTGAAGTGATTAATGTTCCGTGATTTTCGTGATTGAATGTATTTAAAATACGAAGCGGAATATTTTTTTCTAATAATGGAATTATCGTTTTTGCATGCAGAATTGTTGCGCCAAAATTTGCCAACTCATTTGCTTCATTAAACGACAAATATTCGATTTTTTTAGCATCAGCAACTAAATCCGGGTTTGCTGTGTAGATTCCATCAACATGCGTAAAGTTCTGAAGCTCTTCGGCATCCAAATAATTCGCGATTAACGAAGCCGTATAATTACTTCCGTTTCTTCCTAAAGTTGTAGTGTCGTTGTTGTTGTTTGAACCAATGAAACCTGTAACAATATTTACTGTTTCACCGTTATGAAGTTTAAAATAATTGATAACGTTTTTCTTTGAAAGTTGTTCCAAAGGCTGAGCGTCACCAAATTTAGAATCTGTTTTCAACAATTCTCTTGTATCAACAAAATTAGCAGGAATTCCTTTTTCAACTAAAATTGAAGTTAATAATTTAGCCGAAAGCAATTCGCCTTTAGACAAAATCTGATCTTTGATTTTGTTGCTGTAATCGCCAATTAAGCTTACTCCTTCGAATAATTTATCTAAAATATTAAATTCTTCAGATAAATCAACTTTCGGATAATCTGAAGTTTGGTATGCTTTAAAGCTTTCTAAAAGTGGTTTGTAGTTTCCGTTTTTAGCAGCAATTCTTAAAATATCTTCTAATTCATCTGTTGCGTTTCCGCGCGCAGAAACGACCACGGCAATTTTTTCTCCTTGATTTACTTTATCCGTAATGATTGAAACTACTTTATTAAGTCCTTCTCCGTTTGATAATGATTTACCACCAAATTTTAATATTTTCATTTTATTTTGCTATTGTTTCTGCCTTAAAAATATCGGCAAGTAAATGATCTAATTGTTTGTACTCGATTAAAAAAGCGTCATGTCCGTGAACCGAATCAATTTCGCTGTAAAAAACATTGTTTTTAAATTTCTTTAATTCATTGTAAGTTTCCAGATTTTCTTTTGGTGTAAAAAACAAATCTGAATTGATGGCTACGATATGAATCGCAGCGTTAGATTTGGATATTAGCGTTTCGAAATCCTCGCTATTTCGGGTAATATCTATGGTTTTAAGCAGCTGGTTCATCAATTTATATGATGCTAATTGATAGCGCTGCTGTAGTTTTTTTCCGTGATGCGCCAGCCAGCTCTCGATATTAAAAATCAAAAGATCCTGATTGATGGTTCGTTGGAATTTTTCTTTGAATGATTCAGGAGATCGGTAACACAACATCGCATGAATTCTGGCATCTTCAATTGGTTTTGAAGAATTGTTCAGAATTTGTTCTTGCAGAAAGCAGTTTGCAATCATCCAGTCGGTCGATTTCCAGTCAGTTGCAATTGGGATTAAATGTTCTGTAATGTTGGGTTCCAAAGCCAGGATTTCCCAGGCAATTCCACCGCCAACAGAACCGCCAATTATGGCAAATACCTGCTCAATATTTAAAGCTTTTAATCCTTTGATAAAGATTCTGGCAATATCTCTGGTTGTAAAATCCTGATAGTTTTCGATTATAAACGAATCGTTTCCGTTTCCGGGAACATTAAACGCCAAAACAGTATATTGATTGGTATCGATAGTTTTTGCTTCGCCTATTAAATCATTCCACCAGCCGTTTTCTCCGGTAACGTGAGCGTTTCCGGTTAAGGCGTGATTTACCAAAACAATTGGGGCAGTATACAGCGGTTTGCCGGAAAGTGTAAAACTTAACGGTAACGACGGATACAGCGCACCACTTTCGGTGATGAAATCTTGAATTATAATGGGACTTGGTATATTTTCCAATTTCAAATCTATTTATTATTGATTTGTATGTGGAAATATTAGAAAGAAAGTCTAGAGTTGAAACTAGAAAAATTCTTGTTGTTATCTTTCCACGTTTGGGCGTGGTAGAATGCAGCACCTTCTTCGAATTAACGAAGGGTTGCTAAGGATTCATCGGGTCTAATCCCTCCTCCTTTCTTTATAACATTTCAATACGTTTTTGAACTTAACGGTGCAAATTAACTACTAATTTCTTAAACTAACAAATTTTAATGAAACTGATTGCTCAATTTCTTAAACATAATTCAATCAGAAACTTTTGTACGCACAAAATTACCGAACATTATGCCCAGTAAAGTCATGCAGGTTTTAACCTATTTTATGGCTGCTTTTCAAGTTAGATGAAAAGGGTTTCATTTTCTTTTGAGTACATCAAAAACAATAATGAATTTGGTACTTTTTTCTCCGCTTTTTTATCTGTTTCAGTTACACCGAAACTTGGGTGGATTAATTCGTTAACAGGCGGCGGATTGTTTCTTTCAGCTTTTGCACTTCTGTACCCTGTAAGTTTTTTTCTTAAGTAAGTTATTGCGCTCATATTATTAAGTTTAAGTTAGTTATTTTTTAATCTTTATATTTCCTTTAATTCTTTGTTATGTCTGCCAAATGGAATAAAAAAACCCTTTTGGATTTTAATACCAAAAGGGTTTAAGTTTTTATAGAACTTATATATACTTTTAGTATCAACAGACGCGTACACAAATACGTGCGACATTAAACATCATGTTCATCTGTAGGGACTTATTCATTTGCGATTTGACAGTTATTTTAAAAAAATCTTGCATTTACTTTTTTCTTTTAAAAGCTTTTTTTAGATGTGATTAGGATCTCAAAAGCTATATTTATTTTAACAATTAATCAGCTGTTTTTAACAGTTCTTACTTGTCTTACAAATGTGCGAATATTTTTTCAATATTCCAAGTTATAAAACCCTATTTTTTCTTAAAAAACGTTAAAAAACAGCTTTTTATCGTTAAAAAACATCCTACAAAATTACAATTTGAATCAAAAGAAGTATAATCTTACAAAAAATAACTTACTTTTAGTTTCAATCTGTCAAAGAACTACTAATATTATAACCACTTATAGCCAGACTGCTTCCTTATTTTTAATCTTTTCAGCTACTTTTAAAATATCTGTAATTAAACCTCTTGAAATGGCCTGTTTGCACGGCGACGCACTTTGAAGTACAATGGGTGTACTGGCATAAGATTGGGTATAAATTTCAAAAATAGAATCGGAACCTTTTAATTGTCCTATTGCTGAAGTTACAGGTTCTGATACTAATTTTACTTCTAATGTATTTTTCTCGACATCAAATTCTCCTATATATCTTAAAACATGATTGTCTTTTTGGGTTATTTTGGCAATTTTAAACGATCGGTCAATGGCATCTTTATTAAGGATTCCGTTTTTCTCCAAATGTTCTTCTCCAATAAGCGGATTGATTTTAATATCAGAGAGTTCGAATTCTTTACCAATTTCACGAGTTAAAATCAACAATTTTCTGGCGGTGTCATTTCCGGATAAATCTTCTTTAAAAGTAGATCGCATTAATCCGAGAAGGCTTGCATCTTTTAAAACAGAGGAAAAAGTATTTTCTTCGGCAGAAAAACGATTAAAGACATAACTCAGATTATCTGAAAATACGCCTCTTATCTTTGTGATTTTTTCTCCGGAGAAATATAAATCCCTTAAAGTCTGCAAAACGGGAAAACCGGTATCGACTGAGGTTTCATATAAAAACTCTTTGTCGTACTTTTTAAGATTTTCTCTAAGTTGCTTATAAAGATCAATTGGGAGAGTATTTGCTTTTTTATTGACAGCAACAATATTAAATCCGTTTTCGATCAACGTATTATAATGACCAATAAGTTCATCACTTGCGGTTGCATCGACAGCGATTAGATTTTCGAATTCGTTTTCTTTTGCAAATTCGATAATATCCTGCACTCTAAAAGGAACGGCCAATTCTCTAAAATTGGTTTCCCACGCATATCCTACGCCTTCTTTCTCGAAAAAGGCAACGGTAGAATTGGTAATTATGGGAAAATGAAAATCGACGTTTTTACTTTGCAGAAAAAACTCCTGACTTTCGATAATCTGATTGATTAATGTACTTCCTATATTTCCAATCCCAAAAAGGATAATATTTATTTTAAGCTTTGACATAATTTTAATTTTTTAAAACATATCTGTAATTAGTAAACCATATAAGTAATATAAGTTCATTTAATTTATCAACGTTTATAATTTTAGACGTCACAATAATAGACGCACTGCTGTGCGTCTCTACAATGGTGCGTCTCTACTAAAATGAACTTATATTACTTATATGGTGAAACTTTTATCTTGATTTCTTTTTTCATAAAAAATCACCTCTAGCAGAACTCACGCTGCTAAAGGCAATTTTTCAAACAAAAAACAAAAAAACCTAATTTTTATTGATACTATACTGCGACTGGGTTACGTTTTCAAAAACCGATTGTAAGTCGGCAATTAAATCCTCTACATCTTCTATTCCAACAGAAAGTCGGACTAAATCTTTTGAAACTCCAGTAGCCAATTGCTCTTCTTCTGACAATTGCTGATGCGTAGTGCTCGCCGGGTGGATAATCAGCGATTTTGTATCACCAATATTAGCCAGAAGTGAGAACAATTTTGTTTCGTCTACCACTTTTTTAGCCGCATCAAAACCTCCTTTTAGTCCAAAAGTGATCACGCCGCTTTGTCCTTCAGGAAGATATTGTTTTGCTAAATCATAATATTTACTTGATTTCAAACCTGGGTAATTTACCCAAACTACCTCATCTTGTTTCTCTAACCATTCGGCCAGAACCAAAGCATTTTCGCTGTGTTTTTTAATTCGGATTGGTAAGGTTTCTAATCCCTGAATAATCTGGAAAGCATTAAATGGACTTAAAGCTGCTCCAAAATCACGCAGTCCTTCGATTCTTGCTTTTGCAATAAAGGCTGCATTTCCTAAAGCTTCGTGATATACTAATCCGTGATATCCTGCAGAAGGTTCTGTAAATTCAGGGAATTTTCCGTTAGACCAGTCAAAAGTTCCGGCGTCGATAATTGCGCCACCTAATGAAGTTCCGTTTCCGGCAATATATTTTGTTAAGGAGTGAATTACAATATCGGCACCATATTTAATTGGGTTTAATAAATAAGGTGTCGCAACTGTATTATCTACTATAAATGGCACTTTGAATGCTTTGGCTTCCGCCGAAATTCCTTTTAAATCTAATACATCCAGTTTTGGATTTCCCAGTGATTCTACAAAGAATGCTCTGGTATTTTCTTTTGCTGCTTTAGTGAAGTTTTCAGGGTTTGAAGGATCTACAAAAGTGGTTGTAATTCCTAAACGCGGTAATGTTACACTCAATAAATTGTACGTTCCGCCGTATAAACTGTTTGAAGCTACGATATGATCGCCTGTTCTAAGCAAAGTCAAAAAAGTCGTTGAAATTGCCGATGCTCCAGAGGCTGTAACTACAGCTCCAATTCCGCCTTCAAGAGCTGCCAGGCGCTGTTCCAAAACATCATTTGTTGGATTATTTAATCTGGTGTAGATAAATCCGGCTTCGGCAAGACCAAATAAATTAGCGGCATGATCTGCGCTATTAAATACGTATGATGATGTTTGGTAAATTGGCACTGCTCTTGTTCCTGAATTTTTAGTTACATCATGTCCTGCGTGTAATGCGTTTGTTGCAAATTTTTGTGTACTCATGATTTCTTAGTTTTTTAAATATTGTTAATACTATATATAAAGTGGTATTTGACTTTGAAATTGATTTTTAAAATTGAAATTGTGAATTGATTTATGCAAAAGGAAGTTCTCCTTCTAGTTCAAGATCATACATTTGAAACAGTAATGATTTTTGACTTTTTCTATCTTGTTCTGTTTTTATTCTGACAACTTCTTTTGTTATCTCTTCTGATCTATTGTTATTTGTTTGAGAATCGTTTCTCAATAAATACTCTATGGCGATTGAATTTAGTGTTTTCATGATTTTAAAATTTTAAGTGTGGAAATGAAAAAAGCCCTTTCGGATGGCGACCAAAAGGGCTTATAGTTTAACTATAACAAAGATTTTATCTTTTTACTTTTGGCAACAGCAAGGTTGGATGCACATTTGCATCATACTACAACACATCATATTATTTCTTGCTATTGTTTTCATTTTAATTTAAAATTTAATTCTTTTTTAAACTCGACTAATTCGATAGAGTAAATGTAATATTTATTTATTTAACTGCCAAATAAAATTTTGATATTTAACGTTAAATTTTTTTAGCTCGCGTAAATAAAGGCTTCCTCTTTAAAAAATTGACCACAGATTTTACGGATTAAACGGATTGACACGGGTTTCATTTTATACTTAATGTAATATAAAAACCATTTACATGATTGAAAAAGGTTAGCCACAGATTAAAAAGATTACATTGATTTTAAAAATCAGTGCTAATTCGTTTAATCCTAAAATCTGTGACCTATTTTTTTATAATTTAAGTTCAATCCCGATAACCATCAGGATAAAAATCACATTGATTCAAAAAAATCAGTGTCAATCCATTTAATCCGTAAAATCTGTGGCCTATATTTTTAGAATTTAAAGCTCAAACGAGCAAATCCAAATCTTCCGTTTAATCCAAATTGAGATACGGCTCTTGAATACGCAAACTGATTTGCATTTGTCAAGTCTGTACTTGGCGCCGGAGATAAAGTTGGAGTTGTATTGGTAAAAGCCGGAGTTGACGGATTATTTCTGTCCGGATAAACGTCTCCTATATTATTAAAACCAACAGTTGCTCTAAAATGTTCGTTGATTTGGTATCCGAAAGATAAATCGGTAACCAGTTTTGCGCTGTATTCCGGATGTTCATATACAGAAGCAAATCCATCTAAATTAACATCTGTCGCTCCCGGATCTGTTACTTTTCCGAAATAACTGTTTCTTAAATAAATATCCAGTTTTTTAATGCTGAAAGTTGTTGTTAGGTTCGCTTTCAATTTCGGAATTGCTTCTTCTAAATACACTCGGCTTGACTCCGGAAAAAAGGAATATATATAAGGATCTCCTCCTGCATTTACAATTGATTGCGGAATATGTAAATCTCCTACTCTTTTTGTTTCATTATAACTTAACGCAAAATCATTTCTGATTACAAAATCCTGAATTACATCGTATTTTTGAGAAATTACAACATCAATTCCTTTGGTTTCAGAGTCGATTCCGTTTGTCCAGAACGAAGCTCTTTCTACACCTTTCAAATCAAATGCTTGTTGAAACAATGTCAAGGCATCTTTTTGTGTTTGTGATGTAGCAGCATTTATCTGCGCATCTGTTGGTCTTGCATATTGTCCAGACAAAACAATTCTGTCGTTGATTCTTGTAAAATAAGCATCGGTTGCGATTGTAATATTAGCTTCCGGAATTTTAAATGTAAATCCTGTGCTGATACTTTTTGATTTCTCTGGTTTTAAATTTTCTACACCAATACTTTTTGCTGCCTGAGAATCATTTGTAAAATATCCAACCTGATATGGAGATCCGTTAATGAACTGAGTTGAACTTGCTTCAAAGTATTTTTGCTGTAAAGATGGCGCTCTAAAACCTGTTTGTCCAGAAATTCTCCAGTTGATATTATCGTTTAGTTTTAAAAGAGAAGCCAGTTTAAAAGTAACGGTACTTCCAAAATCTGAATAGTTTTCATAACGTGCAGCTCCGTTTAACAGCCAGTTTTCGGCTGCATTTAATTCTAAATCAATATAAGCTGCGCCGCTTCGTCTGTCTCTTTCTTTAGCATCCGAAGGCTGAAATCCTGAAAATCCCTGTGCTCCCGCTCCACGTTTGTTTCCAAAGAAATCAGTCACAATTAAAGGTGAAGTAGTTGGCAAAACTCCAGAAACTAAAGCTCCGTTTACATCATATAATCCGTATGAAGCTTCTTCTCCTTGTTTAATTTGGTAATTTTCATATCTAAATTCTCCACCAAAAGCAACGTTTAAACCTGCAAGAAAATCAAATTTTCTACTGAAATCTAAATTGGTTGTGCTTTGTAAAAATGAAACTTTACCGGCATCAAAACTAGAAGGAGAATTTACGCCCAAAGTTGCATTGATTGTATTGTTTACATCATATTTAAAAGAGTTTGTCCCCAGGTTTGAACTCAAATCTGTATCAAAACCAAATAATTGAGTATTTACTCCAAGCGCTGCAGAAGCATCTAAAATTCCAGATTCGATTTCCGGTAAAAATCCATTTTCATAGACTTGCGTGAAAGTTCCTGAACCATTTGGGAGTCTGTTAAAAGCATAAGATTTTCCATCTCTATACGATACTCCACCAAATGAATACAATGAAGTTGTTTCTGTTAAAGGATATTTTGCATTATAATACGCTTGTCCAGAAGCCAGTTCTGACTGACCCACACTCATATTATAGTCTGCTCTTTCTTGTCCTCTGTAGGCTAACTCATTATTAGTTACATCAAAATTAAGTGCTGTCTGCAATTGTGTTATTGTTGTTGCAGATGAAATAGCGGTTTGCTGTGCCGGCGTAAAATAACTTACCTGCGGTGCGTATTGCTGTATTGAACTTATAATTTGTGCTGAATTTGGAGTCGTATTGATATTGCTGAAAAGCGAATTGATCTGAACTCCGTTTTGCGCTGCTCTGTTTTCTACAGCATTATAGGCATTAAAAATTCCGTTGTTTCTAATTCCTGCACGGCTTGTTGCTTGTCTTGTTACAGCTGTTCCGGTAACATTTAAAAAACTTCCCGGTTTACCTAATGATGTTCCGTAGTTTAAATCGACTTGAACGGTTTGACCATCGGCTCCGCCTTTAAAATTGTTAGATCCAGATGATAAATTAGTTCCGTATTGAATTCCTCCCGAAAGATATTTGGCATTCTTTTTCAATACAATATTAATTACTCCCGCAATGGCATCAGAACCGTATTGTGCAGCGGCTCCGTCTCTTAAAACCTCGATTCTTTCGATGGCGAAAGATGGAATCGCATTTAAATCTGTTCCTACAGATCCTCTTCCCGGAGATCCGTTTATGTTTACTAAGGCACTGGTATGTCTTCGTTTTCCGTTTACTAAAATTAAAACCTGATCTGGGCCTAAACCTCTTAATTGTGCCGGATCAACGTGGTCTGTTGCATCGGCAGTTGATGTTGCATTACTGGTAAACGATGGCGCAACATAATTTAAAATCTGGGTTACGCTGGTTTGCGGTGCTCCTTTTGTTATTTCAGAAATATTAAAAACATCAACCGGAACCGGTACATCTGTTTTTACTCTATTTTTATTACGAGTTCCAATTACGGTAACTTCTGACAGTTCATTATTCTTTAAAGTATCCTGCTCAGTTTTATTATCCTGAGCATACAGGCCTGAAAATGTCAAAAGACCTAAAACGATTAGTACATTTTTTTTCATTTCTTTTTACTGATTAATTTGTGTTTTTGGCTTAAAAAAAATTCTTACAAGTTTAATTTTGGAACAAAAAAAACCTCTGCGGCTGGCAGAGGTTCTATATATGTTGTTGAAAATAAACTACAATAGAGTCTCTGCGGAAAGCTCCGGCATCTTACAAGACATCATATTGCAAATTGTAAATTTCATTTTGTTCTGTTATTTTAACGAGGCAAATGTGCGAACTATTTTTTAACTGACCAAACAAAAACAAAAATATTTTCTATTACCCTATCAAATTAGTATATTACTGTTAAATTTCTGCTATAAAAAATAAAAAAAGTTGAACTTTAATTTGCAAATCAAAATGGTTTTATACCTTTGCACGCGAATACAGAGGAAAAATTTGAACTGATTGCAACCTCTTCATAATGAAATGATTCGTTATGGATGCCGAAACTAAGATTTTGGTAGTAAAAAATGCTAAAGCAGGAATTCTCCTTTAGCACTTTCAGCAATTACTTTTCCTCGCTTAATGTTAATTTAATAAATTATTATGGCTTATTTATTTACGTCAGAATCTGTTAGTGAAGGGCATCCAGACAAAGTTGCAGATCAAATTTCGGATGCTTTAATTGATAACTTTCTGGCATTTGATGCTGACTCAAAAGTAGCTTGCGAGACATTAGTTACTACAGGTCAGGTTATTTTAGCAGGTGAAGTAAAATCAAATACTTATCTTGATGTACAACAAATTGCACGTGAGGTAATCCGTAAAATTGGATATACTAAAAGTGAATATATGTTTGAAGCAAATTCTTGTGGAATTCTTTCAGCAATTCACGAGCAGTCTGCAGACATTAACCAAGGTGTTGACAGAGCTAAGCCAGAAGAGCAAGGTGCAGGTGATCAGGGAATGATGTTTGGGTACGCTACAAATGAAACTGAAAACTATATGCCTCTAGCTCTTGATTTATCTCATAAATTATTACAAGAGTTAGCGATTTTAAGACGTGAAAATAAAGAAATCACGTATTTACGTCCAGATGCTAAATCTCAGGTAACTTTAGAATACAGCGACGATAACAAACCAACTCGTATTGATGCGATTGTTATTTCAACGCAGCATGATGATTTTGATGAAGAAGCTGCAATGCTTGCTAAAATCAAAAAAGATATTATCGAAATTCTTATTCCTAGAATTATCGCTAAAAACCCAACTCACGCGCATTTATTCAACGATAAAATCAACTACCATATTAACCCAACAGGAAAATTCGTTATTGGAGGACCTCACGGAGATACTGGTTTAACAGGAAGAAAAATCATTGTTGATACTTACGGTGGAAAAGGTGCTCACGGTGGTGGTGCATTCTCTGGAAAAGATCCAAGTAAAGTAGACAGAAGTGCTGCTTATGCAACTCGTCATATCGCTAAAAACTTAGTTGCTGCAGGTGTTGCTGACGAAATCTTAGTTCAGGTTTCTTATGCTATTGGAGTTGCTCAGCCAATGGGAATTTTCATTGAAACTTACGGAACTTCTAAAGTAAATTTAACTAACGGTGAAATCGCTAAAAAAGTAGAAGCTATTTTTGATATGCGTCCTTACTTTATCGAGCAAAGATTAAAATTAAGAAACCCAATTTACAGTGAAACTGCTGCTTACGGACACATGGGACGTAAACCAGAAACGGTTACTAAAACTTTTTCTGCTCCAGGTGGAAACGAAAAAACAGTTACTGTTGAATTGTTTACATGGGAGAAACTTGATTTTGTTGACCAAGTAAAAACTGCTTTTGGACTATAATTCATAGCTGATACGATTAATATTTTTTAATCTTACTTATATATATATTACCCCG
This sequence comes from Flavobacterium sp. NLM, assembly GCF_002210235.1. Taxonomy (NCBI): domain Bacteria; kingdom Pseudomonadati; phylum Bacteroidota; class Flavobacteriia; order Flavobacteriales; family Flavobacteriaceae; genus Flavobacterium; species Flavobacterium sp. NLM. The sequence continues at coordinate 201,160 of NZ_LIAC01000005.1, forward strand.
AATTCTATTCGTTTAGAGTTCGGGGTTTTTATTTGGTTATTTGATGGCATTTGCTTTTCTTAGTACAAAATAACTGACCAAAAAATGAGTAAACTTCCTTCGTTACAAAATGTTCTGAATGCCACATTAAAAACTGTTCTGAGATTTCCTTTAGAAACTATAACCGCAATTTTAGGTACTGTTTTCGCTATTTTATTTATTAGGCAAGATCGTGTATATGATGATGAATTCTACATAAAAGCCATTATGAGCTGCTCATTATGTCTGGTATGGTTTGTTTCTGCAAGTTTGTTTTTTGCTGCAAAACACAAAAACGGTATAATCCGGTTTGTAGTTAGTTTATTGTTTAGTGTACCATTAGTTGCTTTTGTATTTAATTTTGGAGAAAGAATCTCAGAGGTTGAAGCGCAGCAGTTTTTTGTATTCAGCCTAGCTTTACATTTATTGGTTTCTTTTGCAGGTTTTTTACCAAGAACTTATAATCAGGAAGAGTTTTGGGAGTTTAACAAACAGCTTTTTTTACGCATATTAACTTCTGGCTTGTACAGTATTGTTCTTTATACAGGCTTAGCTTTAGCCATTTTAGCTGTAGATAAATTATTTAAAGTGAAATTAGATGATAAAATCTATGGATATCTATTTTTTACTATTGCTGGAATTTTTAATACCATTTTCTTTTTAAGTGGCGTTCCTGAAACTAATAGTAAAGAATATCCACTTCTTTTAAGTTATCCTAAAGGACTTAAAAATTTCACTCAGTTTGTATTATTACCTTTAATAAGTATTTATTTGGTGATTTTGATTTGCTATGAGGCCAAAATCCTTATCACGCTTTCATTACCTGTTGGCTGGGTTTCTTATCTCGTTTTAGCATTTGCAATTGTCGGAATCCTTTCTTTTTTACTGGTTCATCCTATTGCAAATGAAAATGGCAATTTATGGATGCGAACTTTTAATCGCTGGTTTTATTTTTTATTAATTCCGCTATTGGCATTATTGTTTTGGGCTATTTTATACCGAATCAATCTTTACGGATTTACACACGAACGTTATTATGTTTTCTTATTATCAATTTGGCTTACGATTGTTGTAGGTTATTTTCTAATCTCAAAACATCCAAAAATAAAATTCATTCCTATAAGTATGTGTCTGGCAGGATTGCTTTCTATTGTGGGTCCGCAAAGTGCTAATTCTGTTTCAAAATACAGTCAATTATCACGGTTTGAAAGTTATCTGCAAAAAGCTGAAAACAAAAAATTGACTTTTGAACAAGAAAAGGAATTAAGCAGTATCGTTGATTTTTTAGATAGAAATTATACTCTTGAAGACATGCTTCCGTATGCAGATAAGAAATTATATGCGTTATATAAAAAAGACAAAGATCCCGGATCATATAAGATTATGGAAAGTTTAGGTTATGAGTACCGATCCATATATGATCGAAAAAATGATGCTGACGATATTTTTAATTATTATTTCTATGAAGATACTGATGAAATAGTAGATATACATGGTTATGATTTCATAATCGTTTTATACAAAAACAGTCCATACGAGTGCAAAAGCTGTTTAACTATTGATAAGACTATTTATTCTATTAAATCAAAAGCTAGGGATTATGGTCAGGATTTAATAATCAATCAAGATATTATTCCGCTGAAAATAAATGATTTCATCAATTCATCTTCTGGCTTTACTAACAATAACTCAGACAAAAAAATTGAGCAGCGAATTGAGAATTCAAAATACACTATTTTACTAACTTATTTGAGTGCAAGTGGGGGTGTTGAAAACAACAAAAAAATTCCTGAAAATTATCAGATCAAAGTAATGGTAGGTATTAAAAAATAAAAAAAAAGAAACCCGACAAAATTTAAAATCTTATCGGGTTTCTTTTTTATAAATTTTGAACTTTAATAAGTTCCGTTTTGCATTTTTGAAAGCGTTTCTTTTATCTCACTTGCAGTTACTTCTTCCACTTCCGGAGTCAGATATTTTACTGCCAAAGCCTGAGTTGCAATAGCTTTATCTTTTTGACCGTCTTTATAATATAACTGCGCTAAAGTGTCTAAATAATACGGATTGTTTTTTGTCACGACCAAACTGTATTCTGACCAAACAATTGCACTTTTTATAAAAGAAGCATTCTGCGGTTTTAAAACTACAGTCCAAGCCGTAGAATTACAAAGATTTGAATGATAATCTTTAAATGAATTCCATCCGTCATAAGAATAACTTGAAGTTGGATCTAATGAAGAATATATAGCATCTAATTTCTCAATTGGGCTTCCTTTTTCTGAAGCTAAGTTGGAGTCAAAATAAGTACTGAAATCTTTTAGGAAATTAGTATTTGAACCGTCTTTATCTTCAATTTGGCTTAAATAATCAAAATAGTTTCGGTACGATTCAAAGTTTCCTTTTCCTAAAGCAATGATCTTTTTATAAATCGAAATATTCTTTTCTTTATTTACTTCTCCCGAAGTTCCTTCCTGAGAAATATAAGTGTTTTGCTGTAATGCAGAAGAAATTTCAGAAACTACATTTCCTAAAACATGTATTTCTCCTTCTTTATTATTGAATGCCGCACGTTCAGCTTCAATTGCGTCAGAATGTTTTAAAAGATAATCTATCGCTAAATAATCTGTATCGTTTAAGATTCTGTCTTCATTAAAAAGTTGTTTTGTAAAACCTTGGTTTTTAATTTCTTTTACAATTGTTTCAACCAAATACAAGTTTGGCTTGGTGTCTTTTTGATGTGCTTCGATTAGTTTTTTCCAGGTTTGAGCAATCTCTTTTTTATCTACAGCTGTTTTTGTTATTGTAAATTCCGTAGGATTATCTTCTGTAACAACATAATCTGAATCATAATCATACGAAGATTCTAAAACCGAAGCTCTATTAAAAGCTCTGATCAAATCTGCGTCGGCCGCTTTTTTGTTTTTGAAGATTTTATCAATCGTTACAAAAGCATCGGCACGCAAAAGTTTTCTGTAAAGATCTCCATAATAATTAAAGTGATATGATTTGTCTGCTAAATCAGATTTTGCAACCGCTAATACGTCTCCATTTCCGTTTAAAACAACCACGCTCGGATCGTTTGTGATTTTATTGTTTTTCAGCCATTTTTTATCATCGGCTCCAGCCAGATAATAATTATAAACATCATATTGCGGATTATACGCTTCGTACATATTATATCCCGTTTGCGTTTCCTGATCTTTTACAAAAGCATCAAAACTTTGTTTTGCCGATTTATTTTTGTCATTGGCTAAAACAACTAAATACTTATTGGTACTTGCTCCTTTAGTAGATTCAATTGCTTTTTTTAGGTTGTTTTCGATTTTTAATTTGAAATTAAAATTGGCAGCCATTTCAGTATTAGTCGATAAAGGCGGATACAGCGTCGTATCAACAGCAACTCCGGTTCCAAAATCTTCATTTAAATAATCAACTTTACCCGGATAAGTCCATTTTGAAACGGTTTGATTTTCAAGAGGCGTAACTTTTGATTTTTTTACAGGCTGCGGCTCTTTTTCATTTAGAAATACCAATGGATTTTTCCCTCCTTTTTCAGAGATTTTTAATTCATTTGTTTTCTTGTCATAATATCCGGCAAGTTTTAAATCACCTAAAACTTCCAGTTCGTAATTAATCGTTATTTCGGCAGCATCTTTTGGTAAAGCATATTTTTCTAAATGGCTATTTCCGTCATATTCTTCATAAACTAAATATAAAAAATCTGTTTTTTCGATTTCAAATTCTAAATCTGTTTTTGTCCATTCAGGATCCAGTTTCGTTTTTATATCCGAAATTCTTTGGTATTGAATTTCCTCTGTACCGTTTTGAGTTCCTATATAAAAAGAATAATACGAAGGATCTAAAAATTTAATCTTGATGTTTTTTGCTTTTTTATCAGTAACAAATGACAGATCAAATCGGTTTTCTGCAGTTGGATTTCTACTAAAAACTAACGAGTCGCCTTTAATTTCATAACCTCCCGTATAAAAAACTAATTCGTATTTATTATCGTCTAATAAATTCAGTTTGATTTTCTGACCTTTGGCGGCAGATAAATAAGTCCCTTTTTCGATGCCTTTTGTTTGAGAAAAAGACATAAAAATTCCCGAAGTAAATAGCAATAAACTCCAAATAGAATTGCGCATAATATAAAAATTTGGCTGTTAATATTCATGTAAAGATATTCTATTCTTACTAAAATAAACTCCTAAATTTTAAATTAAGTCAATCTATTATAAATTATATTTCATTGAAAAGATAATGTAGCGCGGCTGAACCGTATATTGAGAAACTCTTGTAGAGAACTGCGTAAAGTTATCATCATTAAGATATCTGGTGTTTAATAAATTGGTCGCCGAAACTTTATACTCCCATTTGCTGTTTTTCTTTTGATAAATTAAACTGGCGCTTAAAAAATCATATTCGTTGTCGACCGTTTTATCTCCATTATAATAATGATAGAATTCATACTCGGAAACAAAAGAAAAACTATCCAGAAAATAGTAATCTAATTTTGCAAAAGGTTTGTCTGTATAAAAGGTAGAACCGCTGTATTTATTAACCAAAAGATTATAACCAAACTCGATATTCGGAAGGTTTTTATAATTGGTTGAAGCTCTAACGGTATAACTCTGTACAAAACTTTCTGTGGTTCTCAAATCATCATTTTGAATGTTATTGAATTTTGACCAGTTCAAACTTGCATTTACTGATGCTTTGTAATTCTTTAAAAAAGAACGTCCGTAAGCTCCCATTCCTGAGAAAGTTTCATCGGCTAAATTGGAATTGTATGGAACCGAAGATTGATTAATTCCATCAAAATTAGCTTCCGTTTTAATCGCATCCACTTTTCTTGTATACGTTGCATTCGCAAAAATATTCTCGAAATTGAACATATTGTATTTGAAATAACGAAGTGTATGTACTTGCGAAGTTGCGTTTTCTAAAGTACGATCTCCACGAAATAAACTACTGTAATCTGATAAAACATAACCTGCTGCCAGCTGATTAATATCGGTAAAATCATTTGTTAAAGAGAAATTATACGTCAAAGTTTCTGATTTTTTGATTTGGTATAAAGCAAAGAAATCAGGTAATATTTTGGTGAAACTTTGAGAATAATTTGAACCCAATTGTCCGTTTGTCATTTGGTAAGAATGCAGACTAACTCCAGGCGTCAAAGTAAATTTTCCTGTTAGAATTTTATAATGGAAACCTAAAAATGCATCATTAAATCTATAATCTACATCATTATTATTCTCTGAATTATTCAAATCATTTCTGTCTCCGTTATCCAGCATTTGAAAAATATGAGAGTTGAAGTTTTGATACGAATAGGTATTTCCCAACGTAACATTAAAATTACTTTTTGGTGTAACCATATAATAGTAATCTAGTTTTGCGTCTAGTTTATTGGTTTTCACAAAACGATCCTGATTTAAATCGTTCCGATCCTGACCCGGAATATATCCTGACAAATTGAAAGGAAGTGTTCTCAGATTGGCATTATAAAATGGATTTTCGTCCTGATACAAATGCTGCATTTCAAAAGCAAAAATATTCTTTTCACTTTGTGTATAATACAAACTCAAATTTTGATTAACCGAAGTTGGATCTTGTTTCTTATTTGTAAAAATAGTTTCTGAGTCAGTAATCTTATTTACAATTTGTTCACGAAGTAAATCGGTATCTTCTTCCTGTTTTGATAATTTGGTCAGGATGTCATAATCAAACTGAAATTTATCATTTGGCTTATAAGTTGAACTTAGCTTAAACAATCCTAAATTGTTTTTTTGATGCGTTAATTCGTCTCTTTTCTGCTGATCTCCAGAATCTAAAATCGTAGTCTGCGATTTGGTTTCTAAATCTGTTTTTGAAGTCGAAAGAATTCCGAAACCGCTTATATTCCATGTTTTTGTTGGAGAATACGAGAAATTTGTTGCGCCAAATTTGGTTTCAATTTCTTTTGCCCGATTGTTTCTTAAAACCGAAATTCCTAAATCATTTGATGAAACATTAAAAGAGCTTCCGCCTTTTTTCATCATGTTTTTAAATCCGCCCGTAAACTTAAAATAATCCTGCGCCGTAAGAGGCAGTTCTCCAATATTATTAAAATTGGTAATTAAATTAATGCTGTATTTTGGGCTGTAATAAAACAATTTAGGATTTATAATATAACGACTGTCGAGTTCTGCAACGCCTATTCCGGCCATCATATCTCCAAACCAAAAGTTCTTTTTACCTTCTTTCAGTTTAATATTCATCGCCACATTTTCCTGATCGTTTTCAAGACCTTTTAAAGCGCTTACTTCGTTGTAATTTCTTAAAACCTGAACTTTATCAATGGCATCGGCGGGAATATTTTTAACGCCAAGTTTCGTATCTCCGTCAAAAAAGTCTTTTCCTTCCACCATTAATTTGCTTACTTTTTTGCCTTCAACTTCAATCTCACCATCGGCATTTACCTCAACGCCCGGAAGTTTTTTCAGGACATCTTCAAGTTTTTTTTCTGTTCCAGATTTAAACGAATCGGCATTGTAAACAATAGTGTCGCCTTTTATAGAAACTGGCATTTCACGAACGATTTCAACTCCTTCGAGTTCTATTCCCGCGCCGTCCATAATAATATTTTGAACGATATTTTCCGTTTTGGTAGAAATGGCTATTTCTTTCGATTTCATTCCCAGATAACTTACTTTAACCGTGTATGAAGCGTTTGGTTTTAAAGTAAGTTGAAATTTACCTTTATCATTGGTAATTCCGTACGAATCCATTGCTTTGGTAGCATTGTTGACCGCCATAATATTGGCCATCTCCAACGGATTTTTTTGTTCATCCTGAATAAATCCATCGAAACGAACACTTTGAGAAAAGCATATAGAAGTAAAAAGTAAGGCAAATAAAAAAAGTGTCTTATTCATTATCAGAATATTGGAATTTGGAATTTGGAATTTGGAATTTGGAATTTGAAATTTGAAATTTGGGATTTGAAATTTGGAGTTTTACAAATTTTATCTTCCCATTGGCATTGCAGCCCCGGACGTACGTCCGCGGTTCATTTCTCTAAATTCTTCCATTTTTTTAATCACCGTTTCATCGTACTCTTTTTGAGAAACTACTTTTCCTTTTTTAGATGGTTTTATCTCCGCTTTTTCTTTGGCATTCAAAACAATTTTAGAACATAAAATAACTGTTTTTCCATCGTTTACTTCTAAAATCAGACCCGGTAATCCCCAATAATTTTCTGGTCCCTGATTAACCGGAATTTCCGGTGTATACCAAGCGGTAACTGTAATTTCTTTCGGAATTTCAAAATTGTCTTCAAAATTAGTTTTTGTCTCTCCCGATGTTTTTTTGGCTTCATCCTTTTTATCATTATTTTTAGGTCTGAAGTTTCTAAAATCGGTTTTGCTGGCTTCTTTAACTGCCGTTGCTTTAAAGCAATTGTAACCGCCAATTTGTTTGGTTTCCTGTTCCAATTTCCAGTTTAATTTTGGCAGAGAATCAACAACAAGGAATTCTTTTCCCATAAATTCTTTATCGACAGTATACGATTTAGCTTTTACATCTTTGTAAAAAGTTCCGCCGCCGCCCATCATCGAACTCATCATAACACGAAAACCGCCTTGCTGTCCCGGAGCTTCGAGTTTTTCTTCTTCTTTATATATAGAGGCTGTTTTGTCAAAATTCAATATGAAAGTTTTCTCCAGCATTTGTTTCATACGCTCTTCCATACTTTTTTGCATTTCTGGCGTAATGTCTCTATTTCCGGCACGCATTCCTTCAAATTTAGGAGCCTGGGTTTTAGACTCATAAACGGCCATTCCCTGAAAATCTTTTTGTGCATGTACTTGTGTAAAAGCAAATATTAAGAGTAAATAAGATAGTTTTTTCATGTGGTTTTATTTAAAAGGTTGTGAAGTCTTGTAAAACTTACAATTCAAATTTATTACTAATTTTAAAATACTGAAAATTAAATATATCAATGCCAGAATGGTATCGACAAAATCTAATCTTTGTAAGACTACTCTAATTTACAAAGGTTTAAACTCAAAAAACTGCCAAAACTCTAATTTTAAGATATTCTTTAACGCAGTTTTTGTACTTTGGCTTTTGAAATTATACTATTATGAGTAAAACAATACGCCAAATTTTATTACTGCTGTTTATTGCGTGTTCGTTTTCGACTTTTTTTGGGCAAAGCCAAAAAGTAAATGCTTCTCTAATTTCAAAATTCAAAATTGATGCTGATGAATTTATTGGCTACGATTCTTTTGGATATTCTTATCAAATAAAAAATAATGTTTTTAGCAAAATAAAAGGAAGCGAAATCTTTGAATACAAGAATGTTTCGTTAGGAAATATTACAAAAGTTGATATTCAGAATCCGCTTAAAATTGTTTTGTTTTACGAAGATTTCAACGTCGTTGTTTTATTGGATAATCAGCTGAATAAAATGACCGAAATTAATTTTTCGCAAAATACAAATTCAATTGTTGTCAGCGCAATTGGAATGTCGACGCAAAATCAGCTTTGGATTTTTAATACTTTGAATCAGCAGATTTGTCTTTTTGATTATTTAAAAAATGAATACAAAACAGTATCAATTCCGTTAACCGAAGGCATAAAATATTACCAAACCGACTTTAATACTTTTTATTGGATTGATAGAAAAAACAATTGGTTTTCATGTGATATATTTGGAAAAATTTCAAGTTTGGGCAATGTTTCTGATTTTGATAAAATGGAAATAATTTCTTCTCAAAAATTCATTTTCAGTAAAGCTAACTCACTGTATTTGAGAGAAAATACTAACACAATTTCTGAAATTGAAGTTTTAGAAAAAACGTTTGACAAATTCTATTACAAAGACCAAATTTTATCTATTTTTACAACTAAAGAAATTGTAAATTATAAAATCGTAACACCGTAATGCACATAGCAATAGCAGGAAATATAGGCGCAGGAAAAACTACATTAACTAAATTATTAGCCAAACATTTTAAATGGGAGCCTCATTATGAAGATGTGGTTGATAATCCGTACTTAGACGATTTTTACCACCAAATGGAACGCTGGTCGTTTAACTTACAAATCTATTTCCTGAATAGTCGTTTCCGTCAGGTTTTGCAAATTCGCGAAAGCGGTAAAAAAATCATTCAGGACAGAACGATTTATGAAGATGCGCATATTTTTGCTCCCAATTTATATGCAATGGGATTGATGACAAGCCGTGATTTTGAAAATTACACGTCTTTATTCGAATTAATGGAATCGTTGGTAAAAGCGCCGGATTTATTGATTTATTTAAGAAGTTCTATTCCGAATTTAGTGGGACAAATTCACAAACGCGGACGCGAATATGAAAACTCTATTTCTATCGATTATTTAAGTCGTTTGAACGAAAGATATGAAGCATGGATTCAGACTTACACTAAAGGAAAATTATTGATTATTGATGTTGATAATATCAATTTTGTTGATAATCCTGAGGATTTAGGAAACATCATTAATAGAATTGATGCTGAATTGAATGGGTTGTTTTAAAACACGAATTTCACAGATTTGCATGAAATAAAAAAATGCCTCTAAAATTATTTAGAGGCATTTTCGTTTTATGAAACTTTGTTAAAAATTTAAAGCCAGGATCATTATTTAATATTTGTTAGATTGAACCGTAATGTATAGTCCCTACGGGACATTATTCCAACTACTTTATTTTTTCTACCGATATTTAACTCCTAAAGGAGTATGATTTTTCGTTCTTTATTCTTTTACCAAATATTTAATTCTTATAAGGAATATGATTGTCTATTCTTTATCCATTTATCAAATATTTAATTCCTAATGATATATCTCGTAGAGATTATATATCGGTAGAATATTATCGCACCACCTAATATTTGTCCCGTAGGGACTATACCAAACGAGATGATTCTTTATCAAATATTTTATTCCTAAAAGTATATATCTCGTAGAGATTACATATCGGTAGAACATTATCGCACCACCTAACATTTGTCCCGTAGGGACTATACCAAAGGATTAAGTTTCTTATTCGATTCAAAATTCATTAAATAAAAAAAATGCCTCTAAAATTATTTAGAGGTATTTTCGTTTTATGAAACTTTGACAAAGCTATTTTTTATTTTGCAGTTGCTGCACTAATTTTTGCTTCAACTTCTTCTTCTGTTCCTTCGTAAACTTCTGTGGTTGTTTTACCGTTTTCAGTTTTGGTTACAGTTCCTGTAGTTTTACCATTGTCATTTCTTAGGTCAACGCGAACAGATTTTTTCTCATATTTACTTGTATCGAAACAATCTGTTTTTTGATATTTTCCGGTTTTATCAAAATGTGCTAAACATTTTGCTGTTTCTTCTTCAGTACAGCCTTTTTCTTTGCACATTTTAATACATTCTTCTTTTGTCATTCCTGATAAATCTCCGCATTTAGAAACTCCTCCGGCATGCATTTCAGTTTTTGCACAGCAAGAAGCTTTTCCTGCAATGTTTGATTCAGAATGTCCATCACCTAAAATTGGTGCAATTACTAATCCAATCAAACAAGTTAATTTAATTAAGATGTTCATTGATGGCCCAGAAGTATCTTTAAACGGATCTCCAACTGTATCTCCGGTTACGGCTGCTTTGTGAGCATCAGAACCTTTATAAGTCATTTCGCCGTTAATCATAACTCCAGCTTCAAAAGATTTTTTAGCATTGTCCCAAGCTCCTCCGGCGTTGTTTTGAAAAACTGCCCACAGCACTCCAGAAACTGTAACTCCGGCCATATATCCTCCCAACATTTCAGCAATTAACTGATTGTTGTCTGAGTAAACTAATTTTCCTAAAAGTACAATTGCAATTGGGAAACCTATCGTTAAAATTCCCGGAAGCATCATTTCGCGTAAAGCAGCTTTTGTAGAAATTTCAACACATTTTCCATATTCCGGTTTTCCGGTTCCTTCCATGATTCCCGGAATTTCCTTAAACTGGCGACGTACTTCATACACCATATCCATCGCTGCTTTTCCAACAGAATTCATCGCTAAAGCAGAGAAAACCACCGGAATCATTCCACCGACAAATAACATCGCTAAAACTGGCGCTTTGAAGATATTGATTCCATCAATTCCAGTAAACGTTACATAAGCTGCAAATAATGCTAATGAAGTTAAGGCTGCAGAAGCAATTGCAAATCCTTTTCCGGTTGCTGCAGTTGTGTTTCCAACAGAATCTAAAATATCGGTTCTTGTACGAACTTCTTTTGGTAATTCGCTCATTTCGGCGATTCCTCCGGCGTTATCAGAAATTGGTCCAAAAGCATCGATTGCTAATTGCATTGCTGTTGTTGCCATCATTGCAGAAGCCGCTAAAGCAACTCCGTAAAATCCAGCCAAAGCATATGAAATCCAGATTGCACCGGCAAATAATAATACCGTTGGGAAAGTCGAAATCATTCCCGTTGCTAAACCTGCAATTACGTTTGTTCCTGCTCCTGTAGATGATTTTTGAACAATTGCCAAAACTGGTTTTGTTCCTAATCCTGTATAATATTCTGTTACTGATGAAATAGCGCCGCCAACAACTAATCCGACTAATGTTGCATAGAAAACACGCAATGATGAAATGTCTTTTGATCCTTCTCCAAAGAAAGTCATCTGCATAGTTTCAGGAAGCATATATTGTACTAAAAAGAAACAAGCTACGGCCGTTAAAGCAATAGAAACCCAGTTTCCTATATTTAATGCTTTTTGAACTTGCGCTTCTTTCGCATTGTCATCTGAAATTTTTACTAATGTTGTTCCGATAATGGAGAATAAAATTCCGAAACCGGCAATTGCCATTGGAAGTAAAATTGGACCAATTCCGCCAAAAGCGTCATTGATACTTCCGCCCATATCTTTTATCACATAGTTTCCAAGAACCATTGCTGCTAAAACCGTTGCAACATAAGAACCAAATAAATCGGCACCCATACCGGCAACGTCACCAACATTGTCTCCAACGTTATCTGCAATTGTTGCAGGGTTTCTTGGATCATCTTCCGGAATTCCGGCTTCTACTTTACCTACTAAATCGGCACCAACGTCGGCCGCTTTTGTGTAGATTCCGCCACCCACTCTGGCAAACAATGCAATAGATTCTGCACCAAGAGAAAATCCGGCTAACGTTTCTAAAACAACTGTCATTGTTTCGGTGTCTTTCCAAACTCCGTCAGAAAATAAATTAAAGAAAATGATGAAAAAAGTAGTTAAACCCAAAACTGCAAGACCTGCAACGCCCAGTCCCATTACGGTTCCGCCACCAAAAGACACTTTTAGTGCCTGTGGTAAACTTGTACGTGCCGCCTGTGTTGTTCTAACGTTTGTTTTGGTTGCGATTTTCATACCTATATTACCTGCATAAGCTGAAAATAATGCGCCAAAAATAAATGCAATTACGATCAATAAATGTGTTTTTACACCCGGAATAAAAGTAATTCCTGCCAAAGCTAAACTTGCAATAATAACAAAGATGGTTAATAGTTTATATTCGGCTTTTAAGAAGGCTAAGGCCCCTTCGTAGATGTAATCTGAAATCTCTTTCATTTTACCGTCTCCGGCATCTTGTTTTAAAACCCAAGTCCTTTTTATTCCCATGAAAAGTAATCCTAAAACTGCCATGACAATTGGCAGGTAAATCATAAATGCATTCATAATATATTAATGGTTTTGGTTAATAGTCAACAATCTAACTGAAACGAATTTAAACAAAAAAGCAATACTCCTGACGGCAGTATTGCTTTTTTTATAATAAAATAGGGTATAAATTATTTAATACTAAATAATCCCTCTGGTTTGTTTTCAATATCGTTAAAACGCTTTGTACATTCAGCAATAATTGCAAATGCTTCGTTTACGTCTCCCCATCCTTCTACATCTACTTGTTTGTTTTCAAGATCTTTGTAAACCTGGAAGAAATGCTCGATTTCTTTTAATAAGTGTCCATTAATATCTGAAAGGTCATTTAATGAATTCCAGATTGGATCTGAAACTGGTACACAAATAATTTTTTCGTCTGGTCCTTTATCATCTGCCATGTGGAAAACACCAATTGGTTTTACTTCCATAACACATCCAGGGAAAGTTGGTTCGTTTACTAAAACCAATACATCAAGAGGGTCACCGTCAAGTGCTAAAGTTTCAGGAATAAATCCGTAATCTGCAGGGTACATCATTGAAGAGAATAACATTCTGTCGAAACGCATTCTTTTGATTTCAAAATCGTACTCATATTTATTTCTGCTTCCTCTTGGTATTTCGATTAATACATCGAAAGTTGTTAGTTTGTCTGCGGTCATTTTCGTTTTTTATTATATCTATAATTTCGACTGCAAAAGTAACTAAACAATCCTTTTTTACAATGAAAAAAGTATATTAATCTCTGTATTTATACATTAATTAATATACTTTTCTTTTTATATAACAGACAGTTAATATATAATTTTCCTATTTCGCTTACTTAGGTAATAATGCCATAGCAAATATGTGGCATAAGATCGGTACGGACTCCATTGTTCTGCATGGATTTCCATCTCTTGTTTGTCGTGAATATCAAGCAATTCTTTGATTGTATTTATGACTGCAATATCGCCCAGCGGAATCAAATCCGGCTCCTGAAGACAGAACATTAAATAGATATCAATTGTCCAGTTTCCGATTCCTTTTAATTTGATTAATTCCTCACGAACTTGTTTTGCCGATTTCGAAGCCAGACTTTCTACATCGAGTTCTTTGTTTAAAATGGCTTCCGACAAGATCTTGATGTATTTTGTTTTCTGACGGCTTACGCCAAGACTTCTATATTCTTCATCTGGCAAAATCGCCATTGTTTCAGGATTGCAGGTTGTATAAGATTTTATTTTTAAGAATGTGGCTTTCGCCGAATCTACAGAAACCTGTTGCTCAAGAATTAGTAACACCAAAGTTTCAAAACCCTGCGGACGCTTTGGTATTGGCGGAAGCCCGTATTTTTCGATTATTTCCCGAAATACTGGATTTTTATTGGTTAGAAAATCTATTGCTTCTTTCATGATGGAAACTTTTTATCCTGATATATATTTACCATAAGGTAATTTATTAATAGAATATATAATCACAGTAGAAATCAACAGACAAATTAAAGTTACTAAGGGAATTGCAAATACTGGATTTATAAAATCATAATCTATTTTAATTGTCCACATCAATCGTAAAATCAAAACATGAACCAAATAAATTCCGTAACTATATTTACTGATAAAATTAGTGATTTGTACTACTACAGAATTAGTGATCTCCAGATTCTTAAAAAAAAGAAAAAGACCAACTGAAACCATCAAAATATTTAAAGAACTATAATTATAAAAATACTCTTCAAAACTATTGCTGTCGCGGGATAAAAAATAAGTCCCAAATATTGTAATACTTACTCCAATTAACACCAAAAATACGGCGGTACCAATAATTGTTCTTTTAGGAAACGAGAAAGATTTAATAGACAAATAATATCCTAAAACCAAATACCCTATAAACCCAGAAAAATAGGTTAAATCAACATTAATTCTAAAGCTGCATAAAACTGGCTGATTAATAAACAGAGTAAATATCCATATAATTATAAAATATAAAATCTCTTTTTCTGTAGCATTTTGAATCCATTTACTCATGATCGGCACAAATAAATATATTCCAATAATCATATAAATATACCAAAGATGATAGGAGCTCCCATTTAGTATCAGATGGAATACCCATTCAATAATTTCCCAAAAAGACATTTCATGACCTCCAGAAATATTATCGTTTAGTGCAAACATTGCATACACAAAACTCCAAAATAAGAAAGGTAAAACTATTCGTGAAAATCTTTTTTTAAGGAATTCGCTTAATTCGTATGTTCTGCTTAACATTAATACTCCTGTTAACATCACAAATACAGGCACACAAAAGCGCACAAAACTATCATAAACATTCCCTGTCCACCAAACAAAATTTGAGACATAACCATATTGATATAAAATCTCAGCTGTTACATGTACTAGAATTACACTAATCGTTGCGGCAACTCTTAGATTAGTTGCCCAGCTCATTTTATTACCCACTTGGTTTTCACTCATAAAATATTATTTGTTAATTATAATTATGAAAGCGAAGAATCTAAACGATGTTTAGAAATAAAATCCGAAAGATCCTTTTATAGCAAATTTATGGGCGTCAGGCATATCTAGATAATTTCCTCTCCATGAAAAATCAAGACGGAAAACTTTGAAGATATTTCCTATTCCTGCATTGTATTCCCAGTATACATTTTCTGGTGCATTATAAGGAAGTCCGGAAGCATTTATTTCACGATTTGCTTTAGAAATTGTTCCATGAACTGCTCTTACTCCTATAAACTCTCTCCAGTTCAGTTTTCTCATAAATGGAACTCTGGCGAATAATCTTCCTCCAAAATCATGATTCCATTGTAATGTTGTATACTGATCCGTAACGAATTCGTAGAAATTAAGGTTACTGAATGTATTTTCAATGGTAAAATAAGTCTGGTTACCCGGAATTACGCTCATTAATCCTAACGGAATTGTTCCGAATGTTTTTCCTGTTTCTATAATAATGTTAGATCTTCCTAAAGGTCCAATAATAATTGGCTGTTTATAGAATACCTGTATTTTTTCGTAGGCAAAATCACTGTCAAAAACTCCTTTTAAACCGTAGCTAAAGTTAACAAAGAAATGACTAAACGGACTGTCTACTAAATCTCTTTCTACTCCGTAACCAATTGTTTTACGGTTTGGCATATATTCAAACTGAATATTGGCTTCAGATTGTTTTACATCACTTTTTACAACTCCTATAGGGTCTGCTGCAGTTGGTAATGTTGTATAATAATCTAAACTAAATGTTTTTGATGCCGATTCTAATGTTCGATAAGAAAACCCTGCCTGAACAACAAAATTCTTTTTAGGTTCCATTTCTACCGAAATGTTACTCAAATTAATGTTGGTCAATTTTCCGTTGCTTCCGGTTGTAAACAACGCAGAAGAAGCAAAACTTCGCCCTAAAATATCATTTGTCGTGGTTAAACTGGCTCCAATTTGTTCAATGTCGCGCCTGTTTCCTCCAGAAATAATCACACGTTTTTTCTTGTCGACCATCCATTTTCCTGAAACTCCGTATTTGAATTTACTGTCGTCAAATCCGTAAGCTGTATAAGCTTGTATACGCCAAGGATCGTTTGGCCCGAAATAAGTTCGTCCTCCTACTCTTAGCCTTAAACCTTCGACTTCATTATATCCAAATGTGGAGAAAATAGGTCCATAATCGAAGTTTTTAAATTCGACATAACCACTTCCCAAAATGGAGACGAGATTATACAATTGTTTAAATCGCTTGACCGTTTGCAAAGTATCGAGCATTTTATAAATACCCGCTTCGTCCTTATTTAATTTCTCAAAACGATTTTCTTCCCAAAATTCCGGCGGTCGGTCGTAGACCGCATTGTCAATGAAATTGACTTCTTCTTTATAGAATTTCTCCGGTTTTTGAATATTGAATTTATGGTTTCGAAACAAGGTCGTTCGTTTTCCATAAACTCCTTTTGATTTTTCTTTTTTATTCAAAGCAAAATCAGACATCATATAATCACGGGTCAATAGAAAAACAGAATCGTTTTCTACTTCAAATTCCTGTTCGATATAAATATCTTTTACCCAGTTAATATTGGCACTTTTAGTAACGCCCATATTAATTTTCTTGATCGCAAAAGTGGTATCGTTTACCCAAAAATCTCCTTTAAAAGTCAATTCGTTTTTACGCCTCGGATAAAAAACAATATTAAAACACCATTTTTTATCAATAAAAGCACTGTCTTTCAATACATAATTGTAAACATCAATTCCGGTTCTTGAAAGCGGACTTGTAAAACTTTTGTCAAAAAATTTAAGGTGATTATCGTAAATATTATAATCTGAATAAAGGTCTTTTACGAAAGCTAAAATCTGCTGATTTCCGTTGAAACCAGACATTTTATTTCCCGTAATATTTTCTTTTACCTTTTTTAATTTATTATCTCCGTAAACGTCATAAACAGATTCGTTGATAAAAATTGGCAGATACGTTTTTCCGGTAACATCTGAAGTATCAACATGATTAAATACAAACTCCATTCCTTTAAAAAGTTTGTTTTTCATGAAAGCACTATCAATCGTGTTCATGTCGAACTCGACTTTTTCGTACTTCTGCATTTGATATTGATTGAATTGGTAAAGTCCGTTTTTACGTTTTCTTTCCCATATTTTTCTCAAAATATCAAGCGCCGGATTGTTCTTTTTTGATGTTTTTCCGGTATAAATTACAACTTCGTTTAATGCCTGAGGTTCGCTCAAAACAATTTTAAAATCGTAATTGACTGCTTTTTCTAAAGGAACTTCTCTATCCGAAAATCCTGCAGAACTAACCAATAAAGCGGTATAAGTATTTGGAGATTCGAGATAAAAACGACCATCTTCGTTAGAAACGATTCCGGTGTTTGAACCTTTAAAAACAACATTTGCAAAAGGTATCGGCTGATTAGACTTGTCCAAAACAATTCCACTCACTTTCGTTTGTGCAGTAGCAATAGCCGCAAATGCGAATACAAAAAATAGGCTGAGTAAAATTATTCTTTTCATTGTCTGGGCAAAAAAAAACTTCATCAATTAACATGAATGATGAAGTTTTATGAGTATTCTAAATGTGTACTATTTGTATAACACTTTTTTAACTGCTTTTACTACATCACCTGCATTTGGCAACCAGTCTTTTAATAATACTGGAGAGTAAGGCGCAGGAGTATCTGCAGTTGTAATACGTTGAATTGGCGCATCAAGGAAATCAAAAGCTTGCTCCTGAACGATATAAGTGATTTCAGAAGAAATACTTGCAAATGGCCAGGCTTCTTCAAGAATTACTAAACGGTTTGTTTTTTTAACAGATTTAAGAATAGCATCTTTATCCATAGGACGAACTGTTCTTAAGTCGATAATCTCACAAGAAATTCCTTCTTTAGCTAATTCATCAGCAGCGATAAAAGCTTCTTTGATGATTTTTCCAAAAGAAACGATAGTTACATCTTTTCCTTCACGTTTAACATCAGCAACTCCTAATGGAATTGTGTATTCTCCGTCTGGCACTTCACCTTTGTCACCATACATTTGCTCAGATTCCATAAAAATTACAGGATCATTATCACGAATTGCAGATTTTAAAAGTCCTTTTGCATCATAAGGAGTTGAAGGCACAACAACTTTAAGACCCGGAGTGTTTGCAAACCAGTTTTCTAAAGCTTGTGAGTGAGTTGCTCCTAATTGACCTGCAGAAGCAGTTGGTCCGCGGAAAACGATTGGCACATTAAATTGTCCACCAGTCATTTGACGCATTTTAGCAGCATTATTTATAATTTGATCAATACCAACTAAACAGAAGTTGAAAGTCATATATTCTACAATCGGTCTGTTACCATTCATTGCAGAACCTACTGCAATTCCTGTAAAACCAAGCTCAGCGATTGGAGTATCGATTACTCTTTTTTCACCAAACTCAGCAAGCATTCCTTTTGAAGCTTTGTATGCTCCGTTATATTCTGCAACTTCTTCGCCCATTAAATATATGGATTCATCGTGACGCATTTCTTCGCTCATCGCTTCACAAATGGCCTCTCTAAATTGTATTGTTCTCATATTTTATATTGTATGTTGAATTTTCTGAAGAGCAAAAATAAATATTTTAAATAACTTAAAAGCATAAATTGAATTTAAAATCGCATGAAGTTCTTTCTCTCTTTAGCTTTTAACTTTTTAAAGATTATTGTGATATTTACGAAATCGATATAATAGACGTGTAGCTCACACTTAATCTGCCAAATCTATTTTTTTGACAAACTTTAATCTATTTGTTTAATTCCTGTTTCTCCGAAATTCTTTCATAAGAACGGGGAAATTCAAAATTTAGTATTTATCGCCCTAAACTTTAACCATTGTTTAATCTTCAAAAATTGCAAAATTCCTAACAATCAGGCAAAATGAATGCTTTTTCATTTTAAGATTCCGATGAAAACCACTTCAAAACACACAATCTTCGAAATCGTAATAGTTTTAAAAAATATTATGCATGCATAGTATAATTATTCCAAATTAAATTCTAAATTTGTAAAAGCATATTACAAATTCAAAATATATACTTTATGAAAATATTAGTTTGCATCAGCCATGTGCCTGATACTACTTCAAAAATTAACTTCTCCAATGGTGATTCAGAATTTGATACCAATGGTGTACAATATGTAATTAATCCTAATGATGAGTTTGGACTTACACGTGCTATCTGGTTCCAAGAGCAGCAAGGTGCAAATGTAACAGTTGTAAACGTTGGAGGCCCTGATACTGAACCAACATTGCGTAAAGCATTGGCAATTGGTGCAAATGAAGCAATTCGTATAAATGCAAATCCAACTGATGGATTTTTTGTTGCAAAACAATTAGCTGAAGTAATTAAAAATGGCGGATACGATCTTGTAATTGCAGGAAAAGAATCTCTTGATTATAATGGTGGAATGGTTCCTGGAATGATTGCCGGAATTTTAGGTTCTAACTTTTTAAATTCTTGTACATCTCTTACTGTTGATGGAAACAATGTAAAAGCGGTTCGTGAAATCGACGGTGGAAAAGAAACTGTAAGCACTACGCTTCCTTTAATTATTGGCGGTCAAAAAGGTCTCGTTGAAGAAAAAGATTTACGTATCCCAAACATGAGAGGAATCATGACTGCAAGAACTAAAGCTTTAACTATTCTTGAGCCAGTTGATGCTCCTGTAAATACAAAAGCGGTGAAATTTGAAAAACCAGCTCCAAAATCAGCAGTAAAATTAATTTCTGCAGATAATTTAGATGAGTTAGTTAATTTATTACACAACGAGGCTAAAGTGATTTAAGATTGTAGAGTTTAGATTTTAGATTGCGGATCGCAATACTAAATCTAAAATCAACATTTGATTCACTTCAAAATCTAAAATCAATAATCTTTTTAGATTTCAATTTTCTAAAATCTGAAATCTAAAATCTAAAATCTAAAATTATTATGTCAATATTAATATATGCAGAATCTGCAGAAGGAAAATTTAAAAAAGTAGCTTTCGAATTAGCTTCTTACGCAAAAAAAGTAGCTGAATCTTTAGGTACAACTGTTACAGCTTTAACTGTAAACATTAGCGACGTAAGCGAATTGTCTAAATACGGAGTTGATAAAGTTCTAAAAGTAAACAACGATAAATTAGCTGGTTTTACTGCTAAGGCTTACGCCGATGTAATTAAACAAGCTGCTGAAAAAGAAGGAACAAAAGTAGTTTTACTTTCTTCTACTACAGACAGTATTTACCTTTCATCATTAGTTGCAGTGGCTTTAAATGCTGGTTTTGCTTCAAATGTTGTTGGATTACCAATTAGCACTTCACCTTTTCAGGTAAAAAGAAATGCTTTTTCAAACAAAGCTTTCAATATCACAGAAATTTCTACAGATGTAAAAGTTCTTGGTTTAGCTAAAAACTCTTACGGAATTTTCGAAAGTGCAGGATCTGCTTCTGAAGAAGATTTTAATCCAACAATTGGAGACAATGACTTTGGAGTAAAAGTAGAATCTGTAGAAAAAGTAACTGGAAAAGTTTCTATCGCTGATGCTGATATCGTAGTTTCTGGCGGACGTGGATTGAAAGGTCCGGAAAACTGGGGATTAATTGAAGATCTTGCTGCTGTTTTAGGCGCTGCAACTGCGTGTTCTAAACCAGTTTCTGATTTAGGATGGAGACCTCACAGCGAGCACGTTGGACAAACAGGAAAACCAGTTGCAACTAACTTATATATTGCAGTAGGTATTTCTGGAGCTATTCAGCATATTGCGGGTATTAACTCTTCAAAAGTAAAAGTAGTAATCAATAATGACCCAGAAGCTCCTTTCTTTAAAGTTGCTGATTATGGTATTGTTGGCGACGCTTTTGAAATTGTTCCTAAATTAACAGAGAAATTAAAAGCTTTTAAAGCACAACATTCTTAATTAAAAATTCTCTTAAAAAATATAGCTGCCTAAAAACAAGATATTGTATCTTTGTTTATAGGCAGCTTTTTTGTTCCATATTTTTTGATTAAAATTGCACTTTTATTTTCTAATCAAAAAATCATAAAAATGAGGCGCTAAGTGCCTTTTTTACAAACATATATGAGTCTAGTTAAATTATCTATAAAAGGAATTTCATACAGTCAAACTCAAAATGGCGCTTATGCCTTAATTTTGAATGAAGTTGATGGTGAAAGAAAATTACCTATCGTTATTGGTGCTTTTGAAGCCCAATCGATCGCTATTGCCTTAGAAAAAGAAATAAAACCACCACGTCCGTTAACACACGATTTATTTAAAAATTTTGCTGAAAGATTTGACATTGTTGTTAAACAAGTTATCATTCACAAATTAGTTGACGGTGTTTTTTACTCGAGTTTAATCTGCGAAAGAGATAAAATCGAAGAAATTATCGATGCCAGAACTTCTGATGCAATCGCTTTGGCTTTGCGTTTCAACGCTCCAATTTTTACTTATAAAAACATTTTAGACAAAGCCGGAATTTATCTAAAATCAAACACTTCAGATTCTGATCAGGGTTCACAGGAAATTGACGATGTACTTTCTAATCCTGAAACTTTTGGCCACGAAGAAGAAACAAATCAATCCGGAGACGTTTACGCAAAACACAGTTTGCAAGAACTAAACGAACTTTTAGATCAGGCTGTTTCTCAGGAAGATTACGAAAAAGCAGCAAAAATCAGAGACGAAATCTCGAAACGTTAGGCATTAGGCTATAAGCTTTAAGCAATAAGCCTGGAATATTGAGCAAAAAGAGATTAAAGATCAAACTGTAAGCGGCAGGCAAAAGCTCAAAGCCTACAGCATAAAGCATAAAGCATAAAGCAACAATGAAACAATACTTAGATTTAGTAAAGCACGTTTTAGAAAACGGCAATCAAAAAGGAGATCGTACCGGAACCGGAACAAAAAGTGTTTTTGGTTACCAAATGCGTTTTAATTTAAGTGAAGGTTTCCCAATGGTTACAACCAAAAAATTACATTTAAAATCGATTATTTACGAATTGCTTTGGTTTTTAAAAGGCGATACAAACATAAAGTACCTTCAGGAAAACGGAGTAAAAATCTGGGATGAATGGGCAGATTCTAATGGTGATTTAGGCCCTGTTTACGGACATCAATGGAGAAACTGGAACAGTGAAGAAATCGATCAGATTTCTGAATTAATTACAGAACTAAAAACAAATCCAAACAGCCGTAGAATGCTGGTTTCTGCATGGAATCCTTCTGTTTTACCGGATACTAAAAAATCATTTGAAGAAAATGTAGCCAACAACAAAGCGGCTTTACCTCCTTGTCACGCCTTTTTTCAATTTTATGTAGCGGCTCCAGATTTAGAAAAAGGAGAAACGAAAGGAAAATTATCCTGCCAATTATATCAGCGTAGTGCCGATATCTTTTTGGGAGTTCCTTTTAATATTGCTTCTTACGCTTTATTTACTATGATGATTGCACAGGTTTGCGACTTAGAGCCAGGTGAATTTATTCACACTTTTGGTGACGCACACATTTATAACAATCATTTTGAGCAATTGGAATTGCAATTAACCCGTGAACCAAAACCATTACCAAAAATGATTTTAAATCCGGAGATTAAAAACATTTTTGATTTTGATTTTAATGATTTTACACTTTTAGATTATGATCCGCATCCTGCCATAAAAGGAAGTGTTGCTGTATAATTATAAAAAAATCCGCTGAAAATTCAAGCGGATTTTTTTATACCACTAAAACACCATTTTCACTTCCGGCGTAATCATTCCATTTGTAAAAATCTGCTTCAGGGTCATTCACATAAATACCGTCGATTACGTATTTAAATTCGTAAATCGCGTCTTTAACCAGATCATAAGTAGCTTTAAAAGTTCCGTTTTTCAACTTGCTTAATGTTCCTTCTTCTACATTCCAGTTATTAAAATCTCCAACTACTGCTGCCGAATCAGCATCTTTGGCATCTATTGAAAATGTAACTTTAACAACTGGCTTCGTTTTAATAAATTGTTTCTTCAAAGACATAACTATTTAGTTTTTAGATTTCTACAATAAAATTACATAAATTCACCTGAACATTCGATAGCACTGTAATCGATTTATGATTATGACAAAAACAGTATATTATTTTAATTAGATATGTAATTTTATGTACGATATTTTTCACATTTCTAATTCACGGCAGATTTCGCAGGAAATATTCTGGGGTCAAAATATGTAGTTTTTTGAAAATAAATTTTAACTTTATAATCTCATTTTTATCTTATGGAAAAAGAAGCGCACGAACAATATGAGTATGCCAGAAGGCGATTAAGACAAAAAAAAATCTTATATTTTCATTTTGTTCTTTTCCTGCTGGGAAGTTTATTTTTATTTATTGCTAATAAATTTTTTGGTTTTGGCGAAGGAACAACTCAAAACTGGTGTATTTGGGGTATCACGATCTGGCTCTTTATCTTTATTTTACATTTTATAAAAGTCTATATAACAGATCGTTTTATGAATAAAAAATGGGAAAGAGAGCAAATTGACCGACTTGTTGCTTTACAGCAAAAGAGAATCAGCCAATTAGAATCGAAAATAAACGAAGACACCGAGAATAAAATTTAGTTAAAACACAACATGATTATAATGATAGCGGCTGTTGCCGAAAATAATGCTCTGGGAAAAAACAATGATTTAGTCTGGCATTTACCTAATGATTTTAAAAGATTTAAATCACTGACAACTAATCACCATATTATTATGGGAAGAAAAACTTTTGAAAGTTTCCCTAAACCTTTACCAAACCGCACACATATTGTTATAACCCGCCAAACAGATTATAATCCCGAAGGATGCATTGTTGTAGACAGCATTGAAAAAGCCATAGCATTGTGCCCTGAAGAGGAAGATTCGTATATCATTGGCGGTGGAGAAATCTACAATTTGGCTTTACCTTTTACGGATATAATTGAAATTACTAAAGTACACCACACTTTTGATGCCGATACTTTTTTTCCTAAAATCAGTAAGAGTGAATGGCAGTTAGTAGAATCTGAAGAAAATTTTAAAGATGAAAAACATCTTTATGATTATACTTATGAAACTTACATTCGAAAATAAATAAAAAAACACCCTCTTTTGGAGGATGTTTTTTAAAAATGATTGACTTTTAGTCTTGACTTGCTCAAGAAATAGTTTTTGTAAAAAATCTCAAATGGAAAAAAGACATTTGAAATAAATGAATAACATTTAATGTTAATTGAGAACAAGTCTCAAAAGCGCCTTTAATAACAAATACCACTAAGATATTAAAGGCAAGAAAATTAAAATTTCCAAAAACAAATTTAATCCTAAGAACGTACTTCGCACTTTTTAAAATAGTATTCCCCCAAGAACAACACTTTAAAAACTACCACTTGAACAAATGACTGCCAGTGCAAAAAAAGCGGCCATCTGATTAAGTCAATGTGAAACTATCAATCATTAAAATTTCATCATTTTTACTTTGACAAAGTTGGGTATAAAATCAGCCGGACACAATACCCACTTTTGGTGATTTTTTAAAAATACCCACTTTTGGTGATGCTTGAGCAAGTCCTCAAAAATGATTTAATGCATCCTCTAAAACATTTAATTGACAATTTAAAAAACTCAATTACAGTTAAACTAGATTGTTTATATTTGCGTAAATTATAATAATGTCTGAGAAAATAACTCCATATAAAGACTCTTCTTTAGGTAAGAAAGAGCAGGTTGCCCAAATGTTTGATAACATCTCTGGGAACTATGATAATTTGAACCGCGTAATTTCATTTGGTATTGATACTAAATGGAGAAAAAAAGTATTGAAAATAGTTTCTGATTCTAAACCAAAAGTTATCCTTGATATCGCTACCGGAACCGGAGATCTGGCTATTTTAATGGCAAAAACTAATGCAGAAAAAATTATTGGTCTTGACATTTCGGCCGGAATGCTTGAAGTTGGAAAAAAGAAAGTCGAAGAAAAAAAGCTTTCTAATGTTATAGATTTAGTTTTAGGCGATTCTGAAAATATTCCTTTTGAGGATAATTATTTTGATGCGATTACAGTAGGTTTTGGTGTACGTAATTTTGAACATTTAGAAAAAGGTTTTGCCGAAATTTTACGCGTTTTAAAACCAAACGGCGTTTTTGTAATTCTGGAAACTTCTGTTCCGGATAAAACTCCATACAAACAAGGATATAAATTTTACAGCAAAAATATACTTCCACTTATTGGAAAATTGTTTTCAAAAGACAATTCAGCTTACGGTTATTTATCTGAATCTGCTGCGGCTTTTCCTTATGGCGAAGCATTAAACAATATTTTGAGAAAAACTGGGTTTATAGATGTTGTAGCAATGCCGCAAACTTTTGGTGTAGCAACCATTTATTCAGCATCTAAAAAATAGTATGAAAAAAATTGTAATCGTATTTTTATTAGTCTTAACGACAAAAGGATATTCTCAATTTGCTAAAAGTATGTTTAGTAAAGATCCTATTATTAACCTTGAAAACTGGCAGAAACAACGTGTCTATTTCGGTTATTATTTAGGCTTTAATAGTTTTGATTTTAAATTTGATTACAAAGATGTAGTTCAAAAAGATATTCAGGTAAAAAAAACAACTGGTTTTAATGTGGGTGTTGTTGCCGATTTAAGACTGCAGGAATATATTAACTTGCGTTTTGAACCAGGTTTATACTACACAAAAAGAGATTTATATTACCCTGGAGTTGGAAACTTAGAAAAAGATTATTTACGAGAAGTAAACAGTACTTACATTCACTTTCCGTTATTATTAAAGTTCTCCTCTTTAAGAACCGGAAACATTCGTCCTTATTTAGTAGGAGGAATGTCAACGACTTTAAACTTATCAAGTAACTCAAGTTCTGTAGATGATAACTTTGAAGGTAAATTCAGGGTTAAACAATGGACAGCTGCTTACGAACTAGGTTTTGGAATTGATTTCTTTACAGAATATTTCATCTTCTCTCCTTCTATTAGAGGTATGTTTGGTATTACTGACGAGTTAATTCGTGATAATGTAACTCCAGAACATCCGGTAAGTCCTTATACGGATAATATAGATTCGATGAAATCGAGAGCTATTTTAATAAATTTCACATTTCATTAAAACAAAATCTTAACTATTTCGTTTAAATTCACTTAAAATAATTGCTGTTGCTGTAGCTACATTTAAACTTTCGGTTTTTTGCAGCTCTCCAAATCTTGGAATTGTAAGTCGGCTGGTCACTATTTTTTCAATTTCTGCCGAAATACCATTGGCTTCATTACCCATAATAATGATTCCGTTTTGTGGTAAATCAGATTGATAAATATTGTTACCATCCATAAAAGTTCCAAAAACAGGAAGTTTTGTTTGACTTATAAAAGTTTTTAGATCAACATAATTTACGTTTACTCTGGCAATTGATCCCATTGTGGCCTGAACCACTTTTGGATTATAAATATCGACTGTTTCTTTTGAGCAGACAATTTGTTTGATTCCAAACCAGTCGCAAAGACGCATTATGGTCCCTAAATTTCCGGGATCACGAATATCGTCTAACGCCAGGATTAAACCAGAATTTATAATTTGATTTTCTACAGGCATTTTAAAAACTGCCAAACAAGAATTTGGAGTTGTTAAAGCACTTATTTTTTTCAGTTCTTGTTCATTAATAAGAGTTAGTTTTGTAGTTTGAACTTCTTCAAAATCATTTAACGTCGTGTATAAATGCTCTAATTCAAAATTGGATTGCAACAATTCCTGAATTACCTTTACTCCTTCGGCAAAAAACAATTGATTTGCAAAACGTTGTTTTTTTTGATGCAGGCCTGATATAAGCTTTATTTGGTTTTTACTAACCATAAAATAAATGTACTTTTGAATTAAATATTAAAAAACACTTGAAAAATAATTCCACAAAAATAACAGCATTTATTCTAATAGCAATACTTATTTGCGCTTGTAATGCTGTAAAAAGAGTTCCGGATGGAAAAAATCTTCTCGTAAAAAATAATATTGTTGTAAACGGTAAAAATACAAACGATGAAAACGCGTCTAATCAATTGTACCAAAAACCAAACGGTACTTTATTAGGATACAAACTGCGTTTAAACTTATACAATCTGGCGAACTTAAATCCGGATTCGACTTATCAGGCAAAATTCAAAAATAATCCCGGATTATACGAACGTCAGGCAAAACTATTATCGGCCAAACAAGTTGACAGACTTGGTCAGTCTTTTTTATACAAAGGTATTCACGAGTTTTTAAAAAATACTGGAGAACCGCCTGTAATTATTGACACTGCCAGAACTAAAAAATCTTTGCAGCGTTTAAAATTCTACTATTTCAACAATGGATATTTTAATGTTTCAACAGATTATACTATTGACAGTATTGCCCGAAAAAAAGCACAGGTAAATTATAATATTACCACAGGACCGGGTTATATTTTGGATACAATTAGAACTAAAATCCTTACTCCTGCACTTGATTCCTTATATAAAACAAATACTGAACCTTCGTTTTTAAAATCGGGAAATCAATATAAAACTACTGATTTTGAGGAAGAAAAAAACCGTATTACAACTTATTACAGAAATCACGGTGCTTACTTTTTTCAGCCAACATATGTAACTTTTGATATTGATACAATTGGCAAAAAAAACAAGGCAGATGTAACTTTAATCATCAACAACAACAACATTCAGGAAAGAGATTCAAGCAGAACAGAGCCATTTAAACTATACAAAATCAGCGATGTAAACATTTATACTGATTACTCTCCTGCCAATTCAAAAAGTAAAATCAACGACAGTACAACGTACAACAACTTTAATTTATACAGTTATAAAAAACTAAAGTATAAACCTCGTGCCATAACAGATGCAATCTTTATTAATAAAGGAAGCACTTATTCTGACACAAGAACAACGCTTTCTTCCAGATATTTGAACAATCTTAAAATTTTCAATTATCCTTCTATACAATATGAAGTAGACAAACGCGATTCGACTGCACAGTCTTTAATTGCAAATGTGTATTTAACGCCGAGGAAAAAATACAGTTTTGGTGCAACTTTAGATGTAACACACTCTAATATTCAGGATTTTGGTATTGGAGCGAGTATTTCTCAAACTATTCGAAATGTATTCAACAGAGCTGAAACATTAGAAATTTCGGCAAGAGCTAATATTGGTTCTTCAAAAGACATGGCGAATCCAAACAATAACTTTTTCAATGTTTCGGAATACGGACTTGACTTAAAGCTTAATTTTCCAAGGATTTTACTTCCTTTCGGAACAGAGAAAATTATTCCGAAGAGGATGATTCCTTACACTTCGATTACATCGGGTTTTTCGAAACAGCAAAACATTGGTTTAGATAAGGAAAATTTTACCGGAGGAATCTCGTATAACTGGTCGCCTAAAAGATACAATACTGCTAAACTGGAGTTATTAAACGCTCAATATGTTCGAAATTTAAATCCGAACAATTACTTTAATGTTTATACTTCATCTTATGATGAATTAAATGGTATTGGTAAGGATTATAATACTGTTCCTACCAACTGGGGAGAAGAAGCAGAGCAACAAGCTCAAAAAAATCTAACGATCCCAACCGGAACTACAAATTTTACAAATGAGGTATTAACAGGTCAAACTGCATTAAAACCTGGAGACCCTCAATATAAAGATGTAGAAAGTATTGAAGAAAGAAGAGTTCGTTTGACCGAAAATGATTTTATTCTTGCCACAAGTTATACCTTTACGAAAACAACAAAAAAAGATCTTGCCGATAATACTTTTTATCAGTTTAAAACCAAAATAGAATCTGCAGGAACCTTATTATCTGCCATTTCAAGCATTGCAAAATTGGAAAAAAATGCAAATGGAAATTATTCGATTTTTAATTTAGAATATTCTGAATACTTAAAAACCGAATTTGATTATATCAAACACTGGGATTTCGGGAAAGAAAAAGTTTTGGCGGTTCGAAGCTTTTTTGGAATAGCTGTTCCGTTTGGAAATTCAAATTATATTCCGTTCTCACGAAGTTATTATTCTGGAGGATCAAATGATAATCGCGCATGGCAGCCCTACTCTCTTGGTCCCGGAAGTACAAATGCTTTAAACGATTTTAACGAGGCCAATATGAAAATTGCCTTAAGCGCTGAATTTCGTTTTAAGATTTTTGGAGATGTTAAAGGCGCACTCTTCGCAGACGCCGGAAATATCTGGAATGTGTTCGATAATGTGATTGACGACAAGGCAAGATTTAACAACTTAAACGATTTAGATGAAATTGCTTTAGGTTCAGGATTTGGTTTACGATACGATTTAAGCTTTTTTGTTATTCGTTTAGATTTAGGCTTCAAGACCTATAATCCGGCGCATGACGAGGGCGACAGATGGTTTAAAGAATACAATTTTGGGCACTCGGTTTTAAATTTTGGAATAAATTATCCTTTCTAATGCTAATTAATTCTTATTTTTGCAACCTAAAAACTAAAAACAACTATAAAAAAAATTACAATGGCACACAACATTAAACCAGGAGTAGCTACAGGAGATCAGGTTCAGGAGATTTTTAATTATGCAAAAGAAAAAGGTTTTGCTTTACCAGCAGTTAACGTAACTGGGTCAAGCACAATCAATGGAGTTCTTGAAACTGCAGCAAAACTAAATGCGCCAGTTATCATTCAATTTTCAAACGGAGGAGCACAATTTAACGCTGGAAAAGGTTTATCTAACGCAGGTGAAAAAGCAGCTATCGCTGGTGGTATCGCCGGAGCAAAACATATTCACACTTTGGCAGAGGCTTACGGAGCAACTGTAATTTTACATACTGACCACTGTGCAAAAAAATTATTACCTTGGATTGATGGTTTATTAGATGCTTCTGAAAAACATTTTGCAGAAACAGGAAAACCATTATTTAGTTCTCACATGATCGATTTGTCTGAGGAGCCAATCGAAGAGAACATTGAAATCTGTAAAGAATATTTGGCTAGAATGAGCAAAATGGGAATGACATTAGAAATCGAACTTGGTATTACAGGTGGTGAAGAAGATGGTGTTGACAACTCAGACGTAGACAGCTCAAAATTATACACTCAGCCAGAAGAAGTAGCTTATGCTTACGAAGAATTATCTAAAGTAAGTCCTAAATTTACAATTGCTGCTGCTTTTGGAAACGTTCACGGTGTTTACAAACCAGGAAACGTAAAATTAACTCCAAAAATCTTAAAAAATTCTCAGGATTTCGTTCAAAATAAATTCAACACAGGACACAATCCAGTTGATTTCGTTTTCCACGGAGGTTCAGGTTCTACACTTGAAGAAATCAGAGAAGGAATTAGCTACGGAGTTATCAAAATGAACATTGATACAGATTTACAGTTTGCATACACTGAAGGAATCCGTGATTATATGGTTAAAAATCTTGACTATTTAAAATCACAAATTGGTAACCCAGAAGGTGCTGATGCTCCAAACAAAAAATATTACGATCCAAGAAGATGGGTTCGTGAAAGCGAAGTGACATTCAACGCAAGACTTGAACAAGCTTTTGCAGATTTAAACAATGTGAATACACTATAATTTTAGATATCTGATTTTAGATTTTAGATTTCTTTTTTGGAATCTAAAATCTAAAGTCTAAAATCTTAAATCTTAAATTTTAAAAAATGGCTTGGTTTAAAAGACAGGAAAAAGGGATTACGACCGCGACAGAAGATAAGATGGACGTTCCGAAAGGATTGTGGTACAAATCTCCAACAGGAAAAATTATTGATGCAGACGAATTAGCAAGAAACTTATTCGTAAGCCCTGAAGATGATTTTCACGTTCGAATTGGAAGCGCAACCTATTTTGAAATTTTATTCGACAACAACGAATTTGTTGAGTTAGATAAAAACATGACATCAAAAGATCCTCTGCATTTTGTGGATACAAAAAAATATGCAGAAAGATTAAAAGATGTAATGGAAAAAACTCATCTTAAAGACGCTGTACGTACGGGAGTAGGAAAATCTAAAGGAAGAGAACTTGTAATTTGCTGTATGGATTTTGCCTTTATTGGCGGATCTATGGGAGCTGTTGTAGGTGAAAAAATTGCAAGAGGTATTGATCACGCGATCAAAAACAAACTGCCTTTTGTTATGATTTCTAAATCTGGTGGAGCTCGTATGATGGAAGCTGCTTATTCTTTAATGCAATTAGCAAAAACTTCTGTAAAACTAGCTCAATTAGCAGAAGCTAAATTACCTTATATCTCTCTTTGTACAGACCCAACAACGGGTGGAACAACTGCATCTTACGCAATGTTAGGAGATATCAATATCTCTGAGCCGGGCGCTTTGATTGGTTTTGCTGGTCCTCGTGTTGTTCGTGATACTACAGGAAAAGATTTACCAGAAGGTTTCCAAACTGCTGAGTTTCTTTTAGAGCACGGTTTCCTAGACTTTATCACGCCTAGAAAAGAATTAAAAGATAAGATCAATTTATATATCGATTTGATTCAGAATAATGATATTAGATAGTTTTCGAACTTCTAAAACATATAAAATCCCATTCGCTTCGGCTGATGGGATTTTTTTATATATTTAATTCAAATCTCATTCTTTATGGCTAGAATTTTTGTTGGTTTTATGATTTGTTTTCTTCTTTTAAATTGCAGTAAGAAACAAGATATAGAAAAAAATATTCCGTATATAATTTCTAAAGAAAGTAAAGGAAAAATTACTGGCAATGATACCATTCCTCCAACCCCTCCTATTCCCGGCTGGCTAGTGTACGGAACAAATACATTTATTATCAATACTGATTCTACAGCATACTACTTTCAAAATAAAGGAATAGGATTTATATGCGGAACACCAAATGCTGATACGATTCCTTATTTTATAAATTTACAACCCAAAGATTTAATTCAAATTTCAAATAAAAATCTCTATGAATTTATAAAATTGAATTATAAAGACAACTTTCGAAATGCAACTTTTATTGCATCAGAATCTGATACATTGAAATCGAAGATGTTTTTTGATTTATTTAAATCTTTAAATTATTTCAAAAGAGATCGAGATTTTATTGCCATCAGAAGAACAACTCAAGAAGAAGATACTGTTTTAAAATATAAGAGAGGTAACGAATCTTATTATCCCTCGGAACACATAAAATGGGATAAAACAAAAATTAAATTTCCCGAATTTGTCAAATTTGTAAAAAAACCTAAATAACATATACAGTTCCTACGGAACATCTAAATGTACCGTTTAATTTCGTTGCTACCGATATTTAATTCCTACGGAATTTTCCTGACTTGCGATTTTAATCTCAACTAATTAATACTTGTCTGAAAAATTGTATTTTTGTTTTGCAATAATAGTTTTATCCCAAGCGAACTATTAAAAAATGTATCTTACAGAAACAGACTTGTTTTTTACCAAAACCAATTTTTATTAAAGCATTATAAATATCTTTGAACAATGAGCACAGCAACAAAACCAAATCATATAGGACGAAAAATAAGCCGTATTCGTGAACTTAAAGATATGAAGCAGGAAGCTCTCGCTCAAGCTTTAGGAATATCACAACAAACTGTTTCTGCAATAGAAAACAGCGAAACTATAGAAGATACAAAACTTGCAGAAGTAGCAAAAGCACTTGGCGTTAGTGTTGAAGCAATAAAAAACTTTACCGAAGAAAATATGATTAATTATTTTAATAGTTTTTATGACAACAGCACCAGTACTGGAATAAATGGAATGTTCAATCCAACTCATTGCACATTCAATCCGCTAGATAAAGTAATTGAACTTTATGAGCGTATGCTTCACGCTGAAAAAGAAAAAGTTGAGTACTTAGAAAAATTATTAAAAGATAAATAAGGTTTCCAAAAACCTATTGAATTCTACATAAAAAATCCCAAGAAACAATTTCTTGGGATTTTTTATATCTTTATTTGAAATCCTATCGGCATGACAAGAATTCTAATTGGTTTTATTTTATGTATTCTCTTTTTGAATTGTGAAAAGAAAAAAGAAAATAAGGATATAAAAAGTAAAGATTACATCATTTCGTATGAAGATAAAAAACTTCAAAATTACATCGATTCTTTAAAGAAAAACAGAAGCGATTTTGTTGCATTCCCGAGAAAAGGTTTTTATAGTGAACATCAATTGATTATTGATGAAAATGGCAATCTTTACTTTTATCAGAAAGAATACTTTATAGGACTTTGCAGTTATGGTAGTAAAAATGATACTCTTCCACATTTTTAGGTTTAGAACCGAAAGACATTGTTAGAATCCCTCAAAAAAACTTAACTGATTTTCTTTCTGAAAACATATTGACTAAAGAAAAAAACAGACCAATTTTAATTATTGCTTCTCAAAAAGACACTATAAAAAACACTTCCTTTTTTGAGTTTTTAAACAAGAAAAATATCGGCACTTATATTATCCGAAGAACTACTCAAGAAGAAGATACTGTTTTAAAATATAAAAACAATGCCAACAAACATATTTACTATTATCCTGATTCAATCAAATGGGATCGAACTAAAATCAAGCTTCCGGTAAAAAACTAAATTAGCTCGCTTTTTTCAAATCCTTTTTCAATTCTTTCTCAGCAATTTTAAAAGCTAGTTTTTCACGCCATTTTGCATAACGTTCTCTAAAAACTATTTTCACCGCACTATCAACTGCTCCGTGCATAAATAAACTCCAAACGCTGGCCATTTTCCGAGTAATGGATGAATCCCAAGCGCGAAGACTTAAGGAAAATGAACCATCAATATAGCGCATCCAGTGCCACATTCCTGTTGGCATAAATAAAGTATCTCCATGTTCGAGAAAAACTTCGTAACCTTCAATACCTTTTAGGGCAGGGAATTTTTCAAAATCGGGATTGGCAACATCATAATCTTCTAAAGCGTAGGTGGTATTTGGAACGCAATAAAGTCTTTTTTTCCACCTGTTATCAAATAGTATAATATGTTTTCGGCCTCCAAAATGAGTATGAAAAAGATGCGGTAAATCGATATCATAATGTAAAAATGTGATAGCTTCTGAGCCTCCAAAAAACATGGCAGGCATGCTTTCTATAAAACCACCCATTAATTCTTTGGGTACTTTTACATCATTAACTAATTCGGGTCTGTGTTTGAAAAGATTGAAGAAAAAAATACGCAGCTGTGTTGGCTCTCTTTTTATTAAATCGAGATAATCGCCAAATTTCATACTGGCGATTGAAGCATTAATTATTTTGGCTGGATCTGCTTTAGAGTTGTCAACCAACTTTACTTCAATATCTCCTGCAATCTGCTTAAAATAATCCGTTGACCATTTATCTCTTGCAGGCCAGTCTTTTGTTAGTCCTTTTATAATTAAGGGTTTCCTTTTATCTAAATAGTTCTTTTTAAAATCACTCCTAGAAATAGATTCAACGGTATCAACATGTTTTAAAATAAAGCTCATTCGTTTAGTGATTTAAATTGTTTATTGAGAAAAACCTAACTGATTCTAATCTTCAAAAATCATATAGAAACAAAAAACAATATTTTACATCCCGGTTCTAATCGCTTCAACAGGATCTAAATTTGCAGCAGAAATTGCCGGAAGTATTCCCGAAATCAATCCAATAAGCGCAGCTAATCCTGTTCCTAAAAGAATATTTCCAATGCTTAAAACAAAATCAAAATCCAGGGCTTTTGTCAAAATAACGGCAATTCCCCAAACCATCAGTAAACCAATAATTCCGCCAATAACAGAAAGAATTATGGCTTCAAATAAAAACTGAAATAATATAAAACGATTCTTCGCCCCTAAAGATTTTTGAATTCCAATTAAATTCGTTCTTTCTTTTACAGAAACGAACATAATATTAGCAATCCCAAAACCGCCTACTAAAAGAGAAAAACCGCTGATAATCCATCCAACAACATTCATTTGACCTAAAATTCCGTCGATGAAATCAGTAAAACCAGAAAGTACATTTATAAAGAAATTATCCATTTCTCCTGCTTTCATTCCACGAATTGCTCTTAGCTTTTGTGCGACTTCTGCTTTGTAAGCATCCATATCGACACCTTTTGTTGGTTTTAAAACAATAACCGGAGTCATCGCGTCGCTGTCACCATACATTCGGCGTAAAAAGTTTGCCGGCAAATAAACTGATGTATCATTACTGTCTCCAAAAAAACCGGCACCTTGCTTGGCCATTACACCAATAACGATAAAACGCTGTCCGTAAAGACGAATATTTTTTCCTATTGGATCCATATTTCCAAAAAGACCTTGGGCAATTTCATATCCTAAAACAATAACAGCAGTTCCCGAATTTGATTCAGATTCATTGTAAAATCTTCCTTTATCAAAACTCAACCCGTCGATATCTACCATTTCAAATGAAGATGGAACTATATTGACATCAGCAACTGTTTTCGAATCGTATTTTAAAGTTTCATGATTTACAAAAAGCTGATAACCTACTTGGTCTGTATTATTCATTGAATTTTTCAAACCTATGTATTCATCATATTTTACATTTGGAAACTGTTCTCTCTTCCATTGTGGAATTTCAGAAGGCCCGAAGTTGAATTTCATTAAATAAATCGTATTTTTATCTAAGCTACTCAAATCTTTGGTGATTTTTTTGTCTAATGAATCAACAGCAGCCAGAACGGCAATTATTGAAAATATACCAATTGTAACACCTAACAATGATAATAAAGTACGCAGTTTATTATTTCGTAAAGCGTTTATTGCAAAGCTGAGACTTTCTTTTAACAATCTTAGATAAAGAAGCATATAATAGTATTTTTCAATAAAGTAAAATTCAATAATTTAAAAACAAAAACCTAATAAAAGTTAACTTACTCATCAGTAGATTTTTTTAAGAGAATGTTACATTAATTTCTTTTAAAATAATATATAAAAAACTACTTTTGCAGTCTGAAAATCATAACTACACAATGAGCACAACTAAAAAAATACAATCAGCGTTAATATCTGTTTTTTCGAAAGATGGATTAGAACCAATCGTTAGAAAATTACACGAACAAAACGTAACACTTTACTCTACAGGAGGAACAGAAGATTTCATTAAAAACCTTGGTATTCCGGTAGTTCCAGTTGAAGACATTACTTCTTTTCCTGAAATTCTTGGCGGAAGGGTAAAAACTTTACATCCTAAAATTTTTGGCGGAATTTTAAATCGTCAGGATAATGAAAGTGATGTTCAGCAAATGAAAGAATTTGATATTCCTCAGATTGATTTAGTAATTGTTGATTTGTATCCTTTTGAAAAAACAGTTGCTTCTGGTGCAAGCGAACAAGATATTATTGAAAAAATTGACATTGGCGGAATTTCTTTAATCCGTGCCGGTGCAAAAAACTTCAAAGACACTGTAATTGTTGCTTCTGTTAACGAATACAGCTTGCTTTTAGATTTGATTACGGAACAAAATGGTTCAACAACTCTTGAAAACAGAAGATTGTTAGCTACTAAAGCGTTCCACGTTTCTTCTCACTATGATGGCGCTATTTTTAACTATTTCAACACAGATGAAACGATCTACAAAGAAAGTATTGATAACGGACAAGTTTTAAGATATGGTGAAAATCCACATCAAAAAGGATTTTTCTTTGGAGATTTTGATGCTATGTTCAAAAAAGTTCACGGAAAAGAGTTATCTTACAACAACTTATTAGATGTTGACGCTGCAGTTAATTTAATTGCTGAATTTAAAACTGACGGACCAACATTTGCTATTTTAAAACATAACAATGCTTGTGGTTTAGCTTCAAGAAAAACAATCAGCGAAGCTTATTTAGCGGCTTTGGCTTGTGATCCTACATCTGCTTTTGGAGGTGTTTTGATTTCAAATACTAAAATTGACTTAGCTACAGCACAGGAAATCAATAAATTATTCTGCGAAGTTGTAATTGCTCCAAGTTATGATGATGAAGCAATTACTGTTTTACAAGAAAAGAAAAATAGAATTATTTTAGTTCAAAATGAAGTTGAATTACCATCTCGTCAAGTAAGAACTTGTCTTAATGGTTTGTTAATTCAGGACAGAAATAATATTACAGATAATAAAGAGCATTTAAAAACCGTTACAATAACAGAACCTACTGCTCAGGAGATCGAAGATTTGATCTTTGCATCAAAAATTTGCAAGAATACAAAATCAAATACCATTGTTTTTGCAAAAAACGGAACATTAATTTCATCTGGTACAGGTCAGACCTCAAGAGTTGATGCTTTAGTCCAAGCAGTTGACAAAGCAAAAGCTTTTGGATTTGATTTAACTGGAGCTTCAATGGCAAGTGATGCATTTTTCCCATTTCCGGATTGTGTAGAATTAGCTAAAAAAGCAGGAATAACCGCAGTAATTCAGCCGGGAGGTTCGATAAAAGATGAATTAAGCATAAATTATTGCAATGAAAATAATCTTGCAATGGTATTTACAGGAACACGTCATTTTAAACATTAATTTGTTTAACTTTGTTCGATAAATTATTTTATAACATTTTAAACCCCTAAAAAACTTATGGGATTTTTTGATTTCATGACCGAGGATATTGCGATAGACCTTGGTACCGCAAACACTTTAATCATTCATAATGATAAAGTTGTTATTGATAGTCCGTCAATCGTTGCACGTGATAGAATATCAGGCAAAATCATTGCTGTTGGTAAGGAAGCCAACATGATGCAAGGTAAAACGCATGAAAACATCAAGACCATAAGGCCTTTGAAAGATGGTGTAATTGCCGATTTTGATGCTTCGGAAAAAATGATCAATATGTTCATTAAAAGTATTCCTGCATTAAAAAAGAGAATGTTTACTCCTGCATTACGCATGGTAGTTTGTATTCCTTCTGGTATTACTGAGGTGGAGATGAGAGCGGTAAAAGAATCTTGTGAAAGAGTAAACGGAAAAGAAGTTTATTTGATTCACGAGCCTATGGCAGCCGCAATTGGTATTGGTATCGATATCATGCAGCCAAAAGGAAACATGATTGTTGATATTGGGGGTGGTACAACAGAAATTGCAGTTATCGCATTAGGCGGAATTGTTTGCGACAAATCTGTAAAAATTGCAGGGGACGTTTTCACAAACGATATCGTTTATTACATGCGTACACAGCACAACTTATTTGTTGGAGAAAGTACTGCTGAAAAAATTAAAATTCAAATTGGAGCGGCTATCGAAGATTTAGACGGACCGCCAGAAGATATGTCAGTTCAGGGTAGAGACTTACTTACAGGGAAACCAAAACAAGTTGATGTTTCTTACCGTGAAATTGCAAAAGCATTAGATAAATCTATTCAGCGTATTGAGGATGCCGTAATGGAAACATTATCTCAAACTCCTCCTGAGTTAGCTGCCGATATTTACAACACTGGTATTTATTTAGCTGGTGGAGGATCTATGTTAAGAGGTCTTGACAAACGTATTTCTCAAAAAACAGATTTACCAGTTTACATTGCTGAAGATCCGTTAAGAGCAGTTGTTCGCGGTACAGGAATGGCGCTTAAAAATATCGCAAAATTTAAAAGTATCTTAATCAAATAAGATTCAAAAATAACAATCAATATACTTTTATTAGGGTCAAATTTCTAATATTTGACCTTAATAAAATTTGAAACCCTAAAGCATACCTGAAACAAAATAACCAGACACGAAATGCAGCAAATTTTTAATTTCATTATAAGAAACAGTAATCGATTGCTGTTTTTGCTGCTTTTAGGTATTTCGTTGACTCTCACAATTCAATCGCACTCGTACCACAGAAGCAGAGTAATCAGTTCCGCAAATTTTTTGAGCGGAGGTGTTTATGAAAGAATCAATCATGTAAACGAATATTTGAATTTAAGAACTGAAAACGACGAACTTGTACTTGAAAACGCAAGGTTAAAAAGTCTTTTATTCAATAAAGAAGACACAACAAAAGCACCATTACCAGATAGCATTAAAGGAGTTAAACCTGCTGATATTATCGTTTCAAAAGTAATTCACAACTCTTACAATACGCACGAAAACTATATTACACTTAACTCTGGAAGTAAAGAAGGAGTTAAACAAGATATGGGTGTTATCAACAGCTTAGGAATTATTGGAGTTATCGACAATACTTCAACAAATTACTCAACTGTAGTGAGTATTTTGAATATGAAATCACAGATAAATGCTAAACTAAAAAAGACAAATCACTTTGGTTCTTTAACGTGGGACGGAAAAAGTACTGGATTTGTTCAGCTTGAAGATGTTCCAAGATTAGCCTCTGTAAGAAAAGGAGATACTATCGTTACCGGAGGACAATCTGTTATTTTCCCGGAAGGAATCAATATTGGTACTGTTGAAAATATATACAAAAAAGAAAACTCAAGTTTTTATGTTATAAAAGTTAAACTTTTTAACGATATGACAAACTTAGGCCACGTATATATTATCAAGAGTAAAGACAGAGAAGAACTTATTAATCTAGAAAACAAAAGCAAGGAAAAAAATGAGTAGCGCTTTGTTAGTAAATATTTTTCGATTTATTATGTTGCTGGCAATTCAGGTTGTTATTTTTAACAATATGAATTTTCTAGGATACATAAGTCCTTTTCCATATATTCTATACATTATTTTATATCCGGTAAACAGTAACAGAGCAGGGTTAATTATTTCCAGCTTTTTATTGGGATTAGTAATGGATATGTTTTGTAATTCTGGCGGAATTCACGCTACTGCTTGTGTTATTCTTGCTTACTATCGACCGTATATTTTTAAGTTTTCGTTCGGATTAAGCTATGAATACCAAACTATTAAACTGAACGAATCTTTAACCCCAGAACGGTTTTCATTTATATTAGTTTCTGTTTTATTACATCATATTGTTCTATTTACATTAACTGCTTTTGAGTTTAAGTTTATATTCGACATTTTACTGCGAACACTATTTAGCTCAATTTTTACAATAATCACTTCAATTATAATAATTTACATTATTAAGCCCAATAAACGATGAGAAAAGTTCTGCTGCCCTCTTTAATTATTATTGCAGCATCTTTGCTAGTGATTCGGATATTTTATCTGCAAATTGTAGATGATTCATTCAAATTGAAATCAGAAAATAATGCGATTAAGAAAGTCTATGACTATCCGGAACGCGGCTATATTTATGATAGAAATGGTAAACTATTAGTTGCCAATCAGGCTTCTTATGATATCATGGTAATTCCAAGAGATATTAAAGAAAACCTTAATGTTGCTGAATTCTGTGCCCTTTTAAATATTACACGAGAAGATTACGAAAAAAGAATTGCAAAGGCCAAAGTTTACAGCCCTAGGCTTCCATCTGTATTTTTATCTCAATTAAACAAAACCGAATTTGCTGCTTTTCAGGAGAAAATCAGAAAGTATGAAGGTTTCTATTTTCAAAAGCGTTCTCTTCGCGATTACGAAGTAGATTATGGTGCCAATATATTTGGGTTTATCACACAGGTAAACGAAAAACTGATTGCCAAAAATCCATATTACAATAGTGGAGATTTAATTGGAAAACAAGGTGTTGAAGAAAGTTACGAAGATATTTTGCGCGGAATTAAAGGTGTAAAATACATTCAAAAAGATAAATACAACCGAGAAATTGGTGCCTACAAAGAAGGAAAATACGATACTATTGCCGTTGCCGGAGAAGATATCAATTTAAGTATTGATGCTGAACTTCAAAAGTACGGAGAAGAGTTAATGATTAACAAACGAGGCGGAATTGTTGCTATTGAACCAAAATCTGGTGAAATATTAGCATTAGTTACAGCTCCTTCTTATGATCCCGGTATTTTGGTTGGAAGACAAAGATCTAAAAACTATACCCTGTTATATCATGATTCTATCGCAAAACCTTTATATGACCGCGGACTTTTAGCCGAGTATCCTCCGGGTTCTCCGTTTAAAATTCTAACAGGTTTAGTGGCGCTGCAAGAAGGTGTTATCAACGAACAGACTACTTTTATGTGTCATCATGGATTTAGTTATGGCGGCGGACGTTTTATGAAATGCCACGGTTTTGGACCTCATCAATTGCATAATGGTATTTATAATTCCTGCAACACTTACTTTGGACAGGCTTATATGTTAACGATTAACAAATATTCAGATCCTGGTAAAGCTGTTGATGTTTGGAGCGGTCACGTAAAAAGTTTTGGTTTAGGTCAATTTATGGGATATGATTTACCAACAGGTAAAAAAGGTAATATTCCAACATCAAAAACATATAAAAGAATTTATCCTAACGGAGGATGGCGAAGCTCAACTATTGTGTCAAATGCTATTGGACAGGGAGAGGTTTTAATGACCCCTATTCAGTTAGCAAATATGATGGCAACGGTTGCGAATCAGGGATATTATTATACGCCTCATATCATTAAAAAGATTGAGGGCAGAAAAATTGATCCTAAATTTACAGAAAGGCATACCACAACTATTGATCAAAAATATTTTCCACCGGTTATCAGCGGGTTATTTGATGTTTACAACAAAGGTACCGCTTACGCTCTTAGAGTAAACGGAATTGATATTTGCGGAAAAACAGGAACAGCTGAGAATTATGCCAAAATAAACGGCAAAAGAGAAAAGCTTAAAGATCACTCTATTTTTGTTGCTTTTGCACCAAAAGACAATCCGAAAATTGCAATTGCGGTTATGATTGAAAATGGAGGTTTTGGAGCAACTGTTGCGGGACCGATTGCCAGTTTGATGATCGAAAAATATCTAAGAAAGAAAATCACAAGAACTGATTTGGAAGTTCGTGTTTTAAATAAAAGTTTAGCGGCTGAATATGCTAAACTAGGCGGAATGAACGAGGCTAGCGCAATTGAGTCTACACCAAAAGATTCTGTTTTAAAAGCTAAGATTGTAGTTCCTAAAACGGTAACTACTCCAAAAACAGAAGCTAAAAAAACAATAATAGACACCACTAAAGAGAATTAAGATTATTTCAGATGAGAAATCAAAGTGTAAAAAATAACATTGACTGGATAAGTGTCTTTATCTACATTGCGCTGGTAACATTGGGGTGGCTGAATATTTATTCCTCTTCATTATTATCAACCGATGGAACATATCAAAAACAATTAATTTTTATTGGATGTACAATTCCACTAATTTTTGTTGTGTTATTTGTTGATGGAAAATTTTACGAAAAATACGCCAGTATTATTTTTGGTGTGGCATTATTGTCTTTAGCCGGATTGTTTCTCTT
Source organism: Flavobacterium sp. NLM (assembly GCF_002210235.1). Lineage (NCBI taxonomy): Bacteria > Pseudomonadati > Bacteroidota > Flavobacteriia > Flavobacteriales > Flavobacteriaceae > Flavobacterium > Flavobacterium sp. NLM. Next base: position 243,636 of record NZ_LIAC01000005.1, read on the forward strand.
TGGAAAAACGATTGCTGGTCAGCGATGCTGGTACGCTATAGGAAGTTTCACGCTTCAGCCGTCAGAGTTTGCAAAAGCCGCTACATCATTGGCATTAGCCAAATATTTAAGTGATACGCAAATTAACCTTAAAGAAACAAACAGGCAATTACAGGCTTTGGCAATTGTATTTTTGCCCGTAATGCTTATTTTACCACAGCCCGATCCGGGAAGTGCATTAATCTACAGCGTTTTTATTCTTGTTTTATTTAGAGAAGGATTACCCTCTTGGTACGTTTGGACTGGTTTTATTACCATTTTATTATTTGTATTAACGCTTATTTTAGAACCTTATGTTGTTATTTTAATTGCACTGGGTGTTCTAATTATTATACATTTTAAAGGAAGAGCCGTTGATAGAAATCTCCTTTTAAGTGCCATTTTATTGGTACTGATTTCTGGATTTGTTCTTTCTGTTGATTATGTATTCGATAATGTATTTAAACAGCACCATAGAGATCGTTTTAATATTCTTTTAGGAAAAAGCGTTGACATGAAAGGTATTGGTTATAATACTAATCAATCTGAAATTGCTATTGGATCTGGTGGATGGCTTGGAAAAGGCTTTTTAGAAGGAACTCAAACTAAAGGCGGATTCGTTCCAGAACAACATACGGATTATATTTTTACAACTGTTGGCGAAGAATGGGGATTTACAGGTTCTCTGGTTGTTATTTTACTTTTTACAGGTTTATTCCTGAGAGTAATTTATTTGGCAGAAAGGCAAAAAACTAAATTCAGTCGGGTTTACGGTTATTGCGTCGCCGGAATTTTGTTTATACACTTCTTTGTAAACATTGCCATGGTTATTGGTATTTTCCCAACAATTGGAGTACCTCTGCCCTTCTTTTCTTATGGAGGTTCGGGACTTTGGGGATTCACTATTTTATTGTTTATCTTCTTAAAAATGGATGCCAATAAGGTTAATGAGTGGTAGGGTTTTAAATTTTAAATTCTAATTTTTAAATTCCAAATTCCAATTGTAGAGATTTTTACCTTTGCATTGGATAACAACATAAAAACATTCTGTAAACATAGCCCAGCCCACGGTTTCAACCGTGGGAAAAGAATGGAATACAAATCATAACATGCGATTACATATATTGCGTCCCACGGTTGAAACCGCGGGCTATATTTAAAATGCAGTATAATTAATTTGCTATTTGAATGAATCATCTAAACAATAGAAAATAAAAAAGTCCGAAGATTTTTAAAACTTCGGACTTTTTTTATTTTATTCTTTAATTATATTTCTTCGCTTGGTCTCTTTTTTAAAAGTTTCAATAGAACAGGGAATGTAGAAATTATAACGATGATTATAATGATGTATTCGATGTGTTCTTTTAAATCAATTCCTTTTTTCAAAAAGACACCATACAAATAATGTCCGGCAAAGATTAAAATGAAGGACCACAAGAAAGAACTTAAGATGTTATAAAACATAAATTTCTTTTTATCCATAGAAACTATTCCGGCAATGATTGGCGCGAAAGTTCTAAAGATTGGCAGGAAACGTGCGTAAATGATTGCTTTTCCACCGTATTTTTCAAAGAAATCTTTTGACTGCAAAAGGTATTTTTTCTTAAACCAAAATGTATCTTCTTTTTTGAATAAATAATAACCGCTTTTTGCTCCAAACCAATAACCAGTCATATTTCCAAAAACGCCCATTACGGCTACAGCTGTCGAAAGCAAAAATACATTGATAAAATCTCCCGGAATATAAACAACATTTTGAATTAAGTCGCGGCTATAAATTCCAGCTAGAAAAAGCAAACTGTCTCCTGGAAGAAAAAAACCTGCAAAAAGTCCTGTTTCAGCAAAAACTATAAACAGAACAATAAATAACCCAATCTCAAAACCTCCGATACTTAAAGTTATATAGAATTCAGGGTTTAGTAACTGGGTCCACTCAAAATTATTCATAAAACGAATTTGGTTATACTTATAAGTTTGTGAAATTAACAATTATTTACCTTAACCACAATTAAAAGCCATATTTTAAAGATAAATTAACTATATAAAAAAGCCCGAAGATTAACTCGGGCTTTTAAAATTATTTTTCTCTCTCGTACTTACAGCAAGAATGGAGATTTTCATAATCAGCATCTGCGGCTTTTACTTCTTTTGTATCATGTCCTACTTTTGCAATTGCGGCATTCAAATCCTGTGGAGAAGATTTTTCTTCGTTTAAAATCACAGTAAGCTGATGCGTACTAATATCCCAGGAAGCCGTTTTTACACCCGGAACTCCAAATGCAGCTTTTTCAATTCGTTTTTTGCATTGTTCACAGTTTCCGTTAACTTCTACAGTATATTTTAAATTCTTATTTTTTTTAGTCTGCGCCTGAGCCGAAAATCCTAAAAAAGTTATCATTGCTATTAAAATCAAATTTTTCATTGTCTATTATTTAATGTTATAAATTTATTATTTTATTTTAAATCGTAATCCGGCATAATACATTTGCCCAAAAATTGGCGCATACGCAACCGAAGCATCAAAATTTGGTCCGAAAGGATCATTTGCTCCTAAAATCGCTTTTTGCTGTTTGTAATTTCCAATATTTTCACCTCCTATATATACCTCAAAAACTGACGAGAAAACCCTTGTAACCTGAGCATTCATAACAGCATACGAAGGCGAGAAATCAGGAAACTGGTCTTCAGCAGGATTCGTAGCTGTGTACGGAAGCTGTTGTTTTCCAGACCAATTAAAAGTATAATCAAACTTCCATTGTTTATCATTGTTCAACGTTGTTTCGTATTCTAAATTTCCAAGAAAACGATGTTTCGCCTGCAGCGGACGTTGAAAAGTCCCTCTTAAATAATCGGTTTGAATGTCATAGTATTTATAAGCTGTTCTTAAATTTAAGTTGTGAATTAACTCGTAATTGAATTCTACCTGAATACTATTCGCAAAAGAATTTCCTTTTAAATTATAAAACAAAACCTCTTGCGGACTCTGCATTAAATCTACAACGGCCTGATTTTGAAAATCGGTTCTGTAGATATCAAATCCGGCATCGGCATTTTTACCGAAAAGTTTAAATTTCTGCGAAAAACTAACTCCGTAATTCCATGCAATTTCGGGATTTAAACCATAAATTTTTCCGCTGTTGTCTAAAATTGAAAAGGTTCTTGAACTTGCAAAAAGCTGCTGATTCTCTGCAAAAATATTCGCCGATCGCTTTCCTCTTCCGGCAGAAAAACGAATTACTCCATTTTTCCAAGGATTGTATCTAACATGAAGTCTTGGTGTAGCAAAAAAGCCTAAACGGTTATGATTGTCCACTCTACCTCCTAAAATTATGCTGAAGTTATCGGTGTTATCATACGTATATTCAAAAAATGCTCCGACCGAATTATCGATTCGGCTGTAATCTGTAACATTTACAAATTCCTGATATTGATCGTATGAAAAATTTAAACCAGTTGTAAATTTATGCTTCGTATTATTAATAATCGAATTGAAAATTAAATTCGAATAAAAACTATTCTGTTTAATATCATATTGATTTAAACCAAAATACGAATCCTGTTTATGGCTGTTGAAAGCATTTTGAAATCCGATGCTTTGATAAGGCATATCTTTAAAAACATAACCTATTTTTGTAGACACATCAAAACGTTCTGTATTGATTTCTGAACCCCAATGATTTGTAGTTCCGCGATCGCGGTCTTTATCAAAATCAACTTCTCCAGTTTGCTTTTTATCATTCATATATCTGAAATTGATAAAACTTACCAAACCACTTTCGGGATCATAATATTGATAACGATTTAAAACATTGATTTGTTTTCCTAACGGATTATCTAAAAAACCGTCATCGTTCATGTCATTTTTAGCCACACGAGTATTTCCGTGAACAAATAAACTTGTTGCCCATTTATCAGAAAGCTTTTTATTAAAATGGGTATTCAATTCAAATCTTGAATCGGTTGAACCGTAGGCATTCAGGAAAAACGGAATGTCACTTAATGGCTTTAAAAGTTCGGTATTTATTTGCCCCGAAATACTCTCGTAACCATTAATAACGCTTCCGGCACCTTTGGTAATTTGAACACTTTCGATCCAGGTTCCGGGCGTAAAAGATAAACCGTAAGCTTGTGACGCTCCGCGAACCGAAGGAATATTTTCTTCGGTAATCATTAAATACGGACTTGTTAAACCCAGCATTTTGATTTGTTTCGTTCCTGTTAAAGCATCAGAAAAATTGACATCAATTGATGGATTTGTCTCAAAACTTTCGGCAAGATTACAACATGCAGCTTTTAAGAGTTCTTTACTCGTAATTAAAGATGTGTTTGCGGTAACGGTATAGGATTTTGTAATTCCTTTTTGCTTTTTTTTGACTTTTACTTCCTCTAAATTTTCTTGTGAGAACACAGAAACCGAAAGTAAAAACATCGCAAAAAGCATGATATTTTTTGGCATAAAAAAAGATTTTAATGTTATTTAGAAATTCTGTTTTTAAGTTTCTCTAGAATAAGAAACACTAAAACATTCATTGCAAGCCATAGAAAGAAGGCTTGATTCTAAACATTAAAATCAGGAATAAAAAATGTATTGATTGTATAATTTGAATAAGGGAGGCGCATTCGCATCAGAATAATACGAAATAACCTGATTGTTTTTGAAGTTTGGAATAGATAAAAACGCAATTGGTTTGTATTCCTGAATTACAGCCGGAAAAGCAAGCTGGAAAAAGAAAACCTTAAAAGTTGCATCGCTTGATTTTTTTTCAAATTTTACAACTTTGTCCTTGCAACAAGATGATTTTTTTTCTTTTTCACCACAGCATTTTTTCTCTGGTGATGCCGAAGCTGAAGTATTTAAAGAAACGGAAGCTATTTTTCCTCCGCAGTAATGCACATCAAAAGCAAACCCAATGTTGGAAACCAAAAATAGGAACGCTAAAAATAAAACTGTGCACTTTTTTCTCATAATGCAAAAGTATTTAAAAAGAGTCAGATAAAATTTAAATGAAATGTTATTTTTTTAGATTTTGAAGCTGATAGTAAAATGCCGGAATAAACAAAAGTACAAATATAGGCTGAATGATAAATCTTCGAACATAAAACAAGAGCCAGCTTTTCTCCGGAAAATATTCGACAATTATAAAAAACATTGCGAAAAGAACGACTGAAAAAAATGCGTATAAAATGGAACTGAAAATTAAAATTCCTTTGTCTCTAAAAAGGGTATAAATTAGAATAAGTGATAGCACAGTGTTTAAAACAAACCGAAGTAAAAGGTTCAGGAATAGTTTTAGCGAATCGAATTCTGGCAATTTTATATTATTAAAATCCTTTTCAAAATAATCTAAGAAGGGATCATAAAAGAGCATAATTTCAAAAGCCCGAATAATTCCAAAACAAAAAACAACAAGTATCGAAATGAAAATTTTCGTTTTTTCTTCTCTTATTTTATTTAGCATACTTCGAAAATTTATTAACCCAGATAATCCATAGAATAAAAACGGTTCCGTAAATAATTAACGGAAAAAGAACGCCGTGCAAAAGATGATTTTTTTCAGGAAAATGAAATAACAAGATTGTCAATAAGGCAATTCGGGCAATATTTAAAAGGTAAATAAACACAATCCCGAAAAGGATATAATATAAGGTAACTTTAAATTTCCCCGAAAAAGCGAGCACGAAAGCAATAAATAAGATAATAACGCTTACAGCATTGCAGCCTTCTATAATTCGAACGATATAATGATTGTTATATAAAACTTCTAACCAGGAACCGGAAAGGCTTTTTTGAACTTTTATATCAAAATTAAAAGCATGAAGCAACTGCTCAACATTGCGGCCAACCAAATTTGTAATTCCGTCGACTTCATCAGCTTTAAAACTGTTCAAATAAAATTTATATAATAGCGTTAATGCAATATAAGCTGCAAAAAAAGTACCTATAAAAATTAAAAACGGCTTGAATTGGGCTAGATATTTTTTCAACAGATTTTTTTTTCAAATTTATGTATTTTTTGAGTTCAGCTTTAAATACTTTTGTATAAAATTTTCAAATCATGACATTTCAAGAATTACAACCAAAAATAAGCGCTATAGTATCTGATAATAATAAAGTTAGAGACGAAAAACTATTAGCTGTCTGCCAATTATTAAACGAAAATGTAGAATATTACAACTGGGTTGGTTTTTATTTTGCAAATCACGAAAACAAAACACTTCATTTAGGCCCTTATGTAGGTGCAGAAACTGATCATACTGTTATTCCTTTTGGAAAAGGAATTTGCGGACAAGTTGCCGAAAGCAATGCAAATTTTGTTGTGCCAGATGTAAAAGCACAAGACAATTATATTGCCTGCAGTTTAACTGTGAAATCAGAAATCGTTGTTCCACTTTTTGTAAATGGAATAAACATTGGTCAAATTGATATTGACAGCCACGTAATTGATCCTTTTACAGAAGCTGACGAAAGATTTTTGGAGTTTGTTAATCAAGAAGTTGCTAAGTTATTTTAGAAGAGCTATTTTTAATGTATAAAAAATAGTGCTGAATGAAAAAAAATGTATTCATCATATTTCTTCTTATAAGTTCAGTCAATCTATTTGGGCAGATTAATGTTGTTTCAAAGAAAATTTTCCTTGACTCATTAAATCGTGAAGCTACTCCCGAAAACTATGTCTATACCAGAGTAATTACTAATTATTCTCAAAAAAGCGCACGTTACGTTGTAACCGATTTTTACAAAAACGGAAGAAAGAAAATGACGGGCTGTACTTTAGACAGAGACATTTTAAAAAAGGATGGCGAGTTTATTTGTTATTTCAAAAATGGATCTAAAGAATCTGTTGTAAATTATTCTGACGATCATAAAGTAGGCAAAGAGATTAATTGGTACGAAAATCAAAGTAAAAAATCCGAGAAACAGAATTCGTGGAATGCTAAAACCAAAACAGCTCAAACTTTAATTCTTAATTTTTGGGATGAAAATAAAAATCAAACCGTAGTTGATGGAAATGGAGAATATGAAGAAACCGATAAGTTTGTAACTCAAAAAGGAATTATCAAAAACGGTTTAAAACAAGGTGTCTGGGTTGGAAATGATGCTTTACGTAAAATTTCATTTACAGACAATTACGATCAGGGAGTTTTAATTTCAGGAACAAGCATAGACGAAAACAATGTAAAACTTTCTTATTCCTCTTTAAACGAGAAACAAACGGGTAAAAAAGTTGCAAAATCAAAATAGGTTTTAGTTTGTTAATTAGTCTTCAAACGAATGACAAATAGCTGAATTTAAAATCAAACTAGTTCAAAATCAACAAAAAAGGATTATTTTTACCTGAATTTGATTAATTATTAAAATTTTCAAAGTTTAAATTTATTTTTTCGGAAAAAAGATGTAATTTTGCACCCGTCTTACAAAGGATGTATGACATACATAAAAATCATTAAATAATATTGGAATGTATTTAACTAAAGAAAAGAAAGAAGAGATTTTCGCACAACACGGTGGTGCAACAAACACTGGAAGCGCAGAAGGTCAAATTGCATTGTTCACTTACAGAATTTCTCACTTAACTGAACACTTGAAAAAAAATCGTCACGATTACAACACTGAGCGTTCTCTTGTACTATTAGTAGGTAAAAGAAGAGCTTTGTTGGATTACTTGAAAAAGAAAGAGATCAACAGATATCGTGAGATTATCAAAGTATTGAATATCAGAAAATAATCAATATAGAAAAGAGGTGCGAAAGTGCCTCTTTTTGTTTTTACATATTGTATTTAATTACAAGCATATTACAAGAAAAAAAGTTTGGTTTTTCATTGGGTTTTAGACAACAACAACTACACACAACAACACTACAACACAACTAAAACCCATTGTATAATCAATAAGGAAAAAATTTATGATTCCACAATTATTTGTAGAAAAGATCGATTTAGGTGATGGCAGAAGCATCACAATCGAGACAGGACGTCTAGCTAAACAAGCAGATGGTTCTGTAGTAGTAAGAATGGGCGACACAATGATTCTTGCAACAGCAGTTTCAGCTCGCACATCAAACCCAGGCGTTGATTTTTTACCGTTAACGGTAGATTACCGCGAAAAATTCGCAGCAGCAGGTCGTTTCCCGGGAGGTTTCTTTAAAAGAGAAGCACGTCCAAGCGACAGCGAAGTATTAACAATGAGATTAGTTGACCGTGTTTTACGTCCGCTTTTCCCAGATGATTACCATGCTGAAACACAAGTTATGATTCAGTTAATGTCTCATGACGAAGAAGTTATGCCAGACGCTTTAGCTGGTTTAGCTGCATCTGCAGCATTAGCAGTTTCAGACATTCCATTTTACAACTTAATTTCTGAAGTACGTGTTGCACGTATCGACGGAAAATTTGTGATCAACCCAAGCAGAGTAGATTTAGAAAAATCTGACATCGATATGATGATTGGAGCTTCTATGGATTCTGTTGCCATGGTTGAAGGTGAGATGAAAGAAATTTCAGAAGCTGAAATGGTTGAAGCAATTAAATTTGCTCACGAGGCTATTAAAGTTCAAATTCAGGCACAATTACGTTTACAGGCTGCTTTTGGTAAAAAAGAAATTCGTACTTACGAAGGTGAGAAAGAAAACGAAGAAATCTATAAAAAAGTAAAAGTTGCTGCATACGATAAAATTTATGCTATTGCAAAAGTTGGTTCGGCTAAACACGAAAGAGGTGCTGCATTTGCTGAAGTAAAAGAAGAAGTTAAAGCTTTATTTACTGAAGAAGAATTAGCTGCTGACGGCGATTTAGTTTCTAAATATTTCTACAAAACAAACAAAGAAGCTGTTCGTAATGTAGTATTAGAATTAGGTGTTCGTTTAGATGGTAGAAAAACTACAGATATCAGACCAATTTGGTGTGAAACTGATTATTTACCAAGAGTTCACGGTTCGTCTTTATTTACTCGTGGAGAAACTCAGGCTTTGGCTACTGTAACTTTAGGAACATCCAGAGAAGCAAACCAAATCGATTCTCCATCAGAACAAGGTGAAGAGAAATTCTACTTACACTATAACTTCCCTCCTTTCTCAACTGGTGAAGCAAAACCATTAAGAGGAACTTCAAGAAGAGAAGTTGGTCACGGTAACTTAGCTCAAAGAGCTTTAAAAAATATGATTCCTGCTGATTGTCCTTATACAATTCGTGTTGTTTCTGAAGTTTTAGAATCTAACGGTTCTTCTTCTATGGCAACAGTTTGTGCCGGAACAATGGCTTTAATGGATGCTGGAGTTCAAATGGTAAAACCAGTTTCTGGAATTGCTATGGGATTGATTACTGACGGAGAGAAATTTGCTGTATTGTCTGATATTTTAGGTGATGAAGATCACTTAGGAGATATGGACTTTAAAGTAACCGGAACTGCTGATGGTATTACAGCTTGTCAAATGGATATTAAAATTGATGGTTTACGTTACGACATTATGGAGCAAGCTTTAGGGCAAGCGCGTGAAGGACGTTTACACATTTTAGGAAAATTGACTGAGACTATCGCTGCTCCAAGAGCTGACGTAAAAGCTCATGCACCAAAAATTATTACCAGAACTATTCCTGGAAACTTTATTGGAGCATTAATTGGACCTGGTGGAAAAGTAATTCAGGAATTACAAAAAGCTACTGGAACTACTATCGTAATCAACGAAGTTGATGAGCAAGGTGTTATCGAAATCTTAGGTACAGATCCTGCCGGAATTGAAGCGGTATTAGCAAAAATTGCTTCTATCACTTTCAAACCAGTATTAGGAGAAGCTTACGAAGTGAAAGTAATCAAAATGCTTGATTTTGGAGCTGTTGTAGAATATACTGCTGCGCCAGGAAACGAGGTATTACTTCACGTATCTGAACTTGCTTGGGAGCGTACTGAAAACGTTGCCGATGTAGTTAATATGGGAGATGTGTTCCAAGTGAAATACTTAGGAGTTGACCCTAAAACTAAAAAAGAAAAAGTGTCTAAAAAAGCACTTGTTCCAAGACCTCCACGTGAGGACAAAAAAGAGTAATCAGATCTTAGTTTACTAAAGGTTTATTCATAGAAAACCCCAATTCATTTAGTTGAATTGGGGTTTTTAAGTTTTTAAATCTACTTTCCAACTAAAAATACACGGCTAAAAGACTAGAATACAACGTTTTCAGGAAACACATTATAGATTGAATAATGTTGTTGGTTTAAAAATCAATGTTGTTCGTTTAATTTATTTTTTTTTCAACCTTCATTAACATAGTTTTATATAGAAAACAGCTACACAAAACTAAAAATATTGATGAGAAAGGATATTGGAAGATCAAAAATTAAAACAATATTATTTATTATCTCTTTTAAACTCAAACTATATTGTAAAAACCTGTCATTGAAAATTACAAATTACTCAACACTAATTTTCATCCTGCTATTACTTTCAATCAACAGTTTTTGTCAGACTAATGTGAAAAAAGACGTTTCTAATTACTTAGATAAAACAATTGGCGAAGAAATTTTAAACATCAATAATGGCAAAATTCATATTGATCCTTATAATTTAAAAAATACTAACAACTATTATTTAAATAAAAACTTCGTTAACGGATCTGTTTTTTACGATAATCAATTATATGAAAACATTCTTGTAAAGTATGACATATACAAAGATGAACTTGTTAAATCATTTGAAAACAATAACACATTTGGCATAACTCTTATAAATGAAAAAACAGATTATTTTTTAATTGATGATAAGAGATTTGTAAATATTGACAATAAATATAAATACCCGAAAGCAATCACCGGTTTTTTTGAAGAAAAATATTTAGGTAAAAATATTTCCTTATACATTAAACACATTAAAACTGCCAAAGAAACCATTATTGAAACTACTTTATATACTGAGTTTAAAGAATATAATAATTACCAGCTTCTTTATAATTCAAAATTTACATCTGTAAATACACAAAAAGAAATCCTCGCAATATTTCCTCCGCTAAAAAAAGAGATAAAAGAGTTTTACAAAAAAAATAAAATTCAAGAAGAGACAAATCCATACCAGTTCAAAGCAGATTTGATAAAATTTATTGATAACAATTTATAAGCTCTATTCCCAAATCTAAATGAAAAAGTACTTTATCTTCTGTTTATTTTTCTTGCTGCCAATTGTTCTCTTTTCTCAAGAAAAGAATATTTCTATAGAATATTCAAATGTTACACGAAAAAAAGCTCTTGAAATAGTCGAAAAAAACACTTCTTTCCACTTTTATTTTGAGGATCAATGGTTATCTAATAATGAACTTATATCAGGAGAATTCAAGGATACCTCTATTTCAGTAATTTTAGATGCTATTTTTAATAACACTACCATAAATTATATTATTGACAAAAACAATATTATTTTAAGCAATGGCCTTTTAATATCAAACACGATAACAGAGGATTATTTTAAAAATACTGATAACTCAAATGTTAGTAAAAAGCCAAATTTACAAATTGTTCCTATTTACAATAAGCAATATCTGAATGATTCTAAGAAAGATTCAGATTCAATTATTTCTCTTGGAAGACAGTCGTTAATAAACGAATCTCAATCCTATACACTTTCCGGCTATATTAAAGACAGAGTTTCAGGAAAACCAGAATATAATATTACTATTAAAGTAAAAGGCAAAGATATAAGTACAACAACTGATGAAAATGGTTATTATAGCTTTAGAGTTCCTGCCGGCATTAATATAATTGAAACACAATCTATTAAACATGAATCAAAGACTAAGAAGATTGTACTTTACAATAACGGAAAAGTTGATTTTAATTTAAACGAAAATGTGAATGCGCTTAAAGAAGTTGTCATCGAAAATAAAAGAACAAGAAATACAACTTCTACAGTTACAGGTCTCACAAGCATTGATATCGAAAACATCAAAAACGTACCTTTAATTTTAGGCGAAAGAGACATTTTTAAAGTCGCTACAACTCTCCCGGGTATAAAAACACCCGGAGAAGGCTCTGCAGGGTTTAATGTACGCGGAGGAAAAGACGATCAAAACTTGTTTTTATTAGACAATGCTTCTTTATACAATCCATCTCACTTTTTAGGTTTCTTTTCTTCTGTAAATCCTTTTACAACAAAAAAAGCCGATATCTATAAAGGAAGCATTCCTGCTGAATTTGGAGGACGTCTTTCTTCTGTTTTTGATATTAAATCTAAAAGTGGAAATACCGAAAAAGTTTCTGGTGAAGCAGGAATTGGCCCCGTAATGAGTAATGTTACTCTCGAAATTCCGATAGTAAAAGGAAAATCAAGCTTATTGTTTGGCGGCAGAGCAAGTTATTCTGACTGGATTTTAAAGGCTATTAAAGATCCTGAATTAGATAATAGTCAAGCCTCCTTTTATGATTTGCTTTTAAAATACAATCATCAAATTACTGCAAAAGATAATCTCGAAACTTCTTTATATTATAGTCATGATAAATACAGCATCAATTCAGACTCTATTTATAAATACAGCAATTTATTAGCAACCGTAAAATGGGATCATGATTTTAACACAAAAAATAAATCTTCATTTATTGTTACTAACAGCCAATATAAATTTAATATTGATTACGATTCTCAGCCTGAAAAATCATTTGATTACGGTTATAAAATCAATGAAACTCAGTTTGTTTTAAAAATGAAGTACAATCTCAATGAAAAGCACTCCTTTAATTATGGCGTTACCAGCAAAATATACAATATTAACCCTGGTTTCTTAAAACCAATAAGCAACGACTCTCAAATTAAAAACAAAACACTTGAAAAAGAAAAAGCTTTAGAGTCGGCTTTGTTTTTTACCGAAAATTATAAAGTCAATGACAAACTTTTAATTGATTTAGGTTTACGTTATTCTCTTTATTCGGCACTTGGTCCTTCTACCCAAAACATCTATCAGGATGATCTTCCTAAATCTGAAAGAACTGTTATTGACAGTAAGACCTACACTAATAATGAGTCCATAAAAACGTATGGAGGTTTTGAACCCAGAATTTCAGCTCGTTATTTTATACTTCCGGATCTATCCATAAAAGCAAGTTTTGACAGAACGTACCAATACATGCATTTACTGTCCACAAATACGACTCAATCACCAATGGATGTATGGAAGCTTTCAGATTTAAATACTAAACCACAATCTTCTAATCAATTTTCGCTAGGGATTTTCAAAAATATAATTCAAAATTCATTAGAACTAAGTATAGAAGGTTATTATAAGCGTTCGAAAAATATTCTGGATTATAAAGTTGGCGCCGAATTGTTTTTGAACGAAAACATAGAAACTGAACTTCTTCAAGGTGAAGGAAAAGCGTATGGAGTTGAATTTTTGATCAAGAAAGAAAAAGGAAATTTTAATGGCTGGTTAAGCTATACTTACTCCAGAGCTTTAATAAAACTGGACAGTAAATTTGATGCTGAAAAAATAAATAGCGGAGATTATTTCCCCACAAATTATGATAAACCACATGATTTTAGTGCCATTTTAAATTATAAATTCACCAAGAGATATAGTTTATCAACTAATTTTGTTTATCAAACCGGCAGACCGGTTACTTTTCCAATTGGATCTTATGATTTTGCCGGAGAGAGTTTTACGTTATATAGTAATAGCAATCAATATAGAATTCCAGATTATTATAGATTGGATATTGGTCTTAATTTTGAAGGAAATCACAAAATAAAAAAACTCGCTCATAGTTTCTGGAATCTTTCTGTTTATAATGTTCTGGGCAGAAACAATCCTTATAATGTTTATTTTGTTACCGAAGACAGAAAAATCAAGGCTTATAAAACATCGATTTTTTCTGTTCCAATTCCAACAATAACTTATAACATTAAATTTTAATTCATTTATTACAGCAATATGAATTTATCAATAATCAAAAAAACAACATTGATCCTTTTTGCATCTGTTATCCTGGCAGGCTGCACGGAACAATATGTATATCAAAATCAAGATTTTGAAGATGCAATGACTGTTGAAGCCACATTGACAAACGAATTAAAATATCAGGAAATAAACATTTCAAGAACGAGACTTCTTAACGACACCATAAAAATTCCCGAAGCTGGAGCTAATGTTACTGTTGTTGACAGCGATAACAATGTATTTCAGTTTAGCGAAAAAAATGGAAAATACATTTCTGAAAATGAATTTAAAGTAGAACCAAATAAAAACTATCAATTAAAAATAACAACTAAATCTGGAAAATCATATGTTTCTTCACCAGAAGTTTTAACTACGCCAAATACTATTGATCTTGAAGCAACAACTGCAGAAAAAGATGGCGTTAGAGGTGTTCAGGTAAATGTTAAGAGTTTTGACCCAACAAATACATCTAAATATTATCGCTATGAATATGAAGAAACTTATAAAATAATAACTCCGCATCCTATTGAAACTCGTATTAAATTAGTACAGCAAAACGGCCATTACAGCTACGTAAAAGTTCCTGTTCAAGAAAATATCCAGGTTTGTTATACTACCAAACACTCTACAGGAATCAAACAAACCAATACGACAGATTTGAGTGAAGATCGCGTAAAATATCCTCTTCGTTTTATTGCCGACACAGATTATATGCTAACAAATCGTTATAGCATAATAGTTTCTCAATACACGCAAAGTCAAGGTGCTTATGATTATTATTATACATCTAAAAAAATGATTGATTCAGGAGAAATATTATCTCCAAATCAGCCCGGATATGTTGTTGGAAACATAAAATCAACAACAGATTCACATGAAAAAGTTGTGGGCTATTTTGAAGTTGCATCCGTGACCAAAAAAAGAATCTTTTTTAGCTTCAAAGATTTTTTTCCTTCCGAAAAACCAACCGAGTATTTTACAACCTGCAATGCCAGACTCTTCTATTTTTATGAGATCGAAAAGGACAATTATGACTTGATTAAAACACATGATTATATTGGCGATGGTCCTGGGTTTGGTCCTTCGGGATTTTATATGGTTGAAAAAGAATGCGGAGATTGTACATCATTTTCTTCTAACGTAATACCTTCATTTTGGGAAAATTAAATATAAAATTAGCTTTTCTGCTGTTATTAGTAAATTTCACTTATAAAGGTAGTGCTCAAAATAATACTGTTTTGGGTACAGAATCATTATTAGTTAAAACCAATACCTCGGTAGTCTTAACCGGCGAAACACTATATTACCAATTATACTGTTTAAACAAAACAACCGTATTTTCTGATATAAGTGAAGTGGCGTATTTAGAAGTAATTAACAATCGTAAAGAAAGCATATTTAAAACTAAAATTAGTTTAAAAAACGGAACTGGATCTGGTGATTATTTTATTCCAACAACATTAACAACAGGAAATTATAAACTTATTGCTTATACGAGCTGGATGTTGAACAATAGCCAAAATAACTTTTTTGAAAAGGATTTTACCGTTATAAATCCGTTTGAAGAACATATCAATATGATTATTGATAGTACATCTAAAAAACCTGAAGTTTATAAAAACACATCTGAGGGAATTGTTTTAAACCTTGACAAAGAGAAATATTTTAAAAGAGAAAAAGCCACACTTGTAATACCAAAAACACTGGATAAAGGAAATTATTTTTTAAATATCAGAAAAAAAGATTTTATACCTACAAACTCAAATAATGAAATTATTAATACTGATATTCATTTAAAACAAGATATAAAAGCACTTCCAGAAACAAGAGGCGAAATTATAACGGGGTATATAACTTCAAAAGCTGCAAACGCTAACTTAAACTCTAAAATAGTTACGCTATCGATTCCGGGAAAAAATTTCATTTTCAAAACAACTAAAACAGACAGCAGCGGAAAATTTACTTTTTTAATAGATAAACAAACCAGTGCATCAAACTGTTATTTGCAATTATCTGAATCTGATAGAGAAAATTATGCTATTACAGTAGATAAAACACCTAGTCCGGATTTATCAAATTTAATTTTTTCTAATAAAACAGCTATTTCTCCTAAAAATTTAAAAGCGATTCAAGAGCGCTCATTGGCAACTCAGGTAGAAAACGTTTATTTTTCACAAAAAAAAGACAGCCTTATTGATGCTGTTAATACCGATTTATTTTTTGAGCCTACCGAGAAAAATTATAATCTGGATAGTTTTGAAAGATTTAGAACATTTAAAGAAACCATAATAGAAATTGTTACCGAACTTAATTTTAAAGATTATAATCAAGTTCCTTCACTGTATTTAAGAAATTCCAGATTTAATATAACTCAATCTCCTGAACCGTGTCTGGTTTTGGTTGATGGGCTGCAAATTCAGGACATAAATGCACTACTTAATTACAATGCTTATCAAATTCAAAGTATTAGCGTTGTGGACAGACCATATTGTTATGGCCCCAAAATATTCAACGGAATTGTTAGTATCATTACAAAAAATAACGATTTTGCGAGTATTTATACGGATAAAAATATTTTGAAAACGATAATTTTGAGACCTGAACCTTCAAAAGTTTATTTTGAGCCAAAATATGAAATATCTAATACCCTAAACCGAGTTCCTGATTATAGATATCAATTACTCTGGAAACCTAATATAGCATTTAAAAATAGCGAAATGGCGATCTCTTTTTACACGTCTGATATTGCCGGGGATTATGAAATCCTGCTGGAAGGAGTAAACGAAACAGGGAATTATATTCATTTTTATAAAACATTCAAAATTGAATAAATAAATCAAATTTCTTAAAATAGAATATTTGGCTTAGCAAAAATTATTAGCTAAAACCCCAATTCATTAATTGAATTGGGGTTTTTCGTTTTTAATTAAAAAGCTTATTCTTTTTAAAAGGAATATTATTCCGAATCAAATAGGCATGATAACAGCTAGGAACATCAAATGTCCATTTTGGAAGAATTAAGATGATAAGCAAAACATCTATATGACCGACAATTCCAAAAATAATTGCTAAAGAAAAAGTAATTCCGGAATATCCAAAACCAATCATTCCAACAAAAGCAAGTAACAACGTTATTCCCCATAATTTAGAAAGAAACGCATGTGTACAGGTTTCTTTGCCAAATTTCATAAAGCTGAAAACATACGTCAATGCTTCCATTATAAAAATCAAAGCAATAGGGAATGCATTTTCTATTATTATTTCGGGGTTTAATATCCATGAACACCAGGCAACGCATAACCAAAAAACTAAATCTGTCTGACTGTCCATTCTTCGGAGTTTTTCTGAGGAAGTTCCTAGCCGGCGTGCAATAATGCCATCAAAAATATCAGACAATAGTCCTAAAAAGATTAAAACAACAAGTTCCTTTCTAATTTCGGTTCCAAAATTATAAGTCAGCATTATTAAAATTGGCCCTAATAAAAGCCTGAAAGCAATAAGCGAAATTGGTATATTTTTCATTTGTTTTATTTTTTATTTCTTAAACTGCCAGTTAAAAAAAGGAAGCTTACGTTTTCCGTTTGTGTTCCAAAGACCAAATTGCATTCCTCTCAATTCTTTCGAATTATTAAATAATCCAATCTGAATTCCGTTATGTCGTCTGGAAACATTTGACGACCCAATTTGAATTCCATTTCCTGAATCAGAAATATTAGCTAAACCCGAAATACTTACACCAGAAAAGCTCTTTGTATTTAATATTCCTCCAACAGAGAATCCATTCATTTTATTCATTCCAGAAATTATCGAAATATTTATTCCTCTTAATTCTGCACCTCCCGTAAATCCTCCCGAACTAATATTCAAACCATTTACCTTAATATAAGTATCTTTATGATCATCAAAAAAAGCTACGTTACTTATAACATTATCATTAATTCCAACTAAAAAAGACTCAAAAGGAACATTAATTGAAATTGTAAATAAAGCCACTGACAGCGGACTGGCTTCAATATTTAATCCATTAATTGTTTGAAGTTTAATTTTTTCATTCTCATAATGACCTACTCCAAGAGCAAAACCATTTACTTTATTTACTCTTCTGGATATTGGAGACAGACTAAAAATCTTTATACTGTCATTCCTTAAATTATTATTAGATTTCCATCTGAAATAATGCAGATCAATATCTTTTCCATCAAATTCTAGAGAAGGACTTTCTGAAATATTATTAACTAAGGTATCCATGACTTTTGACGAAGCATCTTGTCCAAAACAAAAGCCAGTGAACAAGAAAAGACCTATAAATTGTATTCTGTGAAAACGGCCAAAAGAATTGGCGCTCATAATTTGATTTATAATTTTCATACTATTTCTTTTTAAAATTACAGGACAAACCTATTGCATTTATCACATATCGGTTTGCGTAAAACAATAAAATATTTTAGTATATTTGTGATTATCGCAAATTATGAAACATCAGGAATCATTTTTAAAAGCTATTAGAAGTAAAATTTCCAAGTCAAATTCTTTGATAGATGAGATTGCTTCTATCTTGGAAATCAGTTATGATGCGTCGCATCGAAGGATATCTCAAAAAAGTAAATTTTCTATTGACGAAACCATCAAACTGGCGAATCATTTTAATATTTCATTGGATAATTTATTTTCACAAAAAGAAAAAGTCATTGTAGAAAAAACTATTGAGATCGAATCCTTAAAAGATATGCTCCAATATTTTAAAGCATCAGCACAACAGGTTGAAATACTGACAAAAAACCCAAAAACAAAACTTTATTATTCGGCCAAGGATATTCCGTTATTCTATTTTATGGACGGAACGATTTTGTCAAAATTCAAGGCTTTTGTTTGGCTGAATCTTTTAAATACAAACCAGAAAAAAGTATCTTTTGAAAATTTTGTGATTGAAGAATCTTTTACTGAATATATGCAGACCTTAAAAAAAGCATATGAGAATACGACGGTAAATGAAATTTGGAACGATACCACTATAAACAGCAGTTTGCAGCAGATTCTCTATTTTTATGAAGCCGGCTTGCTAAATTTAAAAAATGCTAATGCTCTTTGTAAGGACTTAAAGAGAATAATAAGTTTAATACAGGCAAAATGCAATGACTCAAATAACAACTTTGCCCTTTATTATAATGAACTGATATTATTAAACAATAACATGCTCATAGAAACGGAAGAAAAACTAACTATGTTTGTTCCTTACACTCTCTTAGGTTATTTTATTACAGACAATGAAGACAGCTGTAAAAATGTGCATCAGTTTTTTAAACAGCAAATTAGCAACTCAATAGCTTTAGGGCAATCTGGTATTAAAGAGCAAAACCTTTTCTTTAATCGTGCCATTCGAAAAATAGATTATTATCTCGAAAAAATTAATTCGCAGGTTGACTTACTTTTCTAAAATAATAAGCCTTTTCCGCAACAAACCCAATTCATTTTTTTTCGGCTGCTTTTTTTTCTTTCTAAAGCAAATTATAATATTTATTATCGACGAACGGCAATAAATAAATAATTTAACAAAAAAAACACGACAATGCTTATATTTTCTTAAAGAAATAAAATATCTTTAACCCACCAAAAATAAAATTATTAACCCTTAAAACCTAATTATGGAAACCACAGAATATTTTGTGATTCAAAACACGAAGATTAATACCGTAGATTTTAGATTTTTAGATCCTGAAAGCCTTACATACCCAGTTCCTCCCTTAGTTTCTGCAAGACTTTTTGTACAACATGGGGTACGAAAATTAAAAATTAACGCTACTTTATACATTAATTCTAAGGATTCGCAAAATCCTAGTGTAGGAATATTTACAGAGAATGATGGATTGATCGAAATCTATTTTGACTATGATTATGATGATAAATCACCAGAAACTTATGATGTTTGGTACGTAGAGATAGAATATACTTCAGACACCGTTCAAAATGTTACAAAAATCATATCTTATTTAAGAGATCTTGACCCTGAAACTTCTAGAGGTACATCTACTGTTATTCCTTAAATATGAAAAGTAAAATCTTTTATATTGTAATACTATTATTTGTAACAAACTTAAATTTTCTATTTTCTCAGGAAAAAAAGTTTTTCGAATTTGAAAAAAAAGAAATTCAACAAGGAGCAATAACATATAAAGGAAAAATAAATTTTGTAAAGGCCCAATCTTTTTATCTTAAAGAAGATTGGGACTCTACATTAGTATATTCAATGAAACAATTGAATAACAATAATCATAAAGTAATGTCTGATTATTGTCATTATTTTAGAGGTGTTAGTTTTTTTCATAAAAAACTTTATAAAGAAGCACAAAAAGAATTTTTCCTGGTTTCAGAAAAATTTGTACTTACGCCAATCAAAAACTTTACTTTAGGCGCTTCGTTTCTAGAATCTAAGCAATTTCAAAGAGCTCTTTTTTACTTCAGATTATCTGAAAAGCAATTTATTAAATTAAACGAAGACAACTACTTAGCAGATATTTATACAGGAATTGGTTCTTCATATATATACCTGAAACAGTTAGATGAAGCAGAAGATTATTTACTAAAAAACTTAAGTTTAACTGCAAAAACTCAGAATAATGATAGAATTTGTTCTTCTTACATTAATTTGGCCAATTTATATTATGAACAATACAAGGATAATTTAGCCATTCCTTATTTTAAAAAGGCATATGACTTATCAAAAAAAATAAAAAATTATAATAAAAAAGAAATTGCTTCAAGAAATATGGCCATTGTAGAAGAAAACAGAGGCAATTTCAAAGAAGCATTAGTTTATAGAAAAGAATCTGAACAATGGAAAGATTCCTTAAACAACCAAAATAAAATTTGGGCAGTTGCTGATTTTGAGAAAAAATTCGCTGTGGCTCAAAAACAAAAACAAATAAAAGTTCTTGAGGTCGAAAATAAATTAAAAAACACACAGCGTAATACCTTATTTTTCTCCTCAATTGGTTTATTATTGATTTTAACGGGCGGTGTTTATTTATATGCACAAAAAGTAAAAAATGGCAAAACCATTTTACGTCAAAAAAACAAACTCGACGAACTCAATGCCACAAAAGATCAACTTTTCTCTATTGTAAGCCATGATCTGCGTTCATCTGTAAATGCTTTAAAAAACAGTAATTCTAAATTATCTGCCACGCTTGAAACTAAAAATTACGACGAATTAAATCATTTAATTATTCAAAACAGCAGTATTGCAAACGGTACTTACAGCTTGTTAGATAATTTATTACACTGGGCATTATTACAGACTAAACAATTGTATTTTAATAAAGAATCAATTCATTTATACTCCGTAATACAGCAAATCGAATATAATTATAAGCCCTTATTATTAGAGAAATCAATAACGTTCGAGAATTCGGTTTCAAAAAATATATTCCTGTTTGTTGATCTTGATTCTCTAAAAATTGTATTTAGAAATTTACTGGACAATGCTATTAAATTTTCTAATGAGAATGGACAAATTACATTTTCGGCAAATGAACCAGATTCTGATTTTTGTCAGGTTATAATTCAGGATACCGGAATTGGAATGAATGAAAACACTATTAAAGAATTGCTTTATGAAGGAGAATTATTAGCTAAAAAAGGCAATTCAGAAATTATAGGAACTGGTTTGGGTTTACAATTATGTAAGCAAATGATCAAGAAAAATTCGGGAACGTTTGAAATAGAAAGCGAACTCAATAAAGGGACTAAAATGATATTAACATTCCCAAAAACTAAATGAAATGGATAATATTAATGTTTTAATTATAGAAGATACTTTAGAGCAGAGTGATGAACTTGTAAAAGTATTAGAGAAAAACAATTATAATGTTGCCGGAGTTGCCGTAAATTACACAGAAGCACTAAAACTTTTTTATGAAAAACCCGTTGATATAATTATAATTGATGTTTTCCTGGATGGAAAACCAGACGGAATAACTTTTGCAGAATCTATCAATATAATTCCGCACGCATCGAAACCATTTGTGTTTTTAACAAGCTCTCAGGATCGTCAGGTTTTTGAAAGGGCAAAACTCACAAGGCCTTTCAGTTTTTTAATGAAACCGTTTAATGAACTTGAAATTTTGTATGCCTTAGAAATGGCTGTCGAGAAATTTTATGAGCAGACAAATGTCTTTTTTAGCGAAGAACAAAATACCGTAATCAGTAATGATTCTTTATTTATTAAAAAGAAAAATTCCTTAAAAAAAGTATCTCTTGAAGACATTCTTTACATTGAAGTTGAAGAGCGTTACTGCAATATTATAACCGAAAAAGAAAAATTTGTAATTCTAATTTCATTGACTAAAATCAGCGATTTATTAGACAAAAATAAATTTATAAAAACGCATCGCAATACAATTGTAAATACGGATAAAATAGAAGAAATTATCCTGGCAGATAACCTTATTATTTTAAAAGGAAATCATAAAATAAACCTGAGTGACACCTACAAAGATTTTATAAAAAAAATGAATATTTTATCTTAGTAAATATCTCAAATTCAAAACCAATCCTCTTTAATTGAGGATTTTTTTATGCTTATTTCAAAGAAAAGATTCCTACATAATAAACATTTCATGGCGTTCATGACATAGAAAAAGCATTTCGTGACATTTTCACACTTATAAATTGAGATCAAAATTACTTTTATCCCACCTAAATCAAAATAGAGATAGATGAAGATAGCATTAACGAGACAACCTGAAATGAAACTTTTGCCAACTATAAAAAAAATAAAAAACAATCCGTGGGTTGGGGTTGTTGTATCCTTGGCTGTAATTATTCCCTGCTTATATAGAATTTTAGACGATGTTACCGTTTTAAGATTAGAATATATCTTACTGGCCATTGCGTTTCCAGTTTATATAAGATCATTAAAAAAAATATTCGACGAAATCCTTGATAACACTGATGATTTCTACGATTAAACTTAAATACATAATTCTAACTCAATCAAATTATTCGTTAAAAAACCCTAAATCGTTATTATGATTTAGGGTTTTTGTTGTTTAAAAAATAAGATTTTATCACATTTTAACAGATATACGTTTTGTTTATAACCTTTTTTTAATAAATTTGAAAACCCCCAAAACAAATCACTAAAATCCACTGAATCCTTTGAAAAATTATCAAAAAAAGTCCGCTTTCCTCATTTTATTTGGATTATTCTTAAATATTTATAGCATTCACAGTCAAACAAATAACGACGTGAATGTATACAACTGGTTTGACAAGACGGTTGGCAAAGATAATCTTGACCTAAACAACGGGGTACCACACATTAATCCATACAGATCTATTGGAGACAACCATTTATATTTAATCAACAAATATGAAATTGGAAAAATTGACTATGATGGTCAAAAATACTTTGAAGTAAAACTTAAATATGACATTTACAGAGATATTTTAGTTTTAAATCCATATGGAGAATCTGAAAACATTGGAATAAACCTTAACCAAAGTAAAGTTGAAGCTTTTTCAATTTTGGATAAAAATTTTGTCAAAATAGACAAAAAAGTCCAGACTGTTCCGGAATTTACTTCTGGTTATTATGAAGAAAGTAAAGTTGCCGAGGCTTTTACATTATATATCAAACATCATAAAGACATTCAAAAAACAGTTTCTGAGAATGGAATATCCTATAGTTTTAAAGAAAATAATTTATTTTTTGTTGATCTTAAAAACAATATTTATTCAATAAAGGGAAAGAGCGATATTATAAAGCTGTTTCCAGATCAAAAAAAACAAATTAATGGGTTTTATTTAATGAATAGAGAACTTCAAAAATCTGATTTAAATCAATTCATGAAAAATTTGATGAAATACATTTCTAATTCTCTTTCAATTCAAACCAAATAAGACAATGAAAAAAATTTTACTCGCCTTTATTATTTTATTCTCATTTCAGTTGTCTGTTGCACAAAATTCTAATGAGAAATTCTCGATTACTTTTAAAGATGAAACTTTAGAAAATGCAATCAAACGTATTGAAGTAGCAACATCTTATAAATTCTATTTTGATCCAACCTGGGTTAATGCTAACAAAGAATTAATTTCGGGAGTTTATACTGATGCAAAAATCGACGATGTACTTAATTCGATTTTAAGCAAAACTGATTTGAATTATATTGTTCTTAAAAACAAAGTAATTCTAACACTTAACAGTACAATTCACGATACCTTACCGTCGAATTATTTTAGCGATGCTCCAGTCGAAACGAATCAAAATAATGGAAATGATAATTCAGACAATCCAGTATTTCATCAGCAGTATGATTCTTTAAACAGCTACAGCGTAACTAAAAAAGCTTCAATAGTTTTCATCGGAAAAGAAAATAAAGATTCTGTTAAAAGAAATTTTACCGTTTCTGGTACCGTAAGAAATGACGAAACCGGAAAAGCTGAACCTAATATTTACATTAAAGTAAGAGGAAAAAACATCAATACTTCTACTGATCTTGACGGAAATTATAGTTTAATCCTTCCACGCGGAATAAACGTTATTGAAGTAAAATCTCTTAGCCATAAAGAGGTTGTGAGAACTTTAATGGTTTATGATGACGGAAAATTTGACATTGGCATCAATGAAAGATCAAATCAATTAGATGAAGTTGTAATTAAAAAGAAAGGTCAAAAACAAACAGAAACAACTGTTTCAGGATTAGTTTCTATTGACATTGAAGGAATTAAAAACGTTCCTTTGATTCTTGGAGAAAGAGATATATTAAAAGTTGCTACAACATTTCCTGGTATTAAAACTACCGGAGAAGGATCTGCAGGATTTAATGTTCGAGGCGGAAAAGACGACCAAAACCTTATTCTTTTAGATAATGCTGTTTTATATAATCCGCAGCACTTTTTAGGTTTTTTCTCGGCCATAAACCCTTATACAGCAAAGAAAGCAGATATTTATAAAGGAAGCATTCCGGCAGATTTTGGAGGAAGATTATCATCTGTATTTGATATTACAACAAAAAATGGAAACCCTGAGAAATTTTCAGGTGAAGGAGCCATTGGTCCAATTACTTCGAATCTTACGCTAAGTATGCCAATCGAGAAAAATAAATCAAGTATTATTTTTGGAGGACGAGCAACATACTCAGATTGGATTTTAAAATCTCTTGATGATGAAAATTTAAAGAATAGTCAGGCCGGATTTTATGATGGAATTCTTAAATACAACAATCAAATCAATGCTAATAATAACATTGAAGCAACTGCTTATTACAGCCATGACCGCTTTAGTTTAAGTTCAGATTCTATTTATAAATACAGCAACAGACTTGCTTCTTTAAAATGGGATCACACTTTCAGTAAAAAGAGCAAAGGGGCTTTAATTTTTACAAACAGTGAATATAAATTCAATATTGACTACGATTCAAGTGATATTAATGCATTTGATTTTGGATATAAAGTGAACGAATCTCAATTGCAGTTAAAATTGAATTACCAGCTTAATCCAAAACATACTTTATCTTACGGTATCGCCAGTAAATTATACAATATTTCGCCAGGGTATCAGCATCCGAAAAAGCCTGAGGCTACTTTAATTTCGACAGATATCGAAAAAGAAAGGGCGCTGGAATCTGCTCTTTATTTAGCCGATAGTTATAAGGTTAATGATAAATTATTAGTTGATTTAGGATTAAGATATTCTTATTATGCTTCTTTAGGGGAAGCTAATGTAAATAGCTATCAGCCTGGTTTGCCCTTGAGTGACGAAACAGTAACGGGAACAACTCATTATAAAAAAAATGAAGTGATAAAAACCTATGGCGGATTTGAACCTCGTTTAGCCGCACGTTATTTTATTACTGAAGATTTATCTATAAAGGCAGGTTATGATGTTACACGCCAGTACATTCACCTTTTATCAAGTAACGTTACACAATCTCCAACAGATACCTGGAAATTATCTGATTCTAATGTAAAACCTCAAACGGCACAACAAGTTTCGTTAGGTCTTTTTAAAACATTAAATGACGAAGAATACGAAGTAAGTCTTGAAGGATACTACAAAAAATCTAAAAATATTTTAGATTATAAAGTTGGAGCGCAGCTTTTATTGAATCAAAATGTTGAAACTGAATTATTACAGGGTGAAGGAAAAGCTTATGGAGTTGAATTATTATTGAAGAAATCAACCGGAAGATTAAACGGATGGATTGGTTATACTTATTCTCGTACTTTAATAAAGCTTGACAGTCAGTTTAGTTCAGAAATTGTAAACAACGGCAACTTTTTCCCTGCAAATTTTGACAAACCTCATGATTTAAGTGCGATTTTAAATTATAGATTTACAAAACGTTATAGTATATCTTCTAATTTCTTATATCAAACCGGAAGACCAATTACATATCCAATTGGAACATTTCAATATGGAAATTCACAATATACACTGTATAGCGACAGAAATGCTTACAGAATTCCGGATTATATCCGTTTAGACATCGGTCTTAATATTGAAGGAAATCATAAAATTAAAAAGTTAGCCCATAGTTTCTGGAACATTTCAGTTTACAATGTTTTAGGAAGAAATAATCCATATTCAATTTATTTTGTAACAGATCAAAACGGAAAAGTAAAAGGATATAAAACGTCTATTTTCTCAATTCCTGTTCCTAGTATTACTTATAATTTTAAATTTTAATAATGAAAAATTATAAACTATATAGTGTTCTTTTTCTCTGTTCAGCTTTTATTTTGAATAGCTGTACAGAAACGTATCCGTTATTAACGAATACTTATGAAGAAGCTTTAGT
The DNA here is from genome assembly GCF_002210235.1 of Flavobacterium sp. NLM. NCBI lineage: Bacteria > Pseudomonadati > Bacteroidota > Flavobacteriia > Flavobacteriales > Flavobacteriaceae > Flavobacterium > Flavobacterium sp. NLM. Next base: position 270,366 of record NZ_LIAC01000005.1, read on the forward strand.
GGTAGAAGCAACGATAACAAATGAATTGAAAAATCAGGAAATTAAACTTACTAAAAGTGCCAAATTTGAAGATGAAAACTATCTGACAGAGAGCGGCGCGGAGGTTTACATAACAGACAACTCAGGAAACAGATATGATTTTGAAGATCAATCTGATAAATATGTATCAACAGTTGCATTTCAGGCCGTACCCGGAACGCAGTATCAATTGCACATTAATACAAAAGACGGCAGATCTTTTGAGTCATCTCCGGAAACACTTTCGACAGTAACTCCAATGCAAAGCGTTCAAGCGGCTGTAGAAAAAGATAAAGACGATAAAAGAGGAGTCGGTATTAGAGTCAACAGTTTTGATCCTACCAGTAAATCACATTATTACAGATATGAATATGAAGAAACCTATAAAGTTGTAGCCCCAAAATGGGTTCCGACTAAGGCTTTTATCAATCAAAACGGAGGACTTACTTTTGGTCAAAATGATCCTAACACAAAAACTTGTTACGGAAATAAAAAAAGTACAAATCTGCTTTTATTAAATACCACTGATTTAAAAGAAGATCGTGTTGATTACCTTCTCCGTTTTATAAGCGATCAGGATTATATAATCACAACCCGATACAGCGTACTGGTAAAACAATATGTCGAAAGTTTAGCAGCATTTAACTATTACAGCACACTAAAAAAAATATCCGGAAGTGCAAGCCTTTTATCTCCAACACAACCCGGAATTGTATTAGGCAATTTAAAATCTGCAAAAAATCCAAACGATAAAATTGTTGGATATTTTGATGTGGCATCAGTATCAATTGAAAGAATTTATTTTAATTATAATGATTTATTTCCTGGTGAACCACCGCCTCCATTTTATACCGATTGTCAGGAATTTTGCTATGCCAATTATCCTTTTAGTCCAGATCCCTGTACACATTCTGGCGGTTATTTTGACGACTTAGAGATGAACAACATCACTTATTACTTAAACGGTAGATTTTATTATTGGGTATATTCACCATGCGGAGATTGTACCACAATTGCATCAAATGTAAAACCAACGTTTTGGGTAGATTAAAAAATATAAATTTTAAAAAACAAAAATAGATTCTTCAAAATCAAAACAAGAAAAAACTATTTTAAACAAAGCCATGAATATACCTTTTAATAAAATATTAATCCTATTACTTATTTGCTTTTTCGCAAATGGCTGTACTGAAACTTATCCGTTACTTACAAACACTTACGAAGAAGCTATTGTAGTAGAAGCTACATTGACCAACGAACTTAAAAATCAGGAAATTAAAATAACGAAAACTTCTAAATTTGAAGACAAATCGATTCAGGTAGAAAAAGGTGCAGAAGTAATCGTTAAAGACAATCAAAACAATTCTTATTTATTTGAAGAAAACGCTGGAGTTTATGTTTCGCAAACCCCATTTCAGATTTTACCAAACAGACAATATACTTTAGAAATTAAAACCACAGACGGAAAAGTATATGAATCAAGTCCTGAAATACTTCCAGCAGTAAATCAAATTGAAAGTATAGTTCCGTCGGTTATAACAAACAAAGACAATCAAGTTGGTGTTCAAATCAACGTTAATAGTTATGATCCTGCCAGAACTTCAAAATATTATCGTTTTGAATATGAGGAAAGCTATAAAATTATAGCGCCAAAATGGTCATTATCCAAATTAACAGTCACCGGTCCAGAATCTGTAGCGCTTATTCCTAATTCGGCTAATACCAAAACTTGTTACTCAACAAAAAAATCTACCGATATTATTTTATTAAGCACAAATGACCTTACCGAAGATCGCGTAAACTTACCAATACGTTTTATTGAGGAAGAAAACTATATCATCGGACATCGATACAGTATTTTAGTTAGACAATACGTCGAAAATTTAGCAGCCTACAATTTTCATAGAACAATGAGAGATATAGCAGGCTCAGGTACTGTTTTATCTCCTAAACAACCCGGAGTACTTTCTGGAAACATAAAATGCATCAGCGATTCTAACACAAAAGTTATTGGTTTTTTTGATGTAACTTCTGTTTCAGAACAAAGAATTTTTTTTAATTATAATGATATGTTCCCGGGACAACCAGCTCCCTATTTTAATCCCTGCGATAACATTCCTTTTAAGTTCTGTTTTGGCGGAGAAGAAGGCTGCAACGGAGACGATATGATTTATAATGTTGAAAAAAACCTAATGACCTATCTCGCCAATGCCGGAATAAACTACACCTTAGTCGACGTCGTATGCGGAGACTGTACATCATTTTCATCTAACGTAAAACCTTCATTTTGGATAGACTAAAACACATATTTTTATTGTTTGTATTAATTAATACACAATTAAGCAGCGCACAACAAACTATCGCAGTAGATGAAACTGTTTTCATTCATACAAATGCAACAACACTTGTTTCTGGTGAAACTTTGCTGTACAAAATCTACTGTTTAAAATCATCTGATAAAACGCCAGGCAATATTAGTAAAGTTGCTTATGTAGAATTGGTTGACGATAGTAAAAAGTCTGTTTTTAAAACAAAAATTTCTTTAGAAAACGCAAGCGGTCAGGGCGATTATTTCATCCCGACAACTTTAAAAACAGGAAGTTATAAACTAATTGGCTACACAAACTGGATGCTGAACAAACCGTTTTCTGAGTTATTTCAATTAAACATTAATATTGTCAATCCGTATAAAGTTGACGAGAAAACTGTTGCCGCAAATATTTTAGCTAATAGTTCAAATACTTCTGACGAAAATTTAACGAATGAAAATGTTTCAATTAAACTGAATAAAAAAACATTTACAAACCGCGAATTTGTTGATTTGAAGATTCAGTCTTTAAATAAAAATTTTGAAGATGGAACGTATTCTCTTTCAGTTCGAAAATTAGATAACATTCCAACTCAAAATCAGGTTTCGGCTGTAAAATTTGCAGCAAATCCATCTTATCCGGTTGTGTTGGACTCGCAAAAACAGGATCAAAAAGTAATTTTACCAGAGCTTAGAGGTGAAATTATTTCAGGAAAAATCTCTGCAAAAAATAATAGTGACAAAGTCGATAACATTTCAGTAGGATTATCTATTCCGGGAAAATCATTTGCTTTTGAAGTGGTAAAAACGGACCAAAACGGAAACTTTATTTTTAACGTAAATAAAACATTCTATACCTCTAATATTGTTATTCAAATTATTGATGAAAAAGCAGGTAATTATGATGTCGCTGTAAATAATGCACCTGAAATTGATTATGCTCAGGTATCTTTTGAGAAGGATTCGAAATTATCTTACACATTTAAAGAAAGTCTTTTAGAAAGATCCATTTCGAGTCAGGTTGAAAATGCTTATTATCATAAAAAAGTAGACAATATCGAGAAAGCGCCAACATCAGAATCTTTCTTTTATCCAATAGCAAAAGAATATATTCTGGATGATTATACAAGATTTAAAACTTTAAAAGAAACTATAACCGAAGTCGCAGTCGAAATTTATTCTAAACAAAAAGATGACAAACTTTATCTGCATGTTAATGACCCAAGTGTTTTTCCGCAGTTTCCTGAATCAGCACTTGTTTTGGTTGACGGACAATATTTAGAAAACCAAACTGATCTTGTAACCTATAATATGAAAAATGTATACAAGATTGAAGTTATTGTGGGAAGATATTATGTTGGTTCAAAATCATTTAATGGTTTGATCAGTTTTACAACTTTTGACAGAGATTTCAAAAGTACACAAACAGGTTCTTCAATCATAAAACCAACTATTTTAAGACCACAGCCAAAAAAGATATACAATAAAGTAAAATACGAAAACACTGCTGACAATCAAAGAATTCCTGATTTTAGAAATCAATTATTCTGGAATCCTGATGTTCAGTTAAATAAAGATTCTGAAACTTCATTTTACACTTCTGATCTTTCGGGTACTTTTGAAATAAGACTTGAAGGTTTTACTAAAAGCGGAATCCCGGTTTCTGTAAAAGAAACTATTGAAGTTCAAAATACCACAGCAAATTAATTGATTTTTTTAATTTAAAAAATATCATAACTCACTGAAAACCTGTCTATTTACAGACAGGTTTTTGATTTTTGAAAAAAAACAAATTATTTTTGATACAATTTGTAACTTTTTTGAAACTTCTTACGTATAACCACTTGTACACTTAAAAATTGAGGAGACAAATAACATGAGACAACTTAAAATCACCAAGCAGGTAACCAATCGTGAAACTGCATCGTTAGATAAATATCTACAAGAAATCGGAAAAGTTGACCTGATTACCGCTGATGAAGAGGTAGAATTAGCACAAAGAATAAAGGCTGGTGATCAAAGAGCTTTAGAAAAATTAACAAAAGCCAACCTACGTTTCGTTGTATCGGTTGCTAAACAATATCAAAATCAAGGATTAACTCTTCCTGATTTAATTAATGAAGGAAACTTAGGTCTTATTAAAGCTGCACAGCGTTTTGATGAAACTCGTGGTTTCAAATTCATTTCTTATGCCGTATGGTGGATTCGTCAATCGATCCTTCAGGCTCTTGCAGAACAATCACGTATTGTTCGTTTACCATTAAACAAAATTGGTTCTATCAATAAAATCAACAAAATGTATGCGTTATTAGAGCAGTCTAATGAGCGTCCGCCTTCTGCTGAAGAAATTGCAAAAGAACTTGACATGACTGTAAATGACGTAAAAGAGTCTATGAAAAACTCTGGTCGTCACTTATCAATGGATGCACCTCTTGTTGAAGGTGAAGATTCTAACCTTTATGACGTTTTACGTTCTGGAGAATCTCCAAACCCGGACAGAGAGTTAATTCACGAATCATTACGTACTGAAATCGAGCGTTCGTTAGAAACATTGACTCCAAGAGAGGCAGATGTTGTACGTTTGTATTTTGGTCTTGGCGATCAGCACCCAATGACTTTAGAGGAAATTGGAGAAACTTTCGACTTAACTCGTGAGCGTGTTCGTCAGATTAAAGAAAAAGCAATCCGTAGATTAAAACATACTTCAAGAAGTAAAATCCTTAAAACATACCTAGGATAACAATATTAAATTTCAATATTTTTAAATTCCAAATCCCAACCAACAATTGGAATTTGGAATTTTAGATTTGGAATTTTAAAGCAAACAACAGTTTGATTGACTGTTCGTTTTTTGATTGATGATTGAAACTCCGGCTGATTACCGGAGTTTTTTATTTATAACATCAAATATTTTAAGATTTAGAAGTTAATCTTATTGTTTTTTAAGCAAAACTTTTTCTTGGGTAAATTGGTAAGCTGCTTCTAAAAAGTCTACTATTTTGTTCCAATTTGCATTAGGCTCGTAGTAATTATTATATTTCTTCACTGTTTTAATTACTAGCTTATTATCTTTTAAAACAGCTGTACTGCTAAATTCTCCCGTTGAATTTTGAACATTTTTATTTAATTTTTCAATTCCTGAAATTTTATATCCTGCCGGAATTTCAAATACAATTTCATTTTCAAAAGCTCTTGGAAATGGCATATATACATTGTTCTTTCTATCAGCTTCTTTTTTATCAATTTCAAGTTGATTGGTCAGCATTTTTCCAATTTCAACAATATAATTTTCGCCTGCTTTTTTGATGAAATTATTCTTTATAACAAATTCTTCCTCATATGAAACTGGAGAATTATCGCCATATCTTCCGGTATTTGTAATTTTAATTGTTGGATTTTCAATTTCAAAATCAAACTCTCCCGAAAGAGATTTTTTCTCGTCTTCTTTTTGTATATCTTTTAGTTTGTTTTTCAAAGCATCAAACTCTTTATTATATTGTTCGCGTTTGCTTTTACTTCCTACTTTATCTATAACTCTTTCTGTTCCGTATTTTTGATAATCTTCTTCTACGTAATCATAAAACTTCAATTTGTCTTTTTGTTCATCGCTTTTAAAATGTCCGTAAAACTCTGAAGCTCTTTTAACATTCAAACTAGACAAATCAGCATCCATAGAAACATTCGTAACGACTTTTGTAACATTATATTTAACGGTAGTCGATGGCAAATCTACTTCCTTTACATTGGCAATAGTCCTGTTGCTGACAAAATCCATTATGTAACCTTTGGTATTTTCTAAATTGTAATCAATCGTTCCTGGTGTGGTAAATGGGTTACAATATTCAAGATATAATGGAGTTGGCGTATTGATTCGTAATAATGGAGTCAGGTTTTTTTGAATCAGTAATTCATCCAGAGAACCATTATTTCTGGCTGTTGCCAATACAATATTGTAATCAATTTTAAACTCTTTCATGTAAGCCATAAAATAGGATATAAAAGACCATTCGTTTGAAAAGAAATCAGGATTCTTGTACATCGCATACGAATTAAAAATATCTGCCTCTTTAATTACTGCCGATTCAATAAATTGTGTGTAATACTGATGTCTGGCAAATAAGTAAACTGCTTTTATTTTTTCTTCTTCACTTTCAAAAGTTTTTCCTTTCAAAAACTTTAGTGTTTCTCCTAAATCAAAAACAGCATGAAATTTCTTTTCATAATAATCGAAAATATCATCTTTATCGACTGTTTTTCTAAAAGATTCATTCTTTTTAGGTAAAAATATCTGGGAATTATACGGAACAGCATCACTTGATTTTTTTGCAAAAAACACCTGAAATTTATAACAAGGCAGCTCAACTAACGGATAAAACCATCTAGGAAACTCTTCTTTTTCAACATTTTGAGCCGTTAATTCGTATGCTTTAGTATGTTTTTTCCCAGACTCAACTTCTTTTAATTCAGGTGCACCATGGTAAGTATTAAAATTAACATAGAAATCTTCTTCAACTAAAAATTTCATTTTCCTGCTCATAATAGGATATACATCTCCTAATGTATTTTCAACAGGCTCAAAATTCTGAGTCAGGCTGGCAAATGGCTCATAAGAGTAGTAATAATAATCTATAATATCTCCTATTTCAAGACCATTTATAGCTATTTTTTTCTGGTCGTCAACCTTCTTTGCGTCTTTATCTACATCAACCTCAATTTCTTTTCCGTCTGGTTTAACAATTTTAACTCCTAAAAATGTTGTTCCTTGTTTATAGCTATATCCCCTTGAAGAATAAAACTTATTTTTAAATGAGAATTCCGAAAATTCTTTAACCGAATTCTCATCCTGAAGCTTTAGTCTTTGTCTGTAAGCACTTGTAAACACTACTTTTACTCCAGAATTATGATAGTCATAATGTTCATATTTATAAATAATAACTGCCGATTCATTTTTCCATTTGTCCGGAGTTTTAGTTACCGTTTTAAAAGTATCTGATTTTCCCCAGAAGAAATCTTTTACTTCGGTTTTATCCTGCGAATAAGAAGAGAAACAAATTGTAATAAAGAAAATGAGTAATGTTTTATTCATACTGTTTTATGATTTTGTAAAAATTATTTGTTGGTTATAAATTGTTTTAAGGTTTTTATTGAAGTCATTCCATTTTGCCATATCGGTTTTTTTAACCACGGCATTTTTAAACACAAATTGCTTTTTGTAAACAATCTCTTTACCAACTTGTTTAAACGAAATCAGAACACTGAAATCTTCTTCATTTACATTTAGGCTTTCAGGTAATTTACTCAGTTTATATCCATCAGGAATCGCCAAAACTACATTCGACTCGTAATTTGTTTTATAATTTAGTTCGTAATTTGTTTTTCTGTCTTTAAACTCAAAATTTTTATATTCATCCATGTAGGCTAAGTCTATAAAAATATCATTATCAAACTTTGAAACCTTATTTTGAACGTCTAAATCATAATTCAGAGAAAGTTTTAAATCTCTGTTTTTTAAATCTGAGGTTTTAATATTTTTAGCTGTAATATTTTTATCATTTCCAGAAAGGTATTTCTCCAAAGTTTCACCTTTTTTATTATTTTCAAAAGAATTAAAAATATTTAAAAACTCCGTTTTACTTTCTCCTGAATAAGTTTTAGAACAGCTTCCGCTCAATTTATCATTGTCAACAACTAACTTGGCGTTATAAATTTCTTTGTTTAATTCACTGCCCGAAGCAGGAACTTTTTTAATGATGAATTTATCTCCGTCTTCAATCATTACTTCCTTATTTTGAATTCTTTCCGCATCTTCGCCAAAAGAATTATACTTCTCTGTACCGTCAATAAAATAGGTTTTGCCTTTATAAAACAGCGTACATATCATGTGATTATCAACCGCCAGAGAAGGCGTCGTATAATCATACAAAATATGTTTGGTTCCTATCCAGGTAAGTCTGGCATCAAATCCTGCAAGCTTAAGCATTTGTTTACTAAGATTTGCCATTCCTTTACAATCCCCATATCTTTTTTCAAAAACGTTTTGCGCTTCATCTGGTTTAAAACCCGCAATTCCGTCTTCAAATGCTATATATCTAATATTATCCTGAACCCAGTAATAAATATTCTTGATTTTTTCTTCATCCGTTTTTGCCGTAGCTGTCAACTCTTTAACTTTAGCGGCAAGCAGACTCGTATCGTCCTTCATAGAATCTACCAATGATTTATACCATTTATACAAATCTGCAGTCGAATTAAAAAGCATAGTCTCTTTATCTCTATGTTTAAATGATTTTGCTATAACCAGAACATGCGGATAAATGTAACTTCTTCCCGGTGCTTTTTTCTCTTTATAAAAAGCATCAACATTTTCCATTACATAAGTATAAATTGTAGTACCATTTCTATCGTCACGTGTTTTAGTTTTAGAAATAGTATTTCCATCAAAATTAAATTCCTTCAATTCTAAATTTAACCAGTCTGGAACCGTAACTGTAATCTCTTTTTTGATAACCGGAAACTCATCATTAAAATACAAAGAAGTAAAATACTTAATATCATTGTACTTTTTTTCAAGCTCATAGATATAGCTATATCCCTGAACCGGAAAATCTACGTCCATATACTTTACACGAGCATCATTGTAGAACAAATCGTTGTCTTTGTAAAACTGATCTTTTATTGTAAAACTGGTATTTTTTTGATTTCTGTATTTCAGAATAAAACTTTCAATCGACGATTCACTGTCATAAAACTCATATTTATTAATATCAGCTCTATGATTAATGTTCATTAAAACTTCTCTCACAGAATTTTTAACCACAACTTTAGCATCGCTTTTGTTAAGTTCAAACGTAATGTTTTCTTTGCTTTCTAAAACGGCGACATCATCTTTAGAATATTTTTCTCGAAGTGATTTTGCTAATTGAACATCTTCTGCTGTAGGGTCTAATGCCTTTTGACTAAAGAGCATATTGGCAGACAAAAAAAAGGTAATAATTGAAAGTAGAGTTATTTTCATCAAGTAGGATTATTTGCCGCAATTTACAAAAAAACCCATACGAATTATTTATTTCCTTTTTTAGATTTACTATATTTCTTTCTTATTATTTTAATTAAAATAATGACAAAATCTTAATCTATTAAAAATAAATTTAGCAAAACATAAACATCTTAAACCTATAAGAATTTTACATAAATCCTTGACCCGGATAGCTGTCGGGATTACGGTTAAAAAATTTTATCTTTGTAAAAAAACACACTACTACAAAATGAAAAATACTCTTATTGCTCCTTCTGTTCTTGCTGCCGATTTTGCGAACCTGCAGCGTGATATCGAAATGATTAACATCAGTCAGGCCGATTGGTTTCATATTGATATTATGGATGGAGTTTTTGTTCCGAATATTTCTTTTGGAATGCCTGTTTTAGAAGCTATTTCTAAACATGCAAAAAAATATATTGATGTACATTTAATGATTATTGATCCGGATCGTTATATTAAAACTTTTGCTGATTTAGGCGCTAACGGTTTAACGGTACATTATGAAGCTTGTACACATTTACACAGAACATTACAAGCTATTAAAGCCGAAGGAATGAAAGCGGGAGTTGCCATCAATCCGCATACTAATATTGACTTGTTAGAAGATGTTATTAATGATATTGATTTAGTTTGTGTAATGAGTGTGAATCCAGGTTTTGGCGGACAGTCGTTTATTGAAAATACTTATGATAAAGTAAAAAAACTAAAAGCTTTAATTACACACAAAAACGCATCAACGCTTATCGAAATTGACGGCGGTGTAACCAACAAAAATGCCAAACAATTAGTAGAAGCCGGAGCCGATGTTTTAGTTGCCGGAAGTTTTGTTTTTAAAGCCGAAAACCCAACCGAAACAATTGCAGATTTAAAAGTCCTTACTGCTTTTTAAGTTTTTTAAATTCGGGAAGAAATCAATTCCAGTCATTTTTTCCAGAGTTTCGATAGGAACTACGAAATCATAAATTGGTTTATCGCTGTCTTCATTTGGAACCAAAAAAGCGATTGCTTTATGTTCCTTTCCTGATTTAGCTAAAACAATTTTATAAAAATATTTAGGAACAGAAACTTTCTCTGTTCCTATTTTTTTATCTGAATCTTTCAGGATTCCGCCAGTAACTACATAAATGTCATTGTATTTTCCTGCCCAATAACGTGTTTTCTGTTCAATTCTATTCCAGATTCCGCTGTTAAAATCATGTCTTTGCGGCGAAATATTCGAAGTATAAAAAGTGTCATTATAAGCATCTTCGCTAAATTCCATATCGCCGGCTGGGCAAAGATGTCCTTTATCATAACCCGATTTTTTATAATTTCTCCAGTCTGCAGAACCCGTTGTTACTTTTGGATCTTCAATAAAATACGGACGTTTGTAATTTCCGTTTTTTAGATATTCTTTCTTTAATTCATACGCCACCCATTCGGCCTGTTCAAACTTTTCATTATAAGAAAGTGTATAATATTTATGTTGTACAATTTGATTTGTAGTTGAAGTTGGCTGATAAGCAATCGAATATAAAGAACCCGTATTAGTTTGGTCAGAAACAAATGAATTTTCTGTTTTTGCTATTTCTGTTTCAACAACAGTTTCATTTTCCTTTTTACAGGAAAGCAATGCTAAACCAATCAACCCGCAGACTAAAATACTTTTCATAAATATTATTTTTCTTATAAACTAAAAAACGCTTCATAAATTACTTTAAGAAGCGTTTTTTAATAACAATTTAAACATTTAAAATCTTTAAGATTTTACCAATTTATCTTTTTTCATTTTAGGAGAAACGCCCGCTTTTACTAAAGATTTAGATTGTAAATCATCTAAAACATTTAATGCTTCTTCAACATAAACATCTTTAGATAATGCCTGGTGCCAAGCTTCTCTTTTTTCTTTTAATGTAGCATCGTTGTTCATTTCAACCTCTTCATAAGGCAATGATTTAAACACTAAACTGTTTTTATAATCAGAAATTGGTTTGTATTTTTTTCCTTCATTTTCAACTTGTTCCTGAGTTTGTTTAAAACTATTAATGTTCAGGCTGTATATATTTTCTTTATTCTTAACATCGATCCATTTTGCATTATCTTCAATTAATTTAAATTGAGGATTTTGTAAAATTCTGTTTCTACTTTTCTCGATTGCTTTTGTAAAGTTTTCGTTAGAAGTCCAAGTGCTGTAATCTGCCGGGTCAATTTTATCCCATGGCATTGCATTGTCAATATCACGTTCTCCCATTTTTAAGTAAGCATAACGATCTGGCATAACCACGTCACTATGAACACCTTCTAACTGAGTTGAACCTCCGTTAATTCTGTAGAATTTTTGACCTGTAATTTTCAAAGCTCCTAAATCTCCATAATTTGCATTACGAACAAATTGATTCAAATCCAATACATTTTGTACTGTTCCTTTACCGTAAGTTTGTTTACTTCCGATGATAACACCACGTTTGTAATCCTGAATTGCAGCTGCTAAAATTTCAGAAGCTGAAGCAGAGAAACTGTTCACCATAATTACTAATGGTCCGTCCCACTCTATTTTTTTATCTTTATCGTATAAAACTTCTTTCTTTTTACCAGCAGATTTTACCTGAACAATTGGTCCTTCTTCAATAAATAAACCTGCGATATCAACAACTGTAGAAAGAGATCCTCCACCGTCATCACGAACGTCAAGAACGATTCCGTTTATGTTTTCTTTTTTCAGTCTTTCTACCTCAAGAGCAATATCTTTTCCGGCATCACGACCGTCTTTGTTTTCAAAATCGATATAAAATTTCGGCAGATAAATAACGCCGTATTTCAATCCGTTTTTCTCAACAATACTTGATTTTGCGTAAGTTTCTTCAATTTCAACAACATCTCTGATAATTGAAATTACTTTAATACTTCCGTCAACTTTTTTAACGGTAAGTTTAACTTCAGTTCCTTTATGACCTTTGATTTTTTTCACAACATCATCAAGACGCATTCCAACCACATCAACAGGTTCTTCGTTTCCTTGAGCTACTTTCAGGATTAAATCTCCCGCTTCAAGTTGTTTTCCTTTCCAAGCTGGTCCGCCAGAAATTAATTCGTCGATTTGAGTAAAATCATTTTTCTTCGTTAATCTTGCACCAATTCCTTCTAATTTTCCGCTGATATTTACATCAAAACGATCTTTTTCTTCTGGGGCAAAATAACTTGTATGAGGGTCAAAACGAGCCATGATTGAATTCAAATACACTGAAAACCAGTAATCTTTATTCAAATCTTTAATTACGCTAAAATTATCATCTAAAGATTTTAATGAACTTTCGCGTGTATCTTTTTCTAAAGCATCAAAAGATTTTTCCTGATAAGAAGGATCTTTTTTCTTTTTCTCTTCTTCAATTTTTTGCTTTGTTACAAGAGATGAAAGTGTAGATAATTTAATTTGTTTTCTCCATCTTTCATTGATTTCCGTTAAGTTTTTTGCATACGGAAGTTTCTCATAATCTGCATTAAAAGTCTCATCTGTTGTGTAGTTAAATGGCTGTGCTAAAATCGTTTTGTAACGTTTTTTGCTTTCTTCCATTCTCTTCATCAGCCTTGTATAAGTCAAGTTGAAAAATGTCAAATCTTTATTCAAAAACTGATCGTCCAGCATTAACTCATATTGTTTAAATTCATCAATATCAGACTGCAGGAAAAATCGCTTCGAAGGGTCTAATGCCTCGATGTAATCTTTAAAAATACCTTTTGAAAATTCGTCATTTATTTCAGCCGGACTGTAGTGTCCTTTTTCAATAACAAAAGCCAGTAATTCTAATAATGTCTTGTCTTTATTTGGGTCCGGATCATCATTCTTGTCAGCATTTATTTTAAAAGCAAACAGGGTTAAAGACAAGCATAATACGGCTATAAGTATTTTATAATTTCTTTTCATAAACTTAATAATAGCATTCATCAAATTTTTTAATCTAAGTTACGGTAAAAACTATGCCAACATGCCAAGATCAGTATAATTTTTTGTTAAAGATATAAAAATGTTTGATGCTTAAAAGTCTTCTGGAATTTAGTTTACAATTTTTATTTATTTGTTAGTATTCTACCAAAATCTGTTACTACATTTGCCTTAACAAGCTTTTATTTTGATAAATCAAAAATGGAAAATGAAGTATGAAAGACGAAAAACCTTTAATATTAGTTACGAATGACGACGGAATTCTGGCTCCCGGAATAAGAGCTTTAATAAGCGTTATGGAAACTATTGGCGATGTAATTGTAGTCGCTCCAGACAAGCCTCAGAGCGCAATGGGACACGCAATTACGATAAATAATACTTTATTTCTGGATAAAATTTCTAAAGATGGAGATTCGATTACAGAATACAGCTGTTCCGGAACGCCTGTAGACTGTGTAAAACTTGCTGTTAATGAAATTTTAAAACGAAAACCGGACTTGTGTGTTTCGGGAATTAATCACGGATCAAATTCTTCTATAAATGTGATTTATTCGGGAACCATGAGCGCTGCTGTCGAAGCCGGAATTGAGGGGATTCAGGCAATTGGTTTTTCTCTTTTGGATTTTGACTGGAATGCCGATTTTGAACCTGCTAAAGCATTCGTGAAAAAAATAGCGTTGGAGACCTTAAAAAATAAACTTCCTCCCGGCGTGGTTTTAAATGTAAACTTTCCGAAATTGAGCGAAAAAGAAATTAAAGGAATAAAAATCTGCCGTCAGGCGAAAGCGTATTACGCCCAGAAATTCGACAAAAGACAAACGCCTTACGGTAAAGATTATTACTGGTTAACAGGCAAATTTACGAATGAAGACAATGGCGAAGATACAGATGAATGGGCGCTTGAAAACGGATATATTTCGGTAGTTCCTGTTCAGTTTGACTTAACCGCACATCATACAATGCAGCAACTTAATACTTGGAAATTAAATGGATAAAAAAGAACTTGTAATCGGATTTATTGTTGGAATTTTTACTTCACTTCTTGGAAGTTATTTGTTTATCAAATTTTTTACAAAGTTTGATCTTCCAGCCGGAATTAAAACTATTAGAGAAATGGGATATTTAGGAAAAGTAATTACAATTGGGGCTGTTTTAGATCTTCCTGTTTTTTTAATTCTCTTAAAAAGAAACAAAGAAATGATGGCTCGCGGCGTGATTTTAGCCGTGATTGTTTTAGCAATTTCGACCATAATTATTTAAATCCTATCTTTGTGCTGCAATAAAAATTCGTTGATATGAAATATTACATAATAGCTGGCGAAGCTTCTGGAGATTTACACGGTTCAAATTTAATGAAAGCATTATATGAGGAAGATCCTCAGGCTGACATTAGATTTTGGGGCGGTGATTTAATGCAAAAAGCCGGCGGAACATTGGTAAAACATTATCGCGAATTGGCTTTTATGGGGTTTGTTGAAGTAATTTTTAACTTAAAAACTATTTTAAACAACATCAAATTCTGCAAAAAAGATATCTCTGAATTCAAACCCGATGTTTTAATTTTTATTGATTATCCGGGCTTTAATATGCGTATTGCAAAATGGGCTAAAGAACTGAATTACAAAACACATTATTATATTTCTCCTCAAATTTGGGCCTGGAAAGAAAACAGAATTAACGCCATAAAACAAGACGTTGACAGAATGTTTGTGATTTTGCCTTTTGAAAAAAGTTTTTACGAAGACAAACATCATTTTCCTGTAGATTTTGTTGGGCATCCTTTAATTGATGCGATTCAAAATCAGCCTGCTTTTAATGAAACTGCTTTTAGAGAAGAATATAAATTGGGAGAAAAACCAATTATTGCTGTTTTACCGGGAAGCCGTAAACAGGAAATTACCAAAATGCTGAGTGTTATGCTGAGTGTTGTAGATGATTTTCAGGATTATGAATTTGTTATTGCCGGCGCACCAAGTCAGGATTATGAGTTTTACCAGCAGTTTATTAAAAACAAAAACATCGCCTTTGTTTCGAATAAAACCTATGATTTATTGCGTTCTTCAACTGCGGCATTGGTTACCTCTGGAACTGCAACTTTAGAAACGGCTCTTTTTAAAGTTCCCGAAGTGGTTTGTTATAAAGGAAGTGCAATTTCATACCAAATTGCAAAACGAATTATTACTTTAAAATATATTTCGCTTGTCAATTTAATTATGGATCAGGAAGTTGTAACGGAACTGATTCAAAGTGAATGCAACACAAAAAGAATCAAGGAAGAACTGAACAAATTACTTGAACCTTCTCACCGCGAAAAACTGCTAAAAAACTATGATATTTTAGAGCAAAAACTAGGCGGAGTTGGCGCAAGCAAAAAAACAGCTAAACTTATTGTTGCAGATTTAAAATCTTAAACATTTTTGTTTTGAAAAAAATACTCGTTTTCCTTCTTTTATCAATCGTATTGGTTTCTTGTAAATCGACTTCGACTGCCGTGAGCAAAAACGAACCGAAAAAAGAAAACAGATCTATTGTAAAAAATTTAATTGAAACTGCGACAGATAATATTGGCGTTAAATACAAAGCGGGCGGAACTACAAAAAGTGGTTTTGATTGTTCAGGTTTGGTTTACACCACTTTCGAATCTGAAAATATAAAATTGCCGAGAAGTTCTTTTGAACAGGCAAAAGTCGGAAAAGTAATTCCATTAAACGATGCCAAAAAAGGCGATTTGATTTTCTTTAAAACGAATAAAAGTAAGCAGATCAATCATGTTGGTCTTATTACAGAAGTAAATTCAGATGAAATTAAATTTATACATTCTTCTACTTCAAAAGGCGTAATCATTTCTTCTACAAAAGAAGCGTATTATAAAAATTCATTCGAACAAGTAAACCGGGTAATCGAATAAATAAAATATATCTATTTTCTTACAAATTTTTAATACTTTTAAGCCATGAAAGTATTAGATTTTCCTTTAGCTAAAATTACAATTAGCTTTCTTTTTGGCATTTTAGTTTCTTATTATCGCCTGCCTTCCATTCAAGTTTCATTTATTTCTCTTGGAATTTGTTCTGCTTTATTTTGTATTAGTTTTTTTCTTTCGAAGAAAAACAAAAAGACAAATTTATTTTTCGGAATCAGTAGTGCTCTTATTTCGTTCTGCACAGGAATCTGCGTTTTGCTTATCCATACTGATACTTTTGATAAATCGAATTACACACATTCTAAAACAGCTTTTGAAGAACCTCAATTTATAACTTTTACATTACGTGAAAAACTCAAAAGCAACGATTACAATGATCGCTACATTGGGCTTATAAATACGATTGAAAATAAAACTTATTCAGGGAAAATTATTGTCAATATTCAAAAAGACAGCACTCAAAATTCCTTAATAATTGGAAATACAATCAAAGTCAAAACTACTTTACAAAAAACAGCTTCGAGTAAAAATCCGAATCAATTTGATTATGCCAAATACTTAGCCGACAAACAGATTTATGCACAGGTTTATTGCAAAAAATCAGAAATCAAAATTAGCCAAACCATCAAAAAAGATATTTGGTATTACTCCGGCCGACTCCACGCTACTATTTTAAAAAATCTGGAAAGCGCTCATTTTAGTAAAGATGAAATGAATGTGGCCCTAGCTCTTATTTTGGGACAGCAGCAGGAAATTTCAGCCGATATTATAAAAGATTATCAATATTCGGGAGCAACGCATGTTCTTTCAGTTTCAGGGCTGCATGTAGGCTTTATAATGCTTTTTATCATGTTTATTTTAAAACCAGTTCCCAATACCCGAAAAGGTTCGGCAATTAAATTGGTTTCGATTTTAATTTCGCTTGCGGGTTTTGCTGTTATATCTGGATTATCTCCTTCCGTTTTGCGTTCGGTTGTCATGTTTTCTTTTGTAGCCATTGGAAATCATCTTCGCAGAAGTGGAAACATTTATCATACGTTATTAGTTTCCATTTTATTGATCTTACTTTTTGAGCCTTATTTCTTATTTGATGTTGGTTTTCAATTAAGTTATTTAGCGTTGTATTTTATAGTTTGGCTTCAGCCGATATTAAAGAAAATCTGGTCGCCAAAAAACAAAATCGCAATTTATATCTGGGATTCCTTAACGGTTTCATTTGCTGCACAAATTGGAACTTTACCTTTATGCCTTTATTATTTTCATCAATTTCCGGGATTGTTTTTTGTTACCAATATTATAATTCTTCCTGTTTTATCTTTCATCATGATAGCCGGAATTATTGTGATGCTTTTTGCAATGTTCAAAAGTCCGCCCGAAATTTTGGTTTACATTTTTGAAAAAAGCATTTTCATTTTAAACCAAATGATCCATTATGTCGCATCTTTTGAATCTTTTGTTATTCAGGATATCAGTTTTAATTTTTATTATTTGGTTACGCTTTATTTAGTAATAATCAGTGCAATAATCTGTTCAAAGAAACCCACTTATAATAAACTTGTCATTGTATTCACATCTATAATTTTATTGCAGGTTTCTTTTATTTATACCAAACAAGAAACCGCAGATCAAAAAGAGTTAATTGTTTATAACATCAAGAAAAATACCTTAATCTCAAAAAGATTCGGCAATAATATTACGCTTTTTACAAGTGATACGACAAGAGACAAAAGCTCAAAAAACAATGCTTTCAATTCTTATTTAGTGGGCAATTTTAGTGTTTTAAATAAATCACAGCGAATCGGGAATGTCTTGTTTTTTAATGGGAAGAAAATCTCCATAATTGACAGCACCGGAATTTATGAAAATAAAAACAAACCTGATATTGTGATTTTGACACAGTCTCCTAAAATAAATATTGATAGAGTTTTAACCGAATTACATCCTAAAATTATTATTGCAGATGGAACGAATGCGTATGCAATTCAAAAAATATGGAAATTGAGCTGCGAGAAAAAAAATATCCCTTTTCATGCCACGGCCGAAAAGGGATTTTATAGATTAAATTAATCCTTTTTATTCTGGGTTTAAAATCAAATTGGAATCAGAAATAAAAGCTTTTACTCCATTTGAATTATACGGAAGTCTCCCTAATAAATTAAAAGCAGTTTTGCCATTTCTAATGGAACCGGTTGTATAACAAACCTCCGGAAGATTGGCAACGCCAAATGCATTTTTTAATTTAATGTTCTGCTCTTTGATTTCACTCGACACTGCGGCATCAGACAAATCGAGTTTTAATAAAATAACGTTTCTGCGGGACCATTTTTCAAATTCTAGTGTTTTAAAAACTTCATTTTGTAAATTTTCCGGGGCATTAGCAGCGGTAAAAAAAATCAATAGTGGTTTTCTTTCTTCATTACTTAAGGTAATGGCATCAACCACACTCGTTTTCCATTCTAAATTTTGCGATTCGGCAAAACATGTTACTAAAAAGAATAGCAGGATAAGTAGTTTTCGGGTCATAGTTTATTGGTTTTTGGCTGGTTAATAAAACTAAATTAACACAAAACCTGTTGCCAACAATCTCCATTAAAACAAATAGTTACAAAAAAAACGCATTAAAATGAATTTAATTATTTAAGATTCTTTATTTGAAAAAAACGAAAAATTTACGGTCTTAAAATATTAAATGTACAATTTACATTTTAGCTTGTTTAAAAAAAATATCCCTTTTCAACATAATTGAAAAGGGATTCTACAAATTAAACTAAGAAACTTAATTTAAATTATTACTCACTCGGATGCAGAATATTATTTGATTCTGCAATCCATGCTTTTGCACCTCCTGGTTTGTATGCAATTTTACCAAGAGCGCTAAAAGTTGTTTTGTTTTTTCTTATCGAAGCCATCGCATAACATACTTGCGGCAGATCATCAACTCCAAAAGCATTTTTTAATTTAATGTTTTGTTCTTTATCTCCATCTGAAGCTGTAGCGTCTGATAAATCTAATTTTACAAGAATTACATTATCACGCGACCAGACTGCAAAGTCTGGGGTTTTAAATACTTCGTTCTGAAGATTTTCTGGTACACCTGAGGCAGTGAATAAAATTAACATGGGTTTTCTTTCTTCATTACTAATTGCAATTGCATCAGTCATGTTTGTTCGCCATGCAAGCGTTTGTGCGTGCATGAAAAATGAACCTAAAAAAAACAGTAGGATAAGTAATTTTTTAGTCATATTATATATTGGTTTTGGTTAGTATAGCATGACGAAATTAACACAATATTTTAATTATCCAAATTTAATTGCATCAAAAATTACATTATATGTTTTTTTATTTATAAATAAATATTGAAATAATAATTTAGGCTTAACAAATGAAAATCTTTTCCTACTAAACAAAAAAACTCCTTACATTACTGTAAGGAGTTTTATATATAATCTTGATTTAAAAATTAAATTTTTTACGATTTCTTAGGATGAACAATTCCATCTGCAACTGTTAACCAAGCCGATGGGCCTCCGGCAACATATCCTGTTCTGCCAAGGCCTGTAAAATTAACTTTTCCATCTTTTGTTTGTGCGCTTGTAAAAAATACAGTTGGAAATCCCTGGATTCCAAAAGCCTGTTGCAGCTCATTATTTTGGCTTTTAAGCTCTGGCGTTTGAGGTACAGCTCTTGGATAATCCAATTCTACTAAAACAACATTATCAGCAGCCCATTTTTTAAATTCCGGAGTTTTTAAAACTTCGTTTTGCAAACGAATACACCATCCGCACCAGTCGCTTCCTGTAAAGAACAACAACATAGGTTTTTGTTCTTTATTACTTACTGTGATTGCTTCTTTTACATCAGTATACCATTTTAGTTCCTGAGCCTGAGTTGCAAATGCTCCAACTATAAAAAAGGCTATTAGTAATATTCTTTTCATAACATGTGATTTTTTTGCAAATTTAAATAAAAAATGAATTCAAAAATCTATTTATTTTACTTCTTGCATTAACCTTCTAATTAACGGAGTCAAAACAATTAATGCAATACCCGCAATTAACGAATATAATGCTAATTGATAATATCCATCTGTATAAGCGATAAGTTTAGACATTAAGGTTGTTCCTGTATTGGCATCAGATATTTCGGCCCCTAATTTTCCGGCAGCAAATTGTCCGAAAGCACTAGAAAGGAACCATAATCCCATCATCATTCCAAACAAACGTTTAGGCGATAATTTTGTAATTACCGACATTCCGATCGGGCCAATACACAATTCTCCAAGCGTATACACAAGGTATCCTAAGGCAAAAACGTCTAAAGAACTTAATCCATCTTGATTTACAAAAAATCTGGCAGTGTAAAAAATAAAGAACCCTGCAGCAAGCAAAACAAATGATAAACCAAACTTAATAACAGTATTGGGTTCAATTTTTCGCTTGGCCATAAATATCCATAACAATCCTACTAATGGACTAAAAAT
This sequence comes from Flavobacterium sp. NLM, assembly GCF_002210235.1. Lineage (NCBI taxonomy): Bacteria > Pseudomonadati > Bacteroidota > Flavobacteriia > Flavobacteriales > Flavobacteriaceae > Flavobacterium > Flavobacterium sp. NLM. The sequence goes on from NZ_LIAC01000005.1 coordinate 291,053, forward strand.
AACAACATACAATGAGTTGATACTGTTATTTACCACATTTGGATCAATATGAAAAAACAACATCTTGTTAGATAGATTATCCTTTGCAAACAAAGACAATGAGCCTCCAGATTGCTCAGAAATTGCCATAAACATAAAATATCCAAAAATAAATACAAATGCAGCCAAAAGTTTTCGCTGCTGCTTTCCATCCTTTAACATTATCAGCTCATATGCAAAATATCCTAATGCAACTATTCCCATAGTATACATAAAATACTCTGTAAAGTCAGAGTTGATAACCATTATATATACTAATGGAATAACAACAAAAGAACCTACATAAACTGCAATTTCATATAAATTACGTTTTTTTTGCGGTTGATTTTCTAATGGAGAATTTCCAATTGGTGCTAAATGCTTTTTTGTTAAAAGAAAAGTAATTACACCAATAATCATAACGATTGCTGCCGAAAGAAAACAAAGGCTCCATGAATAGTTTTTCCCTAAATAAATAGGAATAGCACCACCAAGCATTCCGCCAATATTAATTCCTGCATAAAACAATCCGTAACCTGCGTCACGACGTCCGTCATTTTCATGGTACAACTCCCCAACCATTGAAGAAACGTTTGGCTTAAAAAAACCTGTTCCGATAATAGAAAGTGTTATTCCGTAATAAAAGAAATCATGTGGAGAAGCTGCGATCAGCAAATTCCCCAAAATCATTACGATTCCTCCAAAAAGAAGTGATTTTTTAAATCCTAGAATTTTATCTGCAAAAATACCTCCAATAAAAGTAAATGCATAAACAAAAGCCTGAATTGCTCCGTATTGTAAATTTGCTTTTCCTTCAAGTAAACCTAATTGGTCTACCATAAAAAAAGCCAATACCCCTCTCATTCCGTAGAAACAAAAACGTTCCCACATTTCAACTAAAAACAAGTACCACAATTGTTTTGGGTACTTGCCTTTAAAATTTTGAATTTCCTCTAAAGCTATATTATGTTCCATATTATCTTACTCCGTGCATCATTTTTTTCAACAATGGAGTCAAAGCAAATAATATAATTGCAGCGATACCAGTCAATCCAACAAAAACCATAAAGAATTCAAATAAATTATGAATTTCAAAACCTGCAAAATCCGGATTATGATCGCTAATATGATTATCCGCTAATATTTTTAATTGATCTGCAGTTGGTGTAACTGTTTTATCTAAAATAGGTTGTAAATCAATACCTAATTTTTTAGCTTTTATAAATTTATCACTAGTTGCAGGTAATATTGAACCCAGCGTTCCTGACAAAGCATAACCTGCTGCATTTGACAAGAAGAAAACACCAAATAATAGTGACGCAAAACGTTTTGGAGATAATTTACCCACTAATGATAATCCAATAGGAGACAAACACAATTCTGCAAAAGTATTAAGCAAATACAATAAAATCAACCATTTTACACTTAATAACCCTGAAGTTCCTAAAGATTTAAATTGATAAGCTAACATAAAGAAACTAATCGTAATTATTGCTAATCCAACCGCTAACTTCACAGGAGAAATTGGCTCTTTACCTTTAGCTCTTAGGTAATCCCACAATATACTAAATGGCAATGCAAAACCAAAAACAAATATTCCATTAAAAACCTGCACCATTGATGCTGGCATCTCCCAACCAAACATAAATGTTCTATCTGTTTGATTTGCGGCAATAAATGTCAGAGAAGAACCTGCTTGTTCAAACGTGGCCCAAAAGAAAATAATAAAAAACGATACAATATAGACCACAAGAATTCGGTCTCTTTCAATTTTCGTCAAAGAAGAATCGGAAATAATCAATCCTGCTAAAGTCAAACCACTGGAATAAATTACAGGAAAAATTAAAGTCTGTATAAAATTTTCTCCATGTAATAAAAATCTAAATAGAAAAAACAATGCAATAAATGCTACTACCGCAATTACCAAAGCTTTAGAAGAAAACACAGCTTTTTGCGCTTCTCCTTCTTCAAAATCTGATGCTATATTTTTAGACGGTAAACCTCCTAATGGTCTTCCATCTGGGCCAACAACATATTTATCTTTTAAAAAGTAAAAAACAATAGTTCCTAAAAGCATTGCTACTGCTGCTGCTAAAAACCCCCACTTAAAAGCATGAACATTTTGAACTCCGTTAACCACTCTATCTCCTAAAAATGGACAAATTGATTGCCCAAAGAATGCACCTAAGTTAATCCCCATGTAGAAAATAGTGAAAGCAGTGTCTAATTTTGTTTTTTCTTGTTTTGGATATAAACTTCCTACCATACTGGAAATATTTGGCTTAAAAAAACCATTTCCAAAAATAATCACTCCTAATCCAGCCCACATAAATATGTTTGCCGTACCCATATCTTCACTAAAAATGCTTCCACTAGTAAACAAACATAGTTGTCCTGTAGCCATCATTAATCCTCCTAATAGGATACAATTTCTGTTTCCAAAAAAACGATCCGCAATAAATCCGCCCAACATTGGCGTTAAATAACAAAGTCCAAGGAACCCCCCATAAATTAAGGCCGCTTCTTCTTCCTTCATTAATAATGAATTTACAAGAAATAAAGTTAATAAAGCTCGCATTCCATAAAAATTGAATCTCTCCCACATCTCCGTCCCAAACAATACCCAAAGTCCTTTTGGATGCGCAGTTTTTACTTGAGTTTCTCCCATATTATTCACTATATTTAAGGTTAATATTTTTTAAATTATAAATTTTCTTTGATGAAATTAGTCATCTTATTGTAAAGCTGAATTCTCGTTTTTCCGCCATAAATACCGTGGTTTTTATCAGGATAGATTTGAGATTCAAATTGCTTATTAGCCTGAATTAATGCTTCCATCATTTGCATTGAATTTTGCACATGAACGTTATCATCACCAGAACCGTGAATCAATAAAAACTTACCTTTTAATTTATCAACATGGTTTATAGGAGAGTTTTGATCGTATCCGCTTGCATTTTCCTCTGGCGTCTGCATGTATCTTTCTGTATAAACGCTGTCATAAAATCTCCAGTTTGTAACCGGCGCAACAGCGATTGCCATTTTAAATACATCATTTCCTTGAAAAATACAGTTAGAAGACATAAAACCTCCATAACTCCATCCGAAAATCCCAATTCTTGAAGCATCAACATAAGGATACGCGCCAATTACTTTTGCAGCATCAATTTGATCTTCAACTTCGTATTTCCCTAATTCTTTTTGTGTTACTTTTTTGAAATCAGCACCTTTAAAACCAGTTCCTCTTCCGTCAACACAAGCTACAATATAACCTTGCTGTGTAAGAGATAAAAACCAGTAATCATCGCTGTTATTCCAATCGTTGTTTACCTGTTGTGATCCCGGACCAGAATATTGGTACATGAAAACAGGATATTTTTTTGAAGGATCGAAATCTTTTGGTTTTAAAATCCATGCGTTTAATTCGTTTCCTTTTGCTGTTTTTAAAACAAAGAATTCTTTTGCAGGAAGGTTATACGCTTTTAGTTTATCAGCAAGAGCCTGATTGTTTTCGATTACCTGAATTTCTTTTCCTGTTTTTGCCTCGTTTAAAGTATACGTTGTAGGCACTAAATTACTTGAGAAAGTAGTAATAAAATATTGGAAATTCGGACTGAAAGTTGCCGCGCTTGTTCCCACTTTTGTAGTTAAACGGGTTTTGTTTTTTCCGTCTAAACTAATTCTGTAAATATCTCTATTGATAGAACCATTTTCTGTAGACTGGTAGAAAATAGTTTTTGTTTTTTCGTCGAAACCGTAGTAAGACACCACTTCCCAGTTTCCTTTTGTAACCTGATTTTTAAGTTTTCCGGTTTTATCAAACACATAAATATGATTGAAACCGTCTTTTTCGCTTGTCCAGATAAAACTGTTATCTTTTAAAAAAGTCAAATTATCTGTAACATCTACGTAAGCTTTGTCTTTTTCATTCAAAACCACTTTTGCTGCAGCTGTTGTTCCGTCAATAAATAATAAATCAAGATTATCCTGGTGACGGTTTAAAACCTGTGCAGACAATGTATTGTTATCGTTTGTCCATTGCATTCTTGCAATGTAGAAATCATTATAATTTCCTAAATCTACTTTTTTAGAAGCGTTTCCTGCTGCATCATAAATGTGTAATGAAACTACAGAATTTTTTTCTCCCGCTTTAGGATATTTAAACGTTTCGATTGTTGGATATAAATCTTTTTTGAAGATTGACATTGAAAACTCAGGAACCTGACTTTCGTCAAAACGAATATAAGCTAATTTTTTACTGTCTTTACTCCAGTCAAATGCACGAACAAAAGCAAATTCTTCTTCATAAACCCAATCCGTAATACCATTAATGACTGCATTTTTCTTTCCGTCAGTAGTAACAGCTGTTGATTTTTTTGAAGCTACATCGTAAACATATAAATTGTTTTCTCTAGCATAAGCAATCTTAGTTCCATCCGGAGAAAAAGTTGGCTCCTGAATTTGAAAATCAACAAGTTTCGTTAGAGATTTTGAAGCGATATCGTATAAAAAATAATCTGCTGTAAAAGAGTGACGGAAGATTTGATTTGAATTACAAGCAATTAAAATCTTTTTTTCTGAGGCATCGAAGGTGTAGCTGTCAATTCCGTCCTGAAGTTCTTTGTGGTTTTTAGTATCAATAAGGTTCGATACTTTTTTTAGTGTTGCAAAATCATATAAATCAATCTGCATTGTCCGGCTTGCCTGATCAACATTTAGAACCGTATATTGATTTGTATTCTTTAAAGATTGCAATTCGTCCATTCCTTTTGCCCGAAATGCACCACCATAAATATTTTCGACCGTTATTTTTTGCTGCCCAAAAACCGATGCAACTATAAATAAAAGTACTACAGTAATTTTACTTGTATTCATTAGAATTATTTTAAATATAAAAAGAGCCCAATTTTAGTGAAAAAAATAAACATAATACACATTTTAAGTGTTAAATGTTAAAAAAAATAACGATTGCGTACTTCCATGTTTGAAATAGATTACAATCAAAACTCTTAAAATAGTATCTTTGCGGCAACATTATTATTTAATATATTGAGAATGAACAACGCTGTTGCCGGATTTTCGAAATTATCCAAAAAAGAAAAAATTAACTGGATTGCCAATGAATATTTTTCGGCTCCTGATGAAGCCTTGAGTATTATAAGAAATTACTGGAATTCAGATGAAAAGCTCCAACAGCTTCATGATGAATTTATTGAAAATACAATCACCAATTTATATATTCCGCTTGGAGTTGCTCCCAATTTTTTAATCAACGGAAAGTACAAAACAATTCCAATGGCAATTGAAGAAAGTTCTGTTGTTGCCGCAGCATCAAAAGCCGCAAAATTCTGGGCTACACGCGGAGGATTTAAAACTACGATAATTGATACTGAAAAAATTGGCCAGGTTCATTTTACTTTTAATGGTGATGCCGAAAAACTGCAATCCTTTTTTGAGCAGATAAAACCTAAATTCTTTTCTGAAACGCAAAGCATTACCAAAAATATGCAGGAACGCGGCGGCGGAATTTTAGATATTCACTTAAAGGATAAACGAAATTTACTGGAGAATTACTATCAGCTTCATGCCACTTTTGAAACTAAAGACAGCATGGGCGCGAATTTTATCAATTCGTGTTTAGAGCAATTTGCAACGACTTTAAAAGAGGAATTTCAAAATTCTGATTTGTTTTCTGAAGAAGATACGCTGACTGTAATTATGAGTATTTTGTCTAATTATGTTCCGAATTGTCTTGTAAGAGCCGAAGTTTCATGTCCTATTGAAGAATTAGCCGAAAAACATATTACAAATCCGCAGGAATTTGCAGAACGTTTTGTTCAGGCTGTTCAAATTGCCGAAGTGGAACCTTTTAGAGCCGTAACACACAATAAAGGGATCATGAATGGTATTGACGCGGTGGTTTTAGCAACAGGAAATGATTTTAGAGCTGTAGAAGCCGGAGTTCATGCTTATGCTTCAAAAAACGGTCAATATGCAAGTTTATCTCATGCTAAAATCGAAAACGGAATTTTTACTTTTTGGCTTGAAATTCCTTTGGCTTTAGGAACAGTAGGCGGATTGACTTCATTACATCCTCTGGTAAAATTATGTTTAGACATACTTGAAAAACCTTCTGCAAGAGAATTAATGGAAATTACTGCGGTTGCCGGTTTAGCACAAAACTTTGCTGCACTTCGTTCTTTAACTACAACCGGAATTCAGGAAGGACACATGAAAATGCACCTAAATAATATCATCAATCAATTTGAAGCTACTGATGCAGAACGTCATTTAATTAAAGTACATTTTAAGAAAAACACAGTTTCACACAGTGCTGTAGTTGAGTTTATTGAAAGTTTAAGAAAATAGAATAAATAAAAATTCCAAAAATTTATAGTCTCAAAATAAAATTCCAAATTCCAATTATCTTTGGAATTTGAAATTTATCCCGAAACTTCGGGATTGGATTTTTAGAACTAAAGTATGAAAACAACCTTTTATAGTAACGGAAAACTATTCATCTCTGGAGAATATTTAGTTTTAGACGGCGCAGATGCCTTTGCATTACCAACAAAATTTGGTCAAAATTTAGTTGTAGAAGATGGCGAAAACCAAATAATAGAATGGAAAAGTTACGACTACGACAACAAGCTTTGGTTTGAAACTACGATTTCATTTGAAGAAGTCATAAACAATATTGTTTCTGAAATTGAAACTGTAAAAACAACCTTAATTAACATACTTCACGAAGCATACCTTTTAAATCCAGAATTTATTCAACAGTCAAAAGGATATAAGGTAACAACGAATCTTACTTTTCCAAGAAATTGGGGTTTAGGAACGTCATCTACTTTAATTAACAATATTGCTCAGTGGACGAATATTAATGCTTTTACGCTTCTTAGAAACAGTTTTGGCGGAAGCGGCTATGATATTGCCTGCGCCCAAAATAACACTCCTATTTTATACAGAATAGAAAATAATTTTGTTGAGCCTGTTATTTTCAATCCAGACTTTACAACGAACATTTTCTTTGTTTACCTGAATAAAAAACAAAATAGCAAAACTGCAATACATGCTTACAATAAACATAAACAGCAAAATTTAGCTAAAAGTGTTATTGAAAACAATAAAATAACGCATGCTATTTTAAATGCCAAATCTCTAAAAGAGTTTGCAAATGCAGTCGAAAAACATGAAATCCATTTAAGTAATATCATGGAGATAAAAACAATTAAAGAAATTGCTTTTCCTGATTTTAATGGTACCGTTAAGAGTCTTGGTGCTTGGGGCGGCGATTTTGTAATGGTAATTTCTAAAGAAAATCCAAGAGAATACTTTGCATCAAAAGGCTATGACACAATACTAACGTATGACGAAATGATTTTACAGGAGTAATGGTTTGATCAAAGAAGTAAATTAAAAATTTACTTTCTGATCACTAACGTGTTCTGCTTCCAGACGACGAACTTTTTCGTTTTCCTGTTCGTTTGATTCGATAAGTGTGTTGTGCAGACGTTCGGCCATTTTTTCTATACTATTCGTGATAGAATCATAAACCAATTCCATTCTGCGATGTTTTTCTTCTTTTACAGCTTTTAAAACATCTTCAACAAAAACCTTATCGTACTTTTCAGCCACAGAATCGCGAGTATTAGTAAGCCTGATCACATAGTCGTTACTTAATATAGTAACTTTAAAATGCTGTTCTTCATTGCTCAAATAATACTTGCCTCCTAATTCATCAACATTGATGTCAGTACTGCTCACCTTTAGAAGTTCCGTAATTATTCCAAAAATATGATTCTCGATTTTGGAATAAACTTTAGGTTTTCTTCTCAGTAGATTAAACATAAACATTAAACGCCCCAATTTTTAAAGTATTTGTTTATCATTCTCTTTCAGTTTTTATTTACAATTTGGCAAATAAAGTATACCTCGTTACAATAAAAATTCCGACAAATTAACTGTAATATTTTGAATATCACAAATTTTTTAAGTTATATTTCGATTATTCCCATATAGTTAAGAAAAACATATAAAGTATTTACTACAAAACAGTTATGAAAAATATTAAAAAAAGAAAACCCGAAACATTCGATTGAATGTTTCGGGTTTTCTTGTATGAATTGTTTTACTAGAAACTAGTAATTGAATTGTAATCTGTTGTCTTCAATTTTAGCATTGTTTTTCAACGCTGGTAAAATTCTGCTTGTATCTGATGCGCCTTGAGCTTTTACTTTAGCAACATATTCAGCGTGATTTGCAATTGCAGGAGCTTTTACTGTGCTAATGTTTTTCACTACATAAACTCCAGTGTTTCCTTCAATTGGAGCAGAAATTTTGTTTGCAGCTAAAGCAAATGCATTTCCTACTACTTTTGGCTCTTGTCCAACTCCACCAGGTAAAACCGGATTTTCAAGAGTTACGTTTGTCGCTTGTTGTACTGCTACACCAGCGCTTTTTGCAATAGCTTCGATAGTTGAACCTGTCAATTTAGCTTTTAAGATTTCAGCTTTTTTCTTGTTTTTCAAGATTGGCTCAACGTAAGGTCTTGCCATAGTAACAGAAACTAATCCTGATTTGTTTTCGCTTTTGTATTGAGCAATTACGTGTCCAACGTTAGCGATTTCAAAACGTTTTACGTCTCCAGTACTTGTTTCTTTATCAAATGCCCATCTAATGATGTTTCTTTGGTTTCCTAATGGTCCAAATTGTTCATCCATAGCTTTTGCAGAAATTGGCGCTGCAACTTTTAAACCTAATTCTTTTGCAGTAGCAGCAAAATCTTTGTCTGCAGCTTCCATTTCGAATTTAGTAGCTAATGTAAATACTTTATCAGAAGTAGCTTCAGAAGGCTCAATTTTTTGAGCGATTGTAGCTAAACGAATTCCGTCTTGTTTGTCAGTAACTTTGATAATGTGGAAACCAAATGGAGTTTCTACTAAACCAATTTTTCCAATACCATTATTGAATACAAAATCATTGAATGGTTTTACCATTTGACCTTGACCAAAGTATCCTAAATCACCACCTTGCTGTGCAGATGAATCATCAGAAGCTGTAAAAGCAAGCATCATGAAACTATCTGGATTAGCCTGAACTTGTGCTAAAATTTCTTCAGCTTTAGCTTTAGCTTCTTCTTTAGTTCTTTTTTCTTTTGGAGATGGAGTTTGAGAACCTTCATAAGCAATTAAGATATGACTTGCTTTTGCGTTAACTCCAGCTTTAAATCCTAAAGATTTAGAAATAGCATAATATTTTCCGTAAACATACGGTCCGTAAATTGCTCCGGCTGGTAAGCTGAATAATTTATCAGCATCAACTGCTGGTAAAGCATTTTTAGGAACATATGTAGAATCGTAAGGAACGTCAGAATTTGCGTTTACGAATTCAGCAATATTAGTTGCATTTTTAAAACCTGGCAATGTATCGTTTTTACCAGTTTTTGCATTGTATTCTACTCTACCATTTAATAAAGCAGTAATCTTAGCTTTAATATCAGCTTCATCTTGTTTAGAAGCTTTATCTTCAACTAAAACGTATTGAATTTCACGAGTTGCATCCGCTTTGAATTTTTTCTCGTTTTTCTTCATATAATCTACGATATCTGAATCAGAAATTTTTACTTCACTATCTTTAATAGAAGAATATAAAGCTCCGGCATAAGCAAAGTTTACTTTGTTAGCTTCCATTTCATACTTCAACTTTCCTTCACTAGCAGTTGTATAAAGTCCAGATTTTATTAAAGTATTGTAAATTTGAAATTTTGCGTTTAATTCAGCATCTTTTTCTTTTGCAGTAATAAATTGAGCTGCTTCAGGATTTGTTTTGATGTAGTCTTTAAATTTTGTAACATCAAACATTCCTGCTGCATTTAAAAACATAGGAGCTTTTCCAATGTTCGGATCTGCTTTTAAAACTTCAATTAAGTGTTTTTCACCAACTCTCAATCCTAATTTATCAAACTGAGTTGATAATAATGCGATTGAAACTTCTTGATCCCAAACTCTGTTTGCAGCTTCAGTGGAAGTAATTCCTTGACCACTTTTTTCAAGATTACTAACTTTAACTCTAAAGTCTTCAAATGAAATATCTTTTCCATCGATGCTTCCTACATCTTTTGAACTTTGACCAAATGTTCCTCTAGTAAATAAATCTTGTATTATAAATGCAAATAATGCAAGTGCAATAACACCTATCAATAGAGCTGAACGCTGTCTAATTTTTGCTAAAACTGCCATTTTAATTATCGTTAATTTTATATTCAGTTTGCGAAAATACAATTATCTAGTTAATAACAATACAACTAGCGTTTTATTTTACACAATTTTTTTTAATTCTTTAAAAATTTACTCTTTTATTGTCAATCTGACCAATTCAATTTTGTTGTTTGACGCCTGTTCTATAACGAAATGATACCTGTCAATGACAATCTTTTCGCCCTTTTGTGGAATTTCTTTAGTCGAATTTACGATAAAACCTCCTAATGTCCCGTAAGAATCTTCCTCTGGAATCATCAATTTGTAGGTTTCGTTTAAATACTCTACATCTAATCTTGTCGAAAACAAATACTTACCTTCTCCTAATTCCTGTTCAATCAATTCTTCGTCTAAATCATGTTCGTCTTCGATTTCGCCAAAAAGTTCTTCAACTATATCTTCTATGGTTATAATTCCCGAAGTTCCTCCGTATTCATCTAAAACTACAGCAACATTTTTTCGTTTTTTAATCAAAAGATCCAAAGCATCTTTAATTAAAATGGTTTGCGGCACAAATTCAACGGTCATTAAAACCGATTTTATAGTTTTTGGCTTTTTAAACAAATCAAATGAATGTACATATCCCACAATATCGTCAAGGGAGTTTTGACTTACAACAATCTTAGAATATCCTGTTTCAATAAAAAGTTCTTTTAAATCTGAAACTGTTTCAAACAAATCTATCGAAACAATCTCTGTGCGCGGGGTCATAATATCGCGAGCTTTTACCCCGGAAAATTCTAATGCGTTCTGAAAAATCTGTATTTCTGAATCGACTTCTTCATCATCTTCAACAGAATTCATTTGTTCTGTAATATAATTACCCAGTTCTATTTTACTGAAATACAATTGCACCTGATCGCCTTCTGTCTTGAAAAATTTCTTCAAAACAAAATCTGAAATCCAGATAAAAAAGGTTGAGATATAATAAAAGAGTCGGTAGAAAAGATAAGCCGGAACTGCAAAAACCTTAATTAATGAATTGGCATAAATTTGAAAAAATACCTTCGGAAAAAATTCAGCCGTAATTAAAACTATAAAAGTTGAAATTAAAGTCTGAACCAGAATTGTTGTTAAATAAGAGAATTGAAATCCAAAACCAATTATCCATTGAAGCACAACATCTCCCATATAAAACCCATAAACTACAAGTGCTACATTGTTTCCAATAAGCATTGACGCAATAAATTTTGAAGGGTTTTGGGTAAGTTTGGTTAAAATTTGAGACAGAAAATTATCTTGTTTTTTTTCAATTTCAAGATAAATTTTGTTTGAGGAAATAAAAGCTATTTCCATTCCTGAGAAAAAAGCTGATAGTATTAAACATAATATTATAATACTAATCTCCATGTTTACTGTTTTTTATTACGATCATCAAACCTCTTGGTAAACCTTCTTCTAAAGAAAAACATAAAAATCGCCATTCCGGCAATTAGAAAGCTTAACGGATAATTTACATTTCCTTCGTTTAGTTTTATTACACCGTCGTAAATAAAGAAAACCGCAAATGCTATGTAAACGTATTGTGTATATTTTAAGTAACCCATAATTTATAATTTATCATCATTTGATTCAATTTCACCGCTTATTCGCTGTGAATTGATCACTTTAAAATCTTTGCTAAAATCAATTCCCTGTCCGTAAGAAACTCCTTTTGCATCTGTAAGCTTAAATTTTCTTTCGGTATAAAACCATTCATTTTTCTGGTCAAAATACAATTGTTCTGTTTCCAGAACCTGACCTGCTTCTGATGTAATTTTAACTTTTCCCTGCAAATCAATTATACCGGTCGTTTTGTATGAAACTGCATAATTTGATCGTATAAAAGTACGCTTTTGTTTTTTATCGTATAAAGTAACATCGAGTCCTTTAGGAAATTCAGTAAAAGGAAAGTCAAGATTAGAATAATCCAGCATTTTTGGACTTATCAAAACGCCTGTTATTCTTCCCGAATCTGTATATTTAATGTTTACGGTATCTGCATCACTTCCTGGAACGAACTCTGAGAAGTTAATTTTCTGGACGTCTTTAAAATTACTTTCGCATCCAAAAAACAGTGTCACAGTAAAAACTGTGACAACATTTATGATATATCTCTTTGGTAAATTCATCTGCCAAATGTAATAAATTGTGACGAGGTTAAAAAACCACGTAAATTTAGGTTTAGTTAAATTTACTCTTCACAAACCATCTGTCGTTAAATGAGAAGCCTACGCTGAAGTTCATATAATTTTCCTGAACCAATCCTGCAGAAGTTGTTCCTCTTTTTCCAAATTCGATTCCGAAGTTTACATTTGAAAAAGTTCCTGTTATCGGGAATCCTGCTCCTAATGACATTCCAACATCGTTGATTGATTCGTTGTTCACTATTAAACCCAGTTTTTCATATTTCAAACCAGCTCTATAGGTAATTCTGCTAAAGTAACTAGCAAATGAACTATAGTTTGGAATATAATAACCTCCTACTGCATATTTAGTATACTTTTCATATCTAACATTTGGGCTTGCGTTATAATAGTTAGCAAGTTGTCCTGTTCCCTGAAAAGCAAGTGTAGTACCTACTAACCATTTTCTTGCCTCTCCGATACCTGCTCCGAAAGTCAATTTATTTGGAAGTTTTAATTTTGTGTCAACCGGATCTGCAGTTACTGCATCCGGATCTCCATCAACTTCAATTACTCTTGTACTAACTGAATTTAATGTACTTCCGAAAGTATAGTTTAAACTCGTGTAAACGTTTAGCTTTTTTGTAATTTTAGTTTGATACATTGTACCAATATTAAAATTCACACCCGATAATTCAGATGAGTTTGTTTCTCTGGTTGCATTTTGCACATCAGTCACAGCTTCAATTGTCGTTGTTGTGATCTTACCGAAGTTGTATTGCAAATCTGCTCCAATGTTCCACTTTGGTGTAATTTTATATCCTAAACCAAAGAATACTTTATTAACACCACCTTTTCCTTCAAGTTGACTGCTAACTGCATTTGCTCCGCTATTAAAATCTGTAATTTTATAACCAACTGATGATAATGGAATCAAACCAAAACCAGCTCCAAATTTGCCCATAGGAATTCCTAATGCCAAATAATCAAAAGTTGATCTTTGTGCTTTTGAGGATTCTGTGCTGCTTTTGATAGTATTAGTTCCAAAAGTTCCTCCAACTGAAAAAGTAGTTTGACCCAGACTGGCATAACTTGCCGGATTTTCAATATTCAGGTGAATACTATCCTGTTCAACCGCAACTCCTGCCATGCTTCTGTTTTCAAGAGTTCCTTTAAATCTTGTATCTCCAATTCCGTAGAAAGAATATGGCGACGAAGTACCTTGCTGAGCAAATGAAACGAACGAGATAAGCAGACAAGCGCTTATTATAATTTTTTTAATCATTGTCGATTTTATATTGAAATGTTTGGTTCAAACTTTCCAGAAGGAAATTTGAATTGGCAAATATGGTATTTTTTAATCGTTTAGCCAAAAATTCTGCATCACCTCCCGTTAAAATTATTATAAAATTTGAAAAGTTCGACCTATATTCATCGATAAAACCATCAATTTCATAGACGAAACCATTGACAACTCCAGAATGAATGGCCTGCGCAGTCGAGTTTCCTATATAGGAATCTGGTGCTTCTAAGGTCAGTAACGGCAGTCTGGCTGTGAAATTGTGTAAAGATTCGTAGCGTAAACGAAGTCCCGGAGAAATCGCGCCACCGAGATAATTATCATTTTCGTCGATAAAATCGTAGGTTATGCAGGTTCCGGCATCAATTACTAATCTATTTTGCTTGGGAAATTGTAAAGTTGCTCCGGCGGCCAAAATCATTCTGTCTATTCCTAAAGTTTTTGGTGTTGCATATTTATTTATGAAGGGAAAAATATCTTCATGGGTAAAAAAATGAATGTTGAGCTGATTTTCGAAAGTCAAAAATGATTGTTTTTCGACATTTCCAACTGAAGCAACGACCAAATCTGAGCAGTTTTGAAATTTTTCTAAAATTTTTGTAATTTTTTTTTCGAGTTCCTTTTTCTCAAAAACAAAATTCTCAACAACAGTACTTCCCTCAAAGACAGCTGCTTTAATTCGAGTGTTTCCAACGTCAACCGCTAAAGTCATATTTATTTTTTTACCCTTGCGAAGATACGAATTGATTTTTTTAAAAAAATGTTTTGGATAAACGAAAAATGATTCTATCTTTGCACCCGCAATAAGCACCACACGGTACCTTAGCTCAGATGGTAGAGCAATGGACTGAAAATCCATGTGTCCCTGGTTCGATCCCTGGAGGTACCACCAAAACCCACTCAACCGAGTGGGTTTTTGTTTTTACATATTTTCCTGAAAAACATCAATCATTTTCTATAATAGCAACGATCCATTATACCAAATACGTCTTGGACTAATTTAATGTTAGCATTTGATGTTACTATTTCATAGGGATGATTCATAGGTGAATAATACTGAACTATCTTTTCATCATTATGTCTTATTTCTAATATATATAATGATGCATGTCCATGATCATGTGCACAATTTTGATAGTAGCTCTCTTTCTTCAAAATTTCTAAGATATTTTTTAGGCGCATTTTTTCTTCTAAAGAAAGAATTACCGCCTCCGTTGAATTTTCTCTTTTTTTGATAGCATTGAATTCTTTATCAAAGTCAACTATCAAAAAAGTAGAATTCTTAAAACCTTCATTCCAACGACACATAAGAATTCCATTTTTTATTTTATCAAAATCTTCAAACTGATTGATGTTGAAATATGAAGAAGAATAAAATGCTTTGTAATTTGAAGCCAAATCTTCTGGAGGAACAATTAAAATACTGCATTCATTTTTTTTATACACCGCTTCTTTTCGAGTTGTACATGCACTTAAAATTAAAAAAACGATTAACAGCCCTATTTTCTTTTTCATAATAATTTTAAACTTTTACTCTCATTTAATTAATTTCAAATGTAAATTAAACAGTTAAATCTTATAAGTCAAATTTTAAGTTGTTTTTGTTAAAAAAGTATTAACTAAATAAAAAAATATCCGTTATATTCGTGAAATCGTATTATAGCTTTTTATTTATTATTAAAAACACAGAGCGTTTTTTATGGGTAAAACTTCTACTAAAGGCATTTGGAAAGTAATTTCTGCCTCTTCTATGGGAACAATGATTGAATGGTATGATTTCTATATTTTTGGAAGTTTGGCCGTTGTAATTTCAACCAAATTTTTCCCGAGTGATAATCCCACCGCTGCGTTTTTATCGACTTTAGCCACTTTTGCTGCCGGATTTGTTGTTAGACCTTTTGGAGCTTTGTTCTTTGGAAGATTAGGCGATATTATTGGCAGAAAATATACTTTCATGGCTACGTTATTATTAATGGGAGGTTCTACCTTTTTAATAGGATGTATTCCGAGTTATGAAACGATTGGTTTTCTTGCTCCATTATTAGTTTTGATTTTACGTTTATTACAAGGTTTAGCCCTTGGCGGAGAATATGGCGGCGCGGCTACTTATGTTGCAGAGCATGCTCCTGTTGGTCAAAAAGGATATTGGACTTCGTGGATTCAAACCACAGCAACTGTTGGGTTGTTTATTTCTTTAATGGTAATTCTGGCTACTAAAAATATACTTTCAAGCGAGGCTTTTGATTCCTGGGGATGGCGCGTTCCTTTTTGGGTTTCTATTGTTATGGTTGGGGTTTCTTATTTGATTCGGAAAAATATGGATGAATCGCCTGTTTTTGCAAAAGCGAAAAAAGAAGGTACTACAAGTACAAATCCGTTAAAGGAAAGTTTCGGTAATAGATATAATTTAAAATTTGTTTTGCTGGCTTTATTTGGAGCCACAATGGGGCAAGGTGTTGTTTGGTATACCGGTCAATTCTATGCTATGAGTTTTATGAAAACGGTTATGAATGTAGAATCTTCTCAGGTTGATAGCTTACTGGGAATTGCATTATTATTAGGTACTCCGTTTTTTATTGTTTTTGGATGGCTGAGTGATAAAGTAGGCCGAAAATATATTATGATGTCTGGAATGCTGCTTGCTATTTTGTTCTACAGACCTATATATAAGATGATGTACAACACTACTGATGTTAATTACAAAACCGAAATCGTAGAAAGAACAACCCAAAATACAGAAACAGCAAAAAATAATGATGTAATTACCACAGTTTCAAAAATCTATACTGACGGAACTACGTATATTGAAAAGAAGACAGATTTTGCTAATAAGAAGAAATCTCAAAGCAGTGTTATTATTAATATCAATTCTGGCGATGAATGGACCTTAATTTTTTTAGTTTTCATTCAGGTTATATTTGTTACAATGGTTTATGGGCCAATTGCGGCATTTTTGGTTGAGATGTTTCCAGCTAAAATCAGGTATACTTCAATGTCACTTCCTTATCATGTAGGGAATGGGATTTTTGGAGGTTTACTGCCGGCAATTTCGACTTATTTTGTAACGCATGCAAAAGCGGCCGGAAAAAGTGATTTTTATCTTGACGGACTTTGGTATCCTATTATTATAGCTTCAATCTGCTTTGTGATTGGAATGATTTACATAGACAACAAAAACAAAATTAATCATCTTTAACATTTTATGAACATGGACAAAATCAAACAAACTTTAGGCGTTTTATGGGTTATTTTGGCAGTTGCAGCCGCTTATTTCTGCGTGTTTGAATTTGGCTTACCTAAATTATTATCAGACCAGCAAGATGATTTAGTTTTTGGCATCATTATTCTTTTTATTCTAACGCCTCTTATTGTTTTGGGCTTAGGGACTTTTGGTTATTTTGCCGTAATTGGGGAATACAACGATAAAAAGAAATAAACGAAAACAATAAACAACTAAACCAGAAAAGGGCTGTCTATTTTTCAATAGAACAGCCCTTTCTCATTACTAACCAAACCAAATTTTTAATCTGTTAGAGATATATTTTTTTCAGCGTTTATTTTTTGATAAACTTCATTACCTGAACTTTGTTATTTTCATCTGAAGCTTTTACGACATACAATCCTGTCTGTAATTCGCTTACGCCAAATTGAAAATCAGCATTACCATTTGAAGTAAAACTTTTTACTAATTGTCCGGAAATTGAATAAACCTGAACTTTTGTAAAAGGAGTATTTAAGGTAAAGTAATTTGAAACCGGATTTGGATACAAACTCACTGAATTTCCTTTTTCAAAATCTTCAATGGCAAGATTTGCTGTTTTATTACCATAAATTCTGTATTCTCCTGCTGGTAAATTTATTGCAGCATTTACATCCGTAACATTTATTGTTGTATTATCCATTAAATTGTACCAAGTTCCTGTGTAAGGAAAGCCTGTTGCAACATTTTGTGCAGAAGTACCAAAATTGGCTAAAATCACAACATCTTTTAATTGTGTTGAAGCTAAACTTGCATTTGTAATTTTGATGTTTACTGTTGATGAATTAGCATTTGTAATTGTAGAAGTTCCTAAAAATACCGGCTCTACCGTTTTTAACGTAATCATTTTTGCCCAATCGTTGTAGATTTTACTACGATTTGAATCTCCCAACCAATTGTTTACCCATTGCGGCTGTGGTTTTGTATCTAATTTACAATCTCCTGCTATTGTTGCTGAAGCATCGTTTACAGTTCCATCATTACAGGTATAAATAGATTTCTCCCATCCTAATTCTCCAAAATGCCAAATCATTTTTGGCCCCGGAACCAGTAAAGAAACTGCTCCAATTGCAGACATTCTTGATAAAGCTGTATTTAATGTTTTTACATTGTATGAACCATTTGAAGCTCCGTATTGTATATTTTTATACATCAGTCTTTCTTCATCATGACTTTCCGCATAACCCATTAAACGGTTTGCTGTAAAACCACGACTTGCACTTGACATTCTTGTAATATTACTTGTGTATCCCATTGACAATTCATTGTACTGATCTGTCATTTTTCCCCACATCATAATCCCTTTGCTTGGCGTTTCGGCAATTCTGTAATTTGCCCATTGCTGCTCCTCTGTATCAGTTCCTAAATGCTCAAAAATGGTGTAATGTGTTGGATCTAAACTCCATGAATAATCAGCATATTTTTTTAGAATATCAACTCTATCCTGCTGATATCCATTCGTACAAGATTCATCTGAAGCTGTACAAGCCTGTGTAAATCCTTTTGTTAAATCCCAACGGAAACCATCGATTTTATATTCTTCAATCCATTGTTTGATAACACGATTAACATAATACTGTGTTTTAAGTGATTGATGATTAAAATCTTCTCCAACACTATAAGTATGTTTCGCAACCATATTAAAATATGGATTTTCGGCCGTTGGAGATCCAAAACCGTCTCCATCAGGATCGTTCATCCACATTCTCACCATTGGATTTCTTCCAAAAGCATGATTTAAAGCCACATCAAGAATAACAGCAATTCCGTTTTGGTGGAATACATCGATCAACTCTTTTAGTTTATCAGATGATCCGTAAAATTTATCCAAAGCCATATGAAATGAAGTATTATAACCCCAGCTTTCATTGCCTTCAAATTCCATTACCGGCATTAATTCGATTGCATTTATTTTAAGGTTTTTAAAATAATCTATCTTATCTATTAAACTTTGATAATTTTTAGCAGCATCAAAATCACGAACCAAAACTTCATAAACAACCAATTTTTCTTTTGCTGGTTTTGTAAAGTTTGTTACTTGCCAATTATAAGGCGTTTGTCCTGTTTTAAGAACTGTAACTTCAAATTGCTGTCCTGCTGGGTAAGCAGGAATATTTGGGTAAGAAGCTGCAGGAATTCCAGGATCATCATAAGGAGATAAAACCAAAGTCGAATACGGATCGGCAGTTTTTACCATTGCAGGAGAATTTGCAAGCGGCGTCGCATCTACAACCCAATATTGGTACGTATTATTTACTCCCGAAACTAAACCCGTCAATTCTAACCAAAATTTACCAGAAGTCGGATCTTTTTTCATGGCATACGCCGAAGTTGGCTGCCAGTTATTGAAACTTCCGGCTACATAAACAAAATCTTTTAAAGGTGCGTCTAAAACTAAAGTTGCTTTTGAAGCATCTGCACTATTATAATTAATTCCGTCAACCAAGCCTGTTGGCATCGCTGCTGAAACAGTATTAGGATTTACTACAACCGAGAACTTTTTTACTATAGTAACTGCTCCTTGAGTTGCGCTTAATTCATAACTTTGATTACCTGTAATATTAGTATGCGAATACGAGTAACTTGCTGTGTTTGTATTTGTATTGATAACCGTTCCATTTGCTTTTAAAGAATAGCTTGCGTTTCCGTTTGTATTTGTCGCTGTAATAGTAAAATTAGAACCAGAAGCTATAATTGTTGCGCTATTTTCAACTGGTGCAGATAGATTTACCTGAAAAGATCCTACCTCAACTAAAATATCCTGAGACTTTTTATCGCCTGTTCCGTTTTTAGCTTTAATTAAAAAACCAATTTTTCCAATTCCTGTGGTGTTGTAATATGTTGTTGGAACAATTGTTTTTGTATAAGTATCTGTGCCTGCATTATAAGTAAACTTACTGGCATCACTTGAAGCTTCCCAAGAACCATTGTTTGGAGTACCTTTTTGTGTAGTATCGTTTGTGTCAAAAGCCCATGCCCACATGTAAAGAGAATGATCTGCAACTCCCCATGTAGCCTCATTAATACTGTTTCCATTAACTGTAATAGTTATAGAAGTAGTTTCTTCAAAAGCTGCAGGACTAACAGAATAGGTAACCGTTTGTTGCTGTGCAAAAGAAAACACAGACAATAAAAGGAAAAATAAGAGTAAAGTTTTTTTCATAATAATTCGGTTAGTTAATTATTAAAAAAGGGCTATCTGGAGATAGCCCTTTTGTATAATACATTAGAAACTAGTCTAATGTTATAGTTTTTGCACTATTGTCAATTGTTAGAACTCTTGGTCCAGTTGGTCCAGTATATTTAAAGTTACTGTCTCCGTCGTTTGCATTTACTAATTCTGGATCAATAGTAAATCCTTGGCCTGAATAGTAAGTGTAGTTATGACTAGAATCCCAGTTACCATCACTTGTAAAGTTATTTCCTAAGAATTCTCTAAATGCTTCTCCGCTTTTAAGAACAATTGTTACTTGATAAACATCTGTTTTTCCAATTACTAATGGGAATTCAGTTTCAGCATCACCAGCCCATGTCCAACCTCCTGGAGTTGCAGCACCTACTAACCAGTGAGAACTTGCTAATGGTACGTGGTATGGAGTAGCTGTAATAGTGAAAACATTAGAATATTGAGGCAAACCTGAAGCACCTACAACAGATTTGATACGAATATCAACTTTGTTTTCTTCTTTTTCAACAAAACCACCATTTACTAAAGCTGAGTTTAATTCAGCAACCGTTAAACTTTTAACTCTTTCAGTAGTATTTGACACAACTACAGGAACAGCAAAATTTGTTCCTGCTTTTGCTACTTCGATTGTGTAATTAACAACTGTTTGGGATCCTTCATATTTTGCATCATTCCATACTACAATTGTTGCCACATTGTTTTCAGTTTCTTTCGATAGAACGATACTAAAATCAGATTTAGGATTTAATAATACTGGAGCAGTTGCTGCCTCGATTACTGGTCTGTTTTCTACATCGTCAGCATTACAAGACACAGCTAATACACCAATGAATGCGATTAATACTTTATATATATTTTTCATTTTGTTTTATTTTTAGTTATAGGTTAGTTTAGTATCCTGGATTTTGTTTTAATGTTGGATTTGCTTGTATATTTCTTGCAGGAATAGGCATTAAATCTCTGTATGATTCAGTTGCGCTTCCATTTATAGAACCACCTTTCCATTGCCAGATTTTTGATCCACCAGTAAATTTCCCAAAACGGATTAAATCAGTTCTTCTGTGACATTCCCAAAACAACTCTCTTCCTCTTTCATCTAAAATAAAATCAAGGGTTAGTTGAGGCGTTGTTATAGTCTGAGCTCCGGCTCTTGTTCTAATTTGATTGATGTACCCTAAAGCTGTACCCATATTTCCTGTTGATGCACCTCTAAGCGTTGCCTCAGCATACATTAAATAAGCATCTGTTAATCTGAACATTGGAAAATCGATATCCGGGATATCATTTCTTTGTGCTGCAGATCCATCAGAATTAACATTGATGTATTTAGTTACAGCATAACCATCTGTAAAAGTTCCAACATTTTTGATGTCTTTTGATTGTCCGTTTGTATAAAATGTACCTCTCTTATCACCAGTTGCAGTTTCATCAGGAAAAAGATTTACAAACTCTCTACGAGTTCTAATTCCCTGCCATCCACCGTCCATACCTCTGGACGCAGCGCTCATACTTCCTCCAATTGAAGCATGCATAATAAAACTCATTCCTCCACCAGTAGCTCTAATTGCATTACCATCACCAACAATAGGGAAGATAACTTCGCTTTGAGCACCATTTCTGTTGTTATCCGCAGAAAATAAGTATCCGTAAGGAACATTTGCAAAAGTATAACCCGAACTAGTAATTATTTCATTACATAATGTCGCTGCTTCATCATTTCTTGCAGTCCCAGTATATACTTTAGCATTTAAATAAAGCTGAGCTAATAAGAACTTAGCAGCAGTTTTGTCAACTCTTCCATATTCATTTGCTTTTGAAGCAACTAAACTATTATCCAAGTCTTTTAATTCTGATTCTACAAAAGCAAAAACTTCTGCTCTTGATTTTTGTACCGGATAAAAGAATCCAACAGGATCATTTTCTGTTGTAATTGGCACATTACCGAACAAATCCATTAAATTATAATATGAAAAAGCTCTCAAGAAACGAGCTTCTGCTCTAAAAGCAGCGATTTGCGTTTTTAGATTAGCATCAACTCCTCTTGCAGTTAGTTTTTCATCTGTAGTTTGTCTTAAAAATTCATTAGCAACACTAATGTGATAAAATGCTCTAGAGAAAGTTCCTGCCAAAAATTCATTTGCCGGAGACCAGGTTTGACTATTTAATGTTGGTAAAGTACCATCTGCCCATGCAATAATTGCTTCATCTGTTGTAAATTCCTGAGTTACAAAAAGTAACCTTAAGTAACTACTAAAATCTCCTCCAAGTCCTGCAATATCAGGGCTTTTTGTTGGAACCGCTGCATCTCCATCTCCATCGTTACCTCCTACATATAGTCCTGCATATAATTTTGCAAGTACTTGTTTGTATGATGCCGGATCTTGAAAAAAGGTTTCAGATAAAAATTCATCATCATCCTTTGGCGTCACGTTTAAGTCGTCCGTACACGAAGTAAGCGTCATACTTAATCCTAAAACGAATAGGAAAAAATAACTTATATATTTAAATGATATTTTCATTTTGTTTATTTTTTAAATTTTGATTTCAGCTCCTATTAGAAATTCACATTAACACCAAACAAGTATGTTCTTGCTCTTGGATAAACATTGTTATCAATTCCATTGAATTTTTCCGGATCTAAACCATCATATTTGGTTAGAATAAATACATTCTGTACACCAGCAGTAAATCTTAGAGAAGCCCCTTTAATTATTGTTTTATCAAAAGTATATCCAAGAGTTACATTATCCAGTTTTATAAAAGAGGCATCTTTAACAAAATAATCTGATAAATAACGCTGTGTACCATTGTCTTCAAATGTAAAACCAGTATTGTAGTAATCTGAACTTACATTAGATAAATCTGTTTGTCTTCTTAGACCTGCATCAGAATATCCTAAGTTAGAACTTACGTTATCAAAAATTCGATTTCCTAAACTCGCTCTCCAGTTCATTGTAAAATCAAACTTTTTATAGTTTAAAGTAGAAAACAATCCGAAAGTATAATCTGGAGCTGTTTTATGAAATCTGTAACGATCTCCAGTATCTATTTTTCCATCTCCATTTCTATCCACATAAGCACCAGCAATTGGTCGTTTGTTTGCATCATATAATTGTTCGTAAACAAAGAATGAGTTTGGAGCATATCCAACAGAGTTTATCTGAATTTTATTTCCACTTCCTCCAGCAATATTATCACCAGCTAGGTAGCCTTGAAAACCTGGAACAGTAATTCCTAAATCAGCAATTTTCTGATCGATATAAGTAGCATTAAAAGCAACATTCCAATTCAGATCATCTGTTTTAACAATATCCGACTGAATACTGAACTCAACCCCTTTTGTATCTACACTACCAATATTAAAGAAACCTTGATTTCTAAGATTAGCTCCATCAGGAACTGCGATATCAGCTAATAAATCTGTTGATTTTTTATTAAAATAATTGATAGATCCAGTTATTCTATCATTGAAGAAACCGTAATCAATACCAACGTTTGTCTCTGCCAGCTCTTCCCATTTAATATCTTCATTATAACCTTCTGGTCTTGCTGTTGAATAAACAGTATTTCCAAAAATGTATTGTGTATTAATTGTTCCAAGAGTTACTCTGCGTAAATAATCATACTGTGCAGAAATATCCTGCTGTCCAGTTGTACCGTAACCTACTCTTAATTTTAAAGTTGATACAGTTGTATTATCTTTTAAGAAAGCTTCTTCAGACAGATTCCATGCAAAAGCAGCTCCTCCAAAATTACCCCATCTGTTATCTTCAGAGAAGCGAGAAGTTCCGTCTCTTCTGTAGTTAAGTGTCAATAAATATCTGCTGTCATAACCTAAGTTTAAACGACCGAAATAAGATTGTAAATTAACATCTGGATCTGTAGCAACATCCGCATTAGGATTTGGCTGTCTAACTTCTCCTGATGAATATTTCTCTTTTTGGAATAACTGATAGTTATAACCTGCTGTTGCATCAATTTTAAACTTTCCTAAATCTTTAGTATAATTAAAATACGCATTTAAGTTTTTGTTTTGAAGTGCATCAGTATAATGATTATAGTTTCCTAAGTTCACATAACCTGGATCAGTGAAAGGTTTTGGCTGATATCCTAAAGCACTTTGAGTACTTACTTCTGTGTAACCGCTACTATCAAATCTATCGATACCAGCTTCAACAACAGCTCTCAAATCTTCGAAGAAATGGAATTTATAATCCAATCTAACATTTCCCCATTTTCTTGTAGAAGTTGCTCTTCTTTCATCTTGATTCAATCTTGCTACAGGGTTTCTTGCAGGCAATAAAGGCAAGTTTCCAGTAGGCTCTAACCATTCAAAATATCCTCCATAACGAGATCCTGCCTGATATACTGGCTGCGTTGGATCAAATCCAATTGCACTTCCAATTACTGCTCCTTCATCCTGAAATTGATTTTTTCCAAAAGATAAGTTTCCGCTAATATCAATTTTTAAATGATTGTCAAATAAAACTGGATTTAACGATAACGATGTCGTAGTTCTTTCAAAAGAAGTGTTTCTTAGGATTCCAGGATTATCAACATTTCCAACAGATAAACGTACTGGTAATTTATTAAATAAAGCACCACTTACAGAGATATTATTGTTTGTTGTTAAAGCTGTATGAAAGATTTCATCTTGCCAGTTTGTGTTTGCGTTACCTAATAAAGCTTGTTGAGCAGGAGTACCTTTTGTATTAACCAATTCACGGAATTGATCTGCACTCATCACATCAACAGTATTAGCAACTGTATTGATACCAACCTGAGAGCTAAAGTTTACTTTAACACCACCTTTTGTTCCTTTTTTAGTTGTAATAACGATTACACCATTTGCAGCACGAGATCCGTAGATCGCAGCAGCTGAAGCATCTTTAAGCACTGTAAAAGACTCAATATCATTAGGATCAATAGTAGATAAAATACTTGTTGCACCACTAGGAACTGCATTACTTAACGGAAGTCCGTCTAATACAATTAATGGCTCATTTGATGCATTTAAAGAAGACCCTCCACGAATTCTGATATCTGCTTTTGCACCTGGTGCACCCCCTCCTGTTACATTAACGCCCGAAATACGTCCGCTGATTAAACTTTCTGGAGTTACGTTAATACCTTTGTTAAATTCTTTAGCAGAAATTTGAGATACTGATCCTGTTGCGTCTTTTTTCTTAACAGTTCCGTAACCTACTTGTACTACAACTTCTTTAAGTTGGTTCGTATCTTCTTCTAAAGAAACGTTTATAGTTTTTTGTCCGGCATACTCAATCGTTTGCGTTTTGTAACCAATAAAAGAAACTACAATTTTGTTTCCGCTTTTAACATTCGACAGCTGGTAATTACCGTCAAATCCTGTTGATGCACCGCTTGGAGCACCTTGTACATTTACATTTACCCCTGGTATTGGCTGACCTGTTGCTTTATCGACAACAGTCCCGCTTAAAGTGTTTTGAGCTAACACTGTAAACGGCAACAATAGGAATAAAAATAACAACTTTTTGTAAATTGTTTTCATACTTTTTGTTTAAATTAGTTTGAGTTTGTGATTGTTAGTTAAGTTTTTAATTTTACTTCGAATTTCAAAATTAGGAATTTATTAACACGGTCGACGAGAGGCATTTTTAATTGGTTTACGAAAACGTGGTAGTGTTGAAAACTTTCTATTTTTTGTAATCTTTTAAGTCAAAAATTGCCAATTATAAAAATTTCAGATACCTTTATTATTAATTAGATTTTTTTCAATTCACGCCATGAAACGCAAAATAACCTTAAAACAGATTGCAAAGGAACTCGATGTCTCTATTTCAACTGTCTCAAAATCACTCAGAAACAGCCTTGAAATTGGAGAAGAAACACGATTAAAAGTGCAGGCTTTTGCAAAGTTTTACAACTATAAACCGAACAATATTGCCCTTAGTTTAAAAAATCGAAAAACCAAAAGTATTGGTATTATCATTCCGGAAATTGTACATTATTTTTTCTCTACCGTAATCAACGGAATTGAGCAGGTTGCTAACGAAAATGGATACAGCGTTGTGATTTGTTTATCTGATGATTCTTTTGATAAAGAAGTCCTGAATATGGAAATGTTAGCCAACGGAAGTATCGATGGTTTTATCATGTCTCTCTCTAAAGAAACCCAGTTTAAAGGTGATTTTCACCACATTACCGAAGTTATAAATCAGGGAATGCCGGTTGTCATGTTCGACCGCGTGACCAACGATATTTTATGCGATAAGGTTATTATCGATGATAAAGCTGCGGCTTATGAAGCCGTTCAGAGTTTGATTGACAACGGGCGAAAAAAGATAGCTTTAGTAACTACAGTCGATTATGTAAGTGTTGGAAAACTGAGAACAGACGGTTACGAAAAAGCGCTTTTAGACAACGGAATTCCCTTCAATGAAGATTTAATCATAAAAATCGAAGACGTCGATACCTGCGAAATTACCATCAGTCAGCTTTTGCATGATCGTGCTTTCGATGCTGTTTTTGCTGTTAATGAGCTTTTTGCCGTAACAATTATTAAAACAGCTTCAAAAATGGGATTAAAAGTTCCAGAAGATTTAGCCGTAATTGCTTTTACTGACGGAATTATCTCAAAATACTCCACTCCAAGTATCACAACCGTAAGTCAAAGTGGAGAAAAAATGGGAAATAAAGCGGCTAAAATGCTTATTGAAAGACTGGAAGCTGAACACGATGATGACGAAGAAGAAAACGAAAACTACACAACAGAAGTTATAGAAACACATTTAATAAAAAGAGAATCTACTGACTAAAATTCTTAAAATCAATACTTTCTAAAGCCATAAAAAATATTTATGGCTTTTTTGTTAGCATATATCTAAAAATAATTTATACTTTTACGGCCGTCAAAGCTTTTACTTTTACTTCGAAAAAACAGTAAGTTTTGATAAGCAAAGCGCTTATCGTATAATTTTTCACAAATTACGATAATGGAAAAGCGTAAATTAAGTTTCTGGGAAATTTGGAATATGAGTTTCGGTTTCTTAGGAATACAGTTTGGTTTTGCACTGCAAAACGCAAATACTTCAAGAATTTTTGAAACCCTTGGTGCTAAAATAGATGAAATCCCAATTTTGTGGATTGCTGCACCTGTTTCTGGTTTAATTATTCAGCCCGTTATTGGTTATTTCAGTGACAGAACCTGGACTCGTTTAGGCAGACGCCGCCCCTATTTTTTAATTGGAGCTATTTTGTCTTCGATCGCATTATTTGTTATGCCAAACTCTCCTACTTTGTGGATTGCGGCAGGAACTTTATGGATCATGGATGCTTCGATAAACGTTTCAATGGAACCATTTCGCGCTTTTGTTGGCGATAATTTACCAGACCATCAGCGTGCATTAGGTTTTGTAATGCAGAGTTTCTTTATTGGTACCGGAGCCGTTGTTGGTTCAGTTTTGCCTTATCTTTTCACAAATGTCTTTGATGTAAGCAACGTTGCTCCAAAAGGAATTATTCCGGATGCCGTAAAATGGTCTTTCTACATTGGCGGAATTGTTTTCCTCCTTTCTGTTTTATGGACTGTTTTTAAAACAACCGAATATACTCCAGAGGAACTTCATGCATTTGAAGCTAACAGCAAAAAAGATTTAGATAAGGATGCTCTAAATTCAGAAACAGAATTAGGTGTTACAATTAAAAAACAATTGTTTTTAGGATTAGTCTTTTCTGCTATTGGAGGATTAATTTCATTTCTAATTTTTGAAAATAACCTGGCAAAAGAATTATATATTTTATTCATCGGACTGATTTTCATGGGCGTTTTATTTGTAATTGCATCACAATTACGAACTAAAAAAGTTCAGAATGGATTTACCATAATCATGACCGATTTATTGAATATGCCAAGAACAATGCAAAAATTAGCCTGGGTTCAATTTTTTTCTTGGTTTGCGCTTTTCTCCATGTGGATTTACACCACACAAGCCGTTACACAGCATATATTTGGTACAACAGACACCACTTCAAAAGTATACAATGATGCTGCTGACTGGGTTTCTGTTTTATTTACGGTTTATAACGGAGTCGCTGCGACCGTAGCTTTTTTATTACCGGTTATTGCAAAAAAAGTAGGCGTTAGAGCAACACATTTATTGGCCTTATGCGCTGGAGGTGTTGGTTTAATTTCAATTTATTTTATTGGCGATAAACAAATGCTTATCCTGCCAATGTTAGGAGTTGGTATTGCATGGGCAAGTATTTTATCAATGCCTTATGCTATGTTATCTGGCGCTTTACCAGCCGCAAAAATGGGTTATTACATGGGGGTTTTTAACTTTTTCGTAGTAATTCCGCAAATTGTAGCCGCTACAATCTTAGGATTTGTAATTAAACAATTCTTTCACAACGAACCTATTTACGCCTTAATAATTGGAGGTGTATCGATGATATTTGCCGGATTACTTACACTTAGAGTAAATAGCAGAACTAAAATTGAAATTCATGAATAATAAAAAAGCATTCATCTTCGATCTTGACGGAGTGATCGTTGATACCGCTAAATACCACTTTTTAGCCTGGCAAAAAATTGCACAATCTCTAAACATAAATTTTACGCATGAAGACAACGAACTGTTAAAAGGCGTGAGCCGGGTTCGTTCGTTGGATATTATACTTGGATTAGGAAATGTTCAGGCTTCTCAGGAAGACAAAGACAAATGGTTAATTCAAAAAAACGAAGATTACTTATCTTATTTAGTTGACATGGACGAAAACGAGATTCTTCCTGGTGTTTTTAAAACACTGCAATTATTAAAAGATAAAAACCAAGGAATTGCATTGGGCTCTGCCAGTAAAAATGCAAGACCAATTCTAGAAAAAACAGGGATCATCTCTTACTTCGATGTTATTGTGGACGGAAATGACGTTACCAATGCAAAACCAGATCCTGAAGTTTTCTTAAAAGCGGCTCAATTATTAAATATTGATCCAAAAAATTCAATTGTATTTGAAGATTCTGTTGCCGGAATTCAGGCAGCAAATATTGCAGAAATGGTAAGTGTGGGAATTGGTGAGGAAACAATTTTGCATGAGGCTGATTTCATTTTTAAAGATTTCACTGTAATGGATGAAAACTTTATCGAATCATTAATCACAAAATAATCAATCATAAATCAATCAATCACGAAAAACACTTTAAAAACAAATGAACCAAGATTATATAAAACCAGACAATTGGTCAATTATAGAAGAAGGATTTGATGCCGAGAGAGTAAAATCGTCTGAAAGTCTTTTTAGTATCGGGAACGGTGCTATGGGACAACGTGCCAATTTTGAAGAAACATATTCAGCAGAAACTTTTCAGGGAAGTTACATCGCTGGAATTTATTATCCGGACAAAACAAAAGTGGGATGGTGGAAAAACGGTTATCCGAAATATTTTGCCAAAGTACTTAATGCTCCAAACTGGATAGGAATTGACATTGAAATCAACGAAGAAAATCTTGATTTAAATAATTGTGCCGAAGTTAGAAACTTCCGCAGAGAATTGAATATGAAAGAAGGATGGTACAATCGTTCTTTTGAAGCTGTTCTAAAAAACGGAACTGAAATTGCCGTTAACGTTCGTCGCTTTCTTTCGTTAGATTTAGACGAAGCGGGAATCATTAAATACGATATTACACCTTTAAACAAAGATGCAAAAATCGTTTACAAACCTTATGTTGACGCTGGTGTAACCAATGAAGATGCCAACTGGGAAGAAAAATTCTGGGAACCGCTTGAAGTAAAAAAAGGAACAAACGAGGCTTTTGTAACTGCTCAAACGTTTAAAACGCATTTTAAAGTTACGACTTTCATGCACAATACGATTTTGGCAAATGGTGAAGACATTCATGTTTCTCCATCGACAATCGATTCAACAACAGATAAAGTTCAGTACACTTACGGTACTATTATTGCAAAAGGACAAACCTCATCAATCCAAAAAATTGGTGGATATACGGTTTCTTTAAACCACGAAAATACTTTGGCTGCAGCCGAAAAAGTAATTAAATCGGCAGTAAATTCAGGATATGATGCTTTACTTCAAAATCAAATTGAAGCTTGGGCAAAAATCTGGGAAATGTCAGATATTACAATTGATGGCGATGTAAAAGCACAACAGGGAATTCGTTTCAACATCTTCCAATTAAACCAAACCTATTCAGGGAAAGACAGCCGATTAAACATTGGCCCAAAAGGTTTCACCGGAGAAAAATACGGAGGATCAACTTATTGGGACACTGAGGCATACTGTATTCCGTTTTACATGGCGACAAAAGATCAGCAAGTTGCAAGAAACTTATTGACTTACCGTTTCAATCAATTGGATAAAGCGATTGAAAATGCGAAAGATAATTTAGGTTTCAAAAACGGAGCTGCATTGTACCCGATGGTTACCATGAATGGTGAAGAATGCCACAACGAATGGGAAATCACGCACGAAGAAATCCACAGAAATGGAGCGATTGCTTTTGCGATTTACAACTATTACCGTTACACCGGAGATTACTCTTATATACCAGAAAAAGGTTTAGAAGTTTTAATTGGTATCGCACGTTTCTGGCACCAAAGAGCATCTTTTTCAAAAGAGAAAAATCAGTATGTAATTCTTGGAGTTACAGGACCAAACGAATACGAAAACAACATCAACAATAATTTCTACACCAATTATATTGCAAAATGGTGTATTGATTTTGCTGCAGATCAAATCAATAAAGTAGCTTTAGAATATCCGGCAGATCACAAACGTGTTTTAGAAAAAGTAAACCTTACTTCGAATGAAATTCACGAATGGAAAAAAGTAGCTAATGATATGTATTTCCCAACTTCTCAAGAGTTAGGAATCTATTTGCAGCAAGACGGTTTCTTAGACAAAGATTTAGTTCCGGTAAAAGATTTAGATCGTTCACAACGTCCGATCAACCAAAAATGGTCTTGGGATCGCGTTTTACGTTCGCCTTATATCAAACAAGCCGATGTTTTGCAATGTTTCTATTTCTTCGAAGATCATTTTTCAAGAGAAGAATTACAACGTAATTTCGAATTTTATGAATCATTTACCGTTCATGAAAGTTCCCTTTCGCCTTGCGTACACTCGATTCAGGCTGCTGTTTTAGACAAAATGGATATGGCTTATACTTTCTATTTAAGAACTTCTCGTCTGGATTTGGACGATTATAATAAAGAAGTGGAAGAAGGCTGTCACATCACGTCAATGGCCGGAACCTGGATGAGTATTGTAGAAGGTTTTGGCGGAATGAGAGTGAAAAATGGTCAATTGCATTTCTCTCCAAAAATTCCAAAAGAATGGAAAGGTTACTCTTTTAAAATTAATTTCAGAAACCAAATTTTAAAAGTAGCTGTAAATCATAACGAAACAACATTTACTGTAGACGGCGATCAAGATTTAACAATTGTAGTTAACGGAAATCCTGTGATTGCAAGTAAATTTGTACAAATAAATTAAATTACAATACACTTAAAAACTAAAAAACATGAAAAACTTATTTTTCGCAAGTTTAATTTTGTTTGCGTTTAGCACCGTTGCAAAAGCGCAGCAATTAAAATCACCCGAAGGCAAGTTCGTAATGGAATTTTCTCTTCAAAACGACGGAACTCCAACGTACAATTTAAAATACAAAAACAAAGAAGTTGTAAAAACCAGTAAATTAGGTCTAGAACTTAAAGATGACAAAAAATCTTTACTAAATGACTTTACAGTTGTTGATACCAAAACTTCAACTTTTGATGAGACCTGGAAACCGGTTTGGGGAGAAGTAGATAACATCAGAAATCATTATAATGAATTGGCTGTAACTTTAAACCAAAAAGGAACAGACAGACAAATCGTAATTCGTTTCCGTTTATTTGATGACGGTTTAGGATTTAGATATGAATTTCCGGCACAAAAGAATCTTACTTATTTCGTAATTAAAGAAGAAAGATCACAATTTGCCATGACTGGAGATCATACTGCTTTCTGGATTCCGGGAGATTATGATACTCAGGAATATGATTATACAAAATCGAAATTATCTGAAATTAGAGGTTTATCTGAAAAAGCATATACAGCAAACGTTTCTCAAAAATCTTTTTCACCAACAGGAGTTCAGACTTCTTTGATGTTAAAAACAAACGACGGAATCTATATCAACTTACACGAAGCGGCTTTGATCAACTATTCTTGTATGCACTTGAATTTAGATGATAAAAACTTAGTTTTCGAATCTTGGTTAACGCCAGATGCAAAAGGAGATAAAGGCTACATGCAAGCGCCAAGTCACTCGCCTTGGAGAACGATTATGGTAAGTGATGATGCTAGAGAAATCTTAGCATCAAAAATGACTTTAAACTTAAACGATCCATCAAAAATTGATGATACTTCTTGGATTAAACCAGTAAAATATGTTGGTGTTTGGTGGGAAATGATTACAGGAAAAAGCTCTTGGTCATACACGAATGATTTTCCAACAGTTCAATTAGGAGTTTCTGATTTCTCAAAAGCAAAACCAAGCGGAACGCACGGAGCAAACAATGCTAACGTAAAAAAATACATTGATTTTGCTGCTGCAAATGGTTTTGACGCTGTTTTAGTTGAAGGTTGGAACGAAGGCTGGGAAGACTGGTTTGGACATTCAAAAGATTATGTTTTTGATTTCGTAACCCCTTATCCTGATTTTGATGTAAAAGGTTTGCACGAATACGCAAAATCTAAAGGAATCAAAATTATTATGCACCATGAAACTTCAGGTTCAGTTCGTAATTACGAGCGTCATATAGACAAAGCATATCAATTCATGAAAGACAACGGGTACGACGCTGTAAAAAGCGGTTACGTTGGAGATATTTTACCTCGCGGTGAAAACCATTACGATCAATGGATTGTAAACCATTATCAATATGCAATCGAAAAAGCTGCAGATTATAAAATTATGGTAAACGCTCACGAAGCAGTTCGCCCAACAGGAATTTGCAGAACGTATCCTAACTTAATTGGAAATGAAGCAGCAAGAGGAACAGAATACCAAGCTTTTGGAGGTTCAAAACCAAATCACGTTACAGTATTGCCTTTTACACGTTTAATTGGTGGTCCAATGGATTACACTCCGGGAATCTTCGAAATGGATATCAGCAAAATGAATCCTGACAACAAATCACATGTAAACAGTACATTAGCAAATCAATTGGCTTTATACGTTACGATGTACAGCCCATTACAAATGGCGGCAGATACACCGGAAAACTACAACCGTTTTCCAGATGCATTCCAGTTCATTAAAGATGTGGCTGTAGATTGGTCAGAAAGTAAATATATTGAAGCTGAGCCGGGAGATTTTATTACTGTTGCACGTAAAGCAAAAGGAACAAACAACTGGTTTATTGGAAACGTAAACGGAGAAACGCCGCGTACATCAAACATCGATTTCAGCTTCCTTGAAAAAGGAAAAAAATACACAGCAACCATTTATGCTGATGCAAAAGATGCGCATTACAAAACTAATCCGCAAGCTTATACAATTAAGAAAATTGCTGTAACAAGCAAATCAAAATTATCGCAGCTTTCTGCTCCAGGCGGAGGATATGCAATAAGCGTTATTGAAACCAAATAACACCCTAAAAAGACAAGTAATTCTCCCCAAAATTGCTTGTCTTTTTTTTAATCTTTTATAGTTGTCCTGCAAGGTTTTGAAAACCTTGTAGGTCTTCTAAAAGCTTTACTTTACTCCATTCATACCTACAAGGTTTTCAAAACCTTGCAGGAAATCGAACTAAAAAGAAAAACTATGAATAACCTAAAAAACAACCATTCGATTTATAAAATAATTCTGTTTGTTCTACTATTTTCCGCTTCCGCGAAAGCGCAAATTCAAAAAGTAGAACCACCATTTTGGTATGCCGGAATGAAAAATCCGGAACTCCAGATTATGTTCTACGGAAAAGACATTGCACAATATGAAGCTTCAGTTTCAAATAATGTGACGATTAAAAATGTAGAAAAAACAGAAAATCCAAACTACCTTTTCGTTACAATTGATACTCAAAACCTAAAAGCTTCTGAATTGGTTTTTTCTTTCAAAACCAAAAATAAAGTGGCGTTTACGCAGAAATATTCGCTTAAAGAAAGAAGAGCAAATTCAGCAGACCGAAAAAGTTACGATGCATCGGATTTGATTTATTTAATCATGCCAGATCGTTTTGCAAATGGAAATCCAAAAAACGATAGTAATGCTTCTTTAACTGAAAAAGGAAATCGTCAGGATCCAAGCGGACGTCACGGCGGCGATATTGAAGGAATCATCAAAAACTTAGATTATATTTCGTCTCTTGGCGCGACTACAATCTGGAGTACACCTTTATGCGAAGACAACGACAAACAACATTCGTATCATACTTACGGACAATCGGACGTTTACAAAATAGATCCGCGTTATGGAACAAATGATGACTACGCTCGTTTATCTGCAGAAATGCACAAAAAGAACCTAAAACTGGTTATGGATTATGTAACAAATCACTGGGGAATTACACACTGGATGATGAAAGATATTCCAACCAAAACATGGTTCAATCAATTCGAAACTTTCACACAGACACATCACCGTCGTGAAGTAATTACAGATATTCACGCTTCAAAAATAGATCAGGAAGTTTGTGTTGACGGCTGGTTTGTACCTTCAATGCCTGATTTAAATTTAAGAAATCCTCTAGTAGCAAAATACTTAACTCAAAACGCAATCTGGTGGATCGAATTTGCTAATCTTGATGGCTTTAGAGTTGATACTTATAATTACTCTGACCAAACTGCAATGGCAAATTGGGCAAAATCAATCACAAATGAATATCCAAACTTTAATATCGTGGGAGAAATCTGGATGCACAATCAGGCAAATTTAGCGTATTGGCAAAAAGACAGTAAAATTGGTGCTATCGAAAATTACAATTCTAACCTTCCAAGTGTAATGGATTTTACGCTTCAAAGTCAGATTACTTCTGCTTTCAACGAAAATGAACCAAGCTGGGACAATGGATTGATCAAATTCTACAACAATTTTGCAATGGATTATTTATATCCAAATACAAATAACATTCTAGTTTTTGCCGAAAATCATGATACAGACCGTATGAACGATAAGTTCAAATATGATTTACCAAAATACAAACTGGCGATGACCTTATTGGCTACAATTCGCGGAATTCCACAAGTGTATTACGGTTCAGAAATCGGAATGGGCGGTGATAAAGGTAAAGGCGGCGATGCCGATATTCGTCAGGATTTCCCTGGCGGATGGGCTGGCGACAAAAACAATGCTTTTACAAAAGAAGGAAGAACAGCAGAACAAGCAGCTTACTTTGATTTCTCTTCGAAATTGTACAACTGGAGAAAAACAAACGAAGCGGTTCATTTCGGAAAAATGACACATTATATTCCTGAAAACAATACTTATGTATATTTCAGATATACGGATAGTAAAACTGTAATGGTTGCTTTCAATAACAATGCAAAAGAGCAAATTATAAAAACAAACCGTTTTAAAGAAAGCATCAAAAACTTTAAATCTGGAAAAGATGTAATTACAGGAAAAACATTTGATTTAGCTTCTGAAATCACTTTAGAACCAAAATCAGCTTTGGTTTTAGAATTGGAATAATATTACACACAAAGCATATAACGTAGAGGCGCACAGCAGTGCGTCTACGCAAAGGATTTTAGCCACAGATTAATACGATTAACACAGATTTTATTCGCCACGAATTTTCCGAATTTTCACTAATTTATTTTGTATATAATAATTCGTGGAAATTTGTGCAATTCGTGGCAAACGAAAAAAAATCCTTTTAAATCCTTTAATCTGTGGCTATTTTTTTTCAACACAATGCATCCTAAAATATTCTAAAATAATGAAAAAATACACTTTCCTTTCTCTATCTTTAGTATACTTAATAATGAGTTGTTCTGGCTCAAAATCAGTTTCAATGAATAAAGAAAATACTTCGAAAATACCTTTCGTTTGGGAAGGGGCAAATGTTTATTTTTTACTTACAGATCGTTTTTACAATGGAGATACTTCGAACGATGTCAACTTCAACCGAACCAAAACTCCCGCAAAATTACGCGGATTTGAAGGCGGTGACATCATCGGAATTACCCAAAAAATCGAATCAGGCTATTTTGAAAAACTAGGAATAAATGCCATTTGGCTTACGCCGATTGTAGAACAAATTCACGACGGTGTTGACGAAGGAACCGGACTTAGTTATGGCTTTCACGGTTATTGGGCAAAAGACTGGACGGCTC
Source organism: Flavobacterium sp. NLM (assembly GCF_002210235.1). Classification (NCBI taxonomy): domain Bacteria; kingdom Pseudomonadati; phylum Bacteroidota; class Flavobacteriia; order Flavobacteriales; family Flavobacteriaceae; genus Flavobacterium; species Flavobacterium sp. NLM. The sequence goes on from NZ_LIAC01000005.1 coordinate 327,508, forward strand.
TCGATCCAAACTTCGGAACAAAAGAAGATTTAGCAAAACTCGTAAAAAAAGCTCACGAAAAAGGTATCAGAATTATTCTTGATGGCGTAATTAATCATACCGGACCGGTAACTCCAGAAGATCCCGTTTGGCCTTCTGACTGGGTAAGAACAGGTGTTGTCTGCGATTACAAATCATTTGAAAATACAACGATGTGTACTTTGGTAGAAAATCTTCCAGACGTAAAAACAGAAAGTACTCAAAATGTAGAGCTTCCTCCTTTTTTAATCGAAAAATGGAAAAAAGAAGGTCGTTACGAAAAAGAAATTGCTTCATTGGATGAATTCTTCAAAAGAACAGGATATCCAAGAAGTCCAAAATATTATATCATAAAATGGCTTACCGATTATATCACAGAATTCGGAATTGACGGTTATCGTGCCGATACCGTAAAACACACCGAAGAAGGCGTTTGGGCCGATTTTAAAACACAATGCGATTATGCATTCGAAACCTGGAAAAAACATCATCCGCTGGAAGTTTTAGATCAGAATCCTTTTTACACTATTGCGGAGGTTTACGGTTACGGAATAAGCGGCGGACAGGATTATGATTTTGGAGATCGAAAAGTAAATTATTTTCAAAATGGTTTCAATAGCATGATCAATTTTGAATTTAAATGGAATGCTGCTCAAAGCGATTACGAAGGTTTATTTTCGAAATATTCGAATGCTTTGAACAATGATTTAAAAGGATATTCGGTTTTAAACTATATGTCTTCGCATGATGACGGTCAGCCTTTTGATGCCAATCGAATAAAAGGTATTGAAGCCGGAACTAAACTATTGCTTTCTCCCGGAATGTCACAGGTTTATTATGGTGATGAATCGAATCGTTCTTTAGTTGTTGAAGGTACAAATGGCGATGCAACTTTACGTTCGAATATGAATTGGGATGATATTCAGAACAATTCTGAAACGCAGAAAACACTTTTACATTGGCAGAAATTAGGACAGTTTAGAAAAAATCATCCAGCCGTTGGAGCGGGCGTTCACAAACTGATTAATCCGTATCCTTATACATTTTCTAGAATCTATACAAAAGGTGTCTTTACAGACAAAGTAGTTATGGGAGTAGATTTACCAAAAGGCAGAAAAGAGCTTCCTGTTGGCGATATTTTCCCAAACGGAACCAAATTAAAAGATACTTACTCTAATCAAAATGTTGAAGTAATTGACGGTAAAGTAATTGTTGACAGTGAATTTGATATTGTTTTACTGGAACTAATTTAACCGCAAAGTTTTTTTTAGCCAAAGATTATTAAGATTAACACAGATTGGTTTGCCACGAATTTCACGAATTTTCACGAATTAATTTATCATTTTAAATTTGTGCAAATTCGTGAAATTCGTGGCAAAAGAAAAAATCCTTTTTAATCCTCATAATCTGTGGCTAACTTTTTTTATAATCCTGCGACCTTTGCGTAAAACTTTACGACCTTTGCGGTTAGAAAAAAACACTGCAAAATGCTCAAAATTGCACATCGAGGCGCCAAAGCCTACGAACCTGAAAATACTTTACAAGCTTTCCAAAAAGCCTTAGACCTAAATTCAGACGGAATTGAACTCGACGTTCACCTTAGCTCTGACGGACATATAATAGTAATTCACGACGAAACGATAGACAGAACAACTAACGGAAAAGGCTTGGTAAATAATTTTACTTTAGCAGAATTAAAATCGGTTCTGATTGATGGAAAATACCAAATCCCAACTTTAAACGAGGTATTTGATTTGGTTGACAAAAAATGTCTGATCAATATCGAATTAAAAGGTTTAGGAACTCCGAGTAAAGTTGTATCTCTTATAAAAGAATATATCTCAGAAAAAGACTGGAATTACAATCATTTTATAGTTTCAAGTTTCGATTGGAATATGCTGGAGGAAACATCAAAGTTAAATCCAAAAATTGCAATTGGTGTTTTAACAGAAGAAAATCTTGATACCGCTTTGGCTTTCGCCGAAAAGATCAAAGCAAAAGCCATTAATCCTGATTTTCATTTATTAAATCCAGAAAACGTAAGCAAAATACAGGAAAAAGGATTCTTAGTTTTCCCATGGACAGTAAATAGTAAAGAAGATATTCAAAAAGTAAAAAGTTATAAAGTCGATGGAATTATCTCTGATAATCCAGACAAAATATAAAGTATAAATTTTTTAGCCACAGATTATTAAGATTAAAAGGATTTTTTCTTTCGCCACGAATTTCACGAATTTTCACGAATTAATTTATGCTTAAAGTTGTGAATTCCGAGCAAAAAATCTGTGTAAATCATTTTAATCTGTGGCAAATAAAAAAATTAGTGCCAATTCGTGAAATTGCTACGCCAGTTCGCTATCGCTCGGGTCGTGGCAAAAAGATAAAAATATGATCAAAAATTTCGACATAATCATCGTTGGCGGAGGCGCTGCAGGTTTTTTCACCGCTATTAATATTGTAGAGAAAAATCCGAAACTAAAAATCGCCATTTTAGAAAGAGGAAAAGAAGTCCTTTCTAAAGTCCGCGTTTCCGGTGGCGGACGCTGTAACGTTACACACGCTTGTTTTGAACCCAACGAATTGGTTAAATTTTATCCACGAGGCGAAAAAGAACTTCGTGGTCCGTTTCATCAGTTTTGTTCGGGAGATACAATTGAATGGTTCGAAAAACATGGCGTGGAATTAAAAATTGAAGAAGACGGAAGAATGTTTCCTGTTTCGAATTCATCCCAAACTATAATTGACTGTTTTTTAAAAACAACCGAAAAATTAGGCATAAAAGTACTTACAGGGCAAAGCGTACAATCGATTTTTAAAAAAGAAAATCACTGGAAAATTGATACCCAAAGTGACAATTTCGCTGCCGAAAAATTAGTAATGGCAACCGGAAGCAATCCAAAAATCTGGGAAATGCTTCAACAACACGGACACGCAATTGTAAGCCCCGTTCCTTCCCTGTTTACCTTCAACATCAAAGATTCCAGAATTAAAGAATTACCCGGCATTGCAGCACAAGTTACCGTAATCGTAAAAGACACCAAACTAGAATCGACAGGACCTTTGTTAATTACACATTGGGGAATGAGCGGTCCGGCCATATTGAAACTTTCGGCTTGGGGCGCGCGTATTTTACACGATAAAAATTATCAGTTTACCATTTTTGTCAATTGGTTAAATGATGTTGATTATGAAGATGCCGAAAAAATTCTAAAAGACCTAAAACAAGAACACGCAAAAAAAGCCGTTTCTAAAAAATCTCCTTTCGACTTTCCGAACCGTTTATGGGAAAGTTTGGTTTTTGCTTCAGGAATTGAAACTGAAACCAAATGGGCAGATTTATCTAAAAATCAATTGAAGAATTTAGCTTCTCAACTCACAAAAGCAGAATTTAAAGTCAACGGAAAAAGTACTTTTAAAGAAGAATTTGTTACAGCAGGAGGAATCGATTTAAAAGAAATCAACTTTAAAACCATGGAAAGTAAAATTCATGAAAACCTATATTTTGCCGGCGAAATTGTAAATATCGACGCTATTACAGGAGGTTTTAATTTTCAAAATGCCTGGACAAGTGGATTTATTTTAGCGAATAATATATAACATAGAATGAAATTTAAAGGAATTATTTTTGATTTAGACGGAACGTTAGTAAACTCATTAGAAGACATTTCAGATGCGATGAATATTGTTCTTAAAGGTCTAAATTACCCAACTCATACTTATGATACGTATCAATATTTTATCGGCAGCGGTTTGCGAAATTTGGTCAGCAAAGCTCTTCCTATAACAAACAATTCAGACGATCAAATTGAAATATGTTTTGAATGCATGGTAAATGAATACCGAAAAATCTGCACGCTAAAAACAAAACCATACGAAGGAATTCTGGAGTTATTAGATAATTTGACTTCACAGAATATCAAACTGGCTGTTTTCTCCAACAAAGCCGATGAACTGACTAAAAAAATAGCATCAGAAATTTTTCCTGATTATTTTGATACTGCAGTTGGCTTAAGCACCGAAACACTTAAAAAGCCAAACCCGTTTGAAGCTGTAGAAATAAGCAAAAACTGGAATTTAAAACCAGAAGAAATTCTTTTTGTAGGTGATTCTGATATTGACATGCAGACAGCAATAAATGCAAATATGTTTCCGGTTGGTGTAACTTGGGGCTACAGAACCGAAGAAGAATTGAAAACCAGCGGTGCAAAACTGGTTATTAACAATGCTTCGGAATTAATCGAGATTTTATAAAAACATGAATCCTTCATTACAAAAACAAATACAATCAATCGCTTCGTTTTCTGAAAATGAAATCGAAAAGATCGATTCTTGTTTTGAATATGAAAAATTTAATGCCAAAGAATTTCTTTCCGAAATGGGAAAAATCAGCAATAAAATCTTTTTCATTGTTAAAGGTTTGGCACGTGTTTATTATTTAAAAGACGGAAAAGAAATCACCACTTATTTAAGCTCTGATGAAGGTTTTATTGCTTCTTATTCCAGTTTTATAAATCAATCGGTTTCTTTTGAAAATATTCAGTGTATAGAAGACTGCGAAATCCTTTCTATTAGTTTTGAAAAGATGCAGTATTTATATTCGGAAATTCCAAATTGGGAGCGTGTTGGAAGAATTCTTGCTGAACAAAATTACCTTTGCATGGCAGATCGTGTTTTGAAACTGCAGATGATTCCGGCAAAAGAAAAATACCTCACTTTTCTGGAATCGGCTCCAGCCAAAATAATTCAGCGAACACCTTTAATTTATATTGCTTCATTTCTTGGAATAACGCCTGAATCTTTAAGCCGAATTCGTCAAAGCATTTCTTAACATTTATCAAGTGAATTTAGTAACTGAATTCAAATCTTTGTCAATATAAAATTCAAGAAAATGAAATCTATTGCCAAAGACGTTTATCAAATTCCTTTGTTTCCAAGAAACGCTATTAATTGTTATGTAATTGAAGATGTTTTAATCGATGCCGGAATTCGCAGTTCAAGTAGAACAATTCTAAAAGCTTTAAAGAACAAATCAATAACAAAACACGCACTGACCCACGCGCACGCCGATCATCAGGGAAGCAGCAAAATAATCTGTGAAACTTTGAATATTCCACTTTTGTGCAGTGAACCTGAAAAAACAGCTGCGGAAAACGGCAATGTGATTTTCGAATATCCAAATCCTAATCATATTATTTCGAGATTTCAAAAACGATTTTGGGCAGGAAAAGGACATCCTGTTTCTGGAACATTAAAAGAAGGCGATCAAATTGGCGGATTTATTGTTATTGAAACTCCAGGTCATTCCAGCGGACATTTGTCTTTTTTTAGGGAAAAAGACGGCGTTTTAATTGTTGGTGATGTTATAACCAATATGAATTTATTGACTACAAAAATTGGGCTTAATGAACCACCAGTTTTATTTACAACAGATCAAGAAACTAATAGAAAATCAATTTTAAAACTGGCTTCATTAAAACCAAAAATACTTTGTTTTGGACATGGTCCCGTTTTATTTAATAACGGCGAATTTGAAGTTTTCACTAAAAAGATCGAACGATATTATTAACAAGAATTTACAGATTTCACAAGTTTTCATTAAGACAATTCTAATAATTTTACTTTCACTAAATACCACTAGATGAAAGTAAAATTACTTACCACGATTTCTTTTTTCACTTACCAGCTCTCAATTTCTCAAACAGAAAAATTACTTCACGGAAAAGTTCTTGCTAATAAAACTCCTCTTAATAAAGTTGAAGTTATAAATAAAACAGCTAAAACCAGTACAAGAACAAATGAGCTGGGAGAATTTTCTATTCTGGCAAAGGAACAAGACAGTTTACTCTTTTTCTTTAAAGATTATTTCTTTACACGATTGAAACTTACATCGGAAAATTTAAAGAATAATAATCTTGTAGTAAATATGATTATTAAAGCCGAAGAGCTTGATGAAGTTGTAGTTACATCAATAAAATTCCAAAAAGTAGAGTTTGATACCGATAAAGTAAATGAGATAAACAATAACAAAACTGCAAACGATCTTACTCGTTACACTGGAGTAAATGATGGCAGAATAAGATATGCTGCAAAAATGAATATACCTTTAAGAGGTTCATATTCAAAAGAAAAACATGAAGTGGACGATCGTTTTAAAAAACATGCCACTGCATATTGTCCTCCAGATTTCTTTACTAAAAATTTAAAAATTAATGCTGATCAAAAAGAACTTTTTCTTGAGTTTTGTGATGCCGATCCAAAATCGAAAACCCTTTTAGAACATCCTAATGTTTTGGCTACAATGGATTTTTTGTATGCCAAAAATGAAGAATTTAAGAAATTGAAACCTTGAACCTAAAACAAAATTTTACTTATTCAACCACCAAATACTAGCATTCAAAATCGTCGCAAATGCAACCCACGCTAAATACGGAATTAACAAATAACCTGAGATTTTATTGATTTTGGTGAATTTTAAATACGTTTCATAAATCATCAGCCATAAAAGAACAATTTCAATTAAAGCCAAAAGCGGATTTTTTAATCCGAAGAATAAATAAGACCAAATCGCATTGAGCGTTAATTGAATCAAAAAGAACAGAAGTGCCGTTTTCACTTTTTCGGTTTGCTCTTTTATTTTATCCCAAACAAGTGCCGCGGCAATCGCCATAAAAATATAAAGTGTAGTCCAAACTGGCATAAAAATCCAATTTGGCGGATTAAAAACTGGTTTCGCAATTGTTGGATACCAGCTTTCTACACTCGGTCTTGTTACTACACTTGCAGAATATCCTACTGCTAAACAAATAATTAAAGCTATAATAATTTTTACGGTCTTATTCATTTTATCAAATTTTGTATCCAAAAATAATCAAAAGATATTTGGAAACCATATAAGTTATATAAGTTCATTTAGCAAAGCTTGCTTATAATTTCTTATATAACTTATATGGTGAAATATTTTAAAAACTATCTTTGCCAAAATTTATATTTCATGTTTACAGCAGCTGATTTTATTCCAAATCTATATACTTCAACAATCGAAAACGGAAACTTTGAATGGAGCGCTCCCAGCAATATTGCGTTAGTTAAATATTGGGGAAAAAAAGACAATCAAATTCCAGCTAATCCTTCGGTGAGTTTTACTTTAAATAATTGTAAAACGATTACGAAATTAGGGTTTGAAAAACGAGATACTTCGACTTCGCTCAGCGTGACAGATGGTTTTTCTTTTGATTTACTTTTTGAAGGAAAACCAAAAGAAGATTTCAAGCCTAAAATTAAGAAGTTTTTAGAACGAGTTGAAGTTTATCTGCCCTTTTTAAAAGACTATCATTTTACAATTGATACACAAAATACATTTCCGCATAGTTCAGGAATTGCGTCTTCGGCTTCGGGAATGGCTGCTTTGGCAATGAATTTTATGAGTTTGGAGAAATTGCTGAATCCGGAAATGACAGATGAATACTTTTATCAAAAAGCTTCGTTTTTAGCTCGTTTAGGTTCAGGAAGCGCCTGTCGAAGTGTAAAAGGAAATGTTGTTGTTTGGGGAAATCAGGCAAATATTGAAGAAAGCACTGATTTATTTGGTGTTGAATTTCCGTACACGATTCATGAGAATTTTAAGAATTATCAAGATACTATTTTATTAGTTGATAAAGGTGAAAAACAAGTTTCAAGTACCGTGGGACACGATTTAATGCACAATCATCCTTATGCTGAAAGACGTTTTGCTCAGGCACACGAAAATCTGGATAAATTAATTACCATTTTTGAAAACGGAAATTTAGACGAATTTATTAAAGTTGTAGAAAGTGAAGCATTGACTTTACACGCCATGATGATGACATCGATGCCGTATTTTATTTTAATGAAACCAAACACACTGGAAATCATAAATGCCATCTGGAAATTTAGACAAGAAACCCAGATTCCGGTTTGTTTTACGCTTGATGCCGGTGCAAATGTGCATGTTCTTTATCCCGAAAACGTTAGCGAAAAAGTATTACAATTTATTCAGGACAAATTAGTTGTGTTTTGTCAGAATCGTCAGTATATTTGCGACAAAATTGGGAGCGGATCAATTGCATTATAATTTTCCGTATCTTTAGTTAAATTTTTTGATATGGACATTCAATTAGAAAAGCTTAAAGTGATAAAAATACTGGAAGAAACAAATGATCCATTAATCATTAAAGCGGTTGGAAAAATGCTGACGGAAATGAAAAAAGATTGGTGGGATGATTTAAGCAAGGAGCAAAAAGAAGATGTTGCTCAAAGTGAATTAGAATTTGAAAGAGGAGAATTTACAAGCTTTGAAGATGTGATGAAAAAGTACAAATAGTGGATATTAAAGTACATTTTTCAAAAACAGCTGAAAAGAATTTAGATGCTGTTTTAAATTTTATTGAAGCCAGATGGTCGAAAAAATCGAAAGAAATATATTTAGTGAAATTTGAAAAAGCAATTTCAATAATTAGTATGAATCCTGAAGTTTTTCCTAAATCATCAATAAATAAAAAATATCGAAAATGTGTTATAACAAAGCAATCAAGTCTCTTGTATAGTTTTGGTTCAAATGAAGTTAGAATTCATACTGTTTTCGACACCAGACAAGACCCAAATAAAATAAAAAAAGATATAAAATAAATCATGAAAGGACCTTTATTTTACTCAAAAATATTACTCTTTGGAGAATACGGAATTATCCGCGACTCTAAAGGACTTTCTATTCCTTATAATTTTTACAATGGTGCGTTGAAGAAGTCTGAAGAACCTTCGGCAGAAGCAATTGCATCAAATAAAAGTTTACAAAGTTTTGCAGCTTATCTTGAAGTTTTACAGACACAGCAACCAGAATTGGTTACTTTCGATTTAGCAGCTCTTAAAAATGATGTCGAAACCGGAATGTATTTTGATTCAAGTATTCCGCAAGGATACGGCGTTGGAAGCAGCGGTGCACTTGTAGCGGCTATTTATGATAAATATGCTACAAACAAAATCACGGTTTTAGAGAATTTAACTCGTGAAAAACTATTACAGTTAAAAAATATATTTTCTCAAATGGAGAGTTTTTTCCACGGAAAAAGTTCTGGTTTAGATCCGTTAAACAGCTATTTGAGTATCCCGATTTTAATTAATTCTAAAGATAATATTGAAGCAACCGGAATTCCGACTCAAAGTTTTGACGGAAAAGGTGCTGTATTTTTATTAGACTCTGGAATTGTTGGAGAAACAGCTCCAATGGTTAATATTTTTATGGAAAACCTAAAAGATAAAGGTTTCCGTACTATGCTTAAAAACCAATTCGTAAAATACACTGACGCTTGTGTAGAAAACTTTTTACATGGCGACATGAAGTCTCTGTTTACCAATACTAAAAAGCTTTCAAAAGTTGTTTTAAACAATTTCAAACCAATGATTCCGGAACAATTTCACGGAATCTGGCAGAATGGAATTGACACAAACGATTATTACTTAAAACTTTGCGGTTCTGGAGGCGGCGGCTATATTCTTGGCTTCACTGAAGATCTTGAACGCGCAAAAGCCTCATTAAAAGATTATAAGCTAGAAGTAGTTTATCAGTTTTAACTCTTAAAAGCCGAAATTATTTGAGTCGATTTTCATAAGTATTCATCCTAAAAAGTTATTTATTATGAAAAGCATTTTAAAAATAATTAAAGCAACTTTTTTAGGAGGAATTCTGTTTTTAGCACCTTTAGTTGTACTGCTCATTATTCTTGAAAAAGGATATGGCATCATTCAAAAAGTCACACTTCCGCTTGTAAATTTTCTGCCAAGAGTACACGTTTTAGGAATTGCACTTCAGGAACTTGTTGGAACCATAATCTTAATTCTTATTTGTTTTTCAGCGGGTTTACTGGCCAGAACTGCCGGTGCCAAAAACCTGATTCATAAATTAGAAAATGGCGTTTTAAGTTTTGTTCCCGGATATTCATTTATGAAAAGCATGAATGAAAATATTATGGGACTTGAATCGAAACAGGATTTAAAAGTTGTTTTAGTTCCTACAGATGCCGGCTGGCAATTTGCCTTTTTGATAGAACAAATAAATGAAAACAACTTTACTGTTTTTATTCCGGATGCACCAAATCCTTGGAGCGGTTCTGTTTGTTTTGTAGAAAAGAAAGACATTAAAGAAATTGATATGACACAAAAAGAAGCCTTGGCCTGCATTCGAAAACTAGGTTTTGGCTCTAAAGAATTGTTAAAAAACAAACTCTAAATTTCGGGTTTCAAAAATATCCTTTAACTTCCCTTAATCTAATCCAACACCACAATAATTTATGTTAAGCAGACAGCACAAACTTTTAGTAATGAAAATTGTTAGTTTGTTTTCTGTGGTACGCGGCTACAATATTCCCATTATTGTTTTAGCGCAATATTTATCAGCGATTTTTATTTTGGCTCCAGAAAAAAGAGCGTTGGATATACTGCTGGATTTTTATTTATTTTTAATTGTATTTGCTTCGGCAGTTACGATTGCTTCGGGTTATATTATCAATAATTTTTACGACAGTCAAAAAGATTTAATCAATCGACCTAACAAATCTATGCTGGATCGATTGGTGAGTCAGAAAACAAAACTGACGGTTTATTTCAGCCTGAATTTTCTGGCGGTTTTAATGGCTTCAATTGTTTCCTGGCGCGCTTTTTTATTCTTTTCGGCTTATATTTTCCTGATTTGGTTTTACTCTCATAAAATAAAGAAATATCCAATAGTTGGGAATTTGACTGCTGCATTTATGGCTGTAATTCCATTTTTTGCGATTTTATTGTATTTCTATAATTCTATTTCTTTTGAAGAAATTGAGAATCACAGAAGTCATTTTGCAGTAATTTCGGCACACGCCATGTTTTTGTTTTTATTGCTTTTGATTCGGGAAATGATAAAGGATTTAGAGAACTTGAAAGGGGATTTGGCCAATGATTATCACACTATTCCAATTACGTATAACGAAAAGGTTTCAAAACAAATTATTACGGTTTTGACATTTTTAACGGTAATTCCGGTTTATATCTTGGTGAATATTTATGATGTTGGTTATATGGATATTTACTTTTATGTATGCTTTCTAGTTTTACTTTTTTTTCTGCTTTATTTATGGAGATCGAATTCTAAAGAGCAATTTTTATTACTGCATAACGTATTGAAATTTTTGATTGTTTCGGGAGTTTTCTGCATTGTTTTGATTAATCCGAGCGTTTTGTGGCACGGACGTCAATTGATTTCTACATTTTAGATTGGCCCGCTGATTTTACGGGTTGAACGGGTTTTCGCTGGTTATTTTATTTCTTGCCGATTTTTCTTTGTGTTGCTTTGCGCAATAACCAAATATTTAAAAGAAGCCTATTGTTTGAATTCTAGCCCCGATTGAAGTGGAAATCCTTTTATGGCGGGGTTCGCCATAAAAGATTGAAACGGAAAGCGGGAACTAATGTCTAAAAAAAGCCAATTGTGATGCTTCAAATCATCTTAAAATTGAATGCTATCAATCTAAGAACATTGAACTTAAGATTTATTAGCAGGAAAAAACTATCTTTGCACAAATTACAGAATTTATGAACAATAAGGAAGGCAATAATAAAAGAGGCGGATCGAGACCAAATAGCTCAAGATCAAACTCAAGCAAGCCAAAACCTCCTATGGCTAAGCGCGCGCAAGGGCCTAAAAAAGTGAAACCTGAAGTTAAGGCAGCGCAGGAAGCAGCAGCTGAAAAAATTAGAAAACAAAATCAGCCGGCTAAGAGACAAAAGGCTTCTGACGAAATTCGTTTGAACAAATATATCTCAAATTCTGGGGTTTGTTCTCGTCGTGATGCTGATATATATATTCAGTCTGGAAACGTGAAAGTAAATGGTGTTCCGGTTACTGAAATGGGGTATTTAGTAAAATTAAATGATGTTGTAAATTTTGACGGCGTTGTTTTAACTCCTGAAAAGAAAGAATATATCTTACTAAACAAGCCTAAAAACTTTACAACTGCTCTTGATGAAGGTCAGGAATATCGTAACGTTCTGGAACTAGTACGTGGTTCTACCAATGCAAAAATTGCTGCAGTGGGAAGAATGGACAAAAATACAACTGGATTGTTATTGTTTACTAACGATACTGACATGATTCGTAAGTTTACTTTACCGAATCAGAAATCTTCTAAAATTTATCAGGTTTCTTTAGATAAAAACTTGAAATTTGAGGATTTAGAAAAAATCAGTAAAGGCTTAGTTCTTGACGGACATCGTGTGTTTGTTGAAGAGGTTAGCTATATTGAAAAAGAGGCAAAAAGTGAAGTTGGCCTTAAACTAAAATCATCTAATGTAAAAGTGGTTCGTGCTATTTTCGAACACTTTGATTATGATGTTTTGCGTATTGACCGCGTTGCTTTTGCTGGCTTAACTAAGAAGAATCTTCCTAGAGGAAACTGGCGCTTTTTGACAGATCAAGAAGTTATTAATTTGAAAAATTCGTAAGAAACTAAACTTTCAAATTAAACATCAAATACATTTGAATCCTGTTTTACTTTGTAAAATGGGATTTTTTTTATTCAGAAACTAAAAAAGTTATGTCCGAAAAGTGTAAAGATTGATCTTCCGATGTTTTGATTTTTGTCTTCAACAGATTCGTAACATGAAAATCCTAAGATGATTTTGATTCCTGGCTGAATGCTGTTTAAAATGTCTCTTTTTTGTTCTTCTAACAGTAATTTTAAACTGTCAAGTAATTGGATATTATTTTTAAGATAAGAGACTACTAGTAGTGCAGAGAAGTTAAGTATTTCGCGGGCCGTTTCGCTTTTGATGCCGACTTCGTTTGAAATCATTTCAGAAATTCTGCCTTTTTTGTTGGCGAAGATTTCTTTTAGCAGTGAATTTCCTTCTAAACGATAACAGTCGTCAACTGATAAAATTCTTCCTGAGGTAAAATCGACTTCCTGGTAAAATCCGGAATTATCTTCAATTAGTGAGACAACTTCTTTATAAAATCCTGATTCTTCAGCCTTATTGTAGAGACCCATTAAAACTGTACCAATCGAAACATCAATTCCCTTTATCAGGAGTGCATCATTTTCAAAATAAAATTTATTTAGTTTTGAAACAACGTTAGAAGAAATAAAACGTCTAAGCTCAATTTGTAGGTTTGGGGTCATACTCATAACTTATTAGATAATAATTTATACTCATTCAAAATAATCGATAAAGTGGGGCTTTTTATCGTTTATCAGGATAAAAATATAAAATATTTTAACATATCCAAAAAATAAGTGAAGAATTTACACGTTAGATTGTTAGGCCTTTAACAGAAAAAACGCTGTATACCAGTAAATATAACCCTTTCGTAATCAAAACAAACTGAAATATCTTCTTAAAAAAATTCCAATTTTTCTTAAAAAAAACGAAAAATAAGAAAAAAGCTAATTATTTGTTACATAATTAAAACAATATGTTTCGATATTCCCATGTGGTGTGTAAAAAAATTCCGAAGTATATGATACAGAATAAAAAGTTTATAAAACTCGACGCAAGGAAACCCAAAAGTGATCCTGTGGCGGCTTTAAAGGCACGTTTATGATTTGTTGAATCGTAAATTAATTCGCCAACTAATGCTCCTACAAATGGCCCAATTATAACTCCAAAAGGTATTGGAGCCAGGATTCCAACAATTAATCCAATGTTTGTTCCCCACACGCCGTAAGAACTTCCCCCAAATTTTTTGGTGCCTTTTGCCGGAATTATATAATCTAAAACGGTTATGATTATAGTGAGTACAAGTGTGATTCCTAAAAGCCAGTAATTATTTTCGACTGCTTTTGTTAAATTCAACAGCAGTAAGCCTACCCAGCAGCTTGTAAGACCAGGCAAAACAGGTAAAAAACTGCCTAAAATACCCACAATCATACATATAAAACCTAACGTAAATAATAGTAAATCCATATATTTTTGTAATTTTGCCCTTACAAACTTTTATAAAAATTAAAAATGCGCCTTTATTTGCAATTTATCCTTTTGTTGTCATTGATTTTTTCAATCAATACTACATGTGCGCAAACTAAAAAACTTTCCATCGACGATCAATTACTACAGGACAGTATTTATAAAAGCAACAAGAAGAAGATACTAAACTTTTCTATGAAAGAATTTGATACTCTTTTCTTTGAATTTTTTACTCGTAAAAATGATCCCGATGTTCTTTTAACAAAAACCGAATTTTACAATTATACGGTTCAAATTGCGACCTTTTCTGACCGCCTTGCAAAATTATATCCCGATCAAAAGGAAGTTGCTGCACAAAATAAAGAACATTGGCTTTCAGAAAGGTATGAAGATTATTTAGAATACAAAGAATCTCAAAAAAAATAATTGTATTTTTATACTTCAGTTTAATTTATCCAATTCAACATCAAAGCCTTGAAGCAGTTTTCATTTTTTATTTTTTTACTATTTTTTAATTCTTGTCAATATTTTGAGAAGAAGGTTCCTTCTGAAAAAGAATTACTTCAAAAGGAATTAAAATCTATAAACTGGAAAGAGGTCGACGAATATCCTACTGTTGCTGAATGCGAGACAATTAATGATAAAAAACTGCGTCAAAAGTGCTTTTTTGATGTAATGTCTCAGCTTATTCAGGAAAAACTAAACGTTGACAGTTTATCTATTTTATATCCTGATCTTGATACTATACAGGTAAAAGTGACTGTTTTTCCTAATTCAAAAATGAAATTCGAGCCTGAATTTCAAAAAGATTCTGTTGCTTATGACACTATTAGAATTGACAGCATTCTGCATGCGCGTTTAGTTGATTTTCCTAAAGTAAATCCGGCTATAAAACGCGGTCTTCCTGTAAAAACACAATTTACTTTACCTGTAATTATTAAAGCTAAAGAATAGTTTTTTTTCACCATATAAGTGATTTAAGGTCATTTAAACTTGATGTGAAGTTTTACTTAAATCTCTTATATAACTTATATGGTTTTTAACCTATTTTACAAAGCGTCGGTCTTTCCATTCGTACGAACCAAATAAACTATACAAAGCTACTGTTGAGCTGAAAAAAGGATACAATAAACTACTTAATAAAAGGCTTTTAATTCTGGTTTTGGTCAAAAACTGATTGGTTTTATAGAGCAGAATAAAGTCCGTTGTGAACTTTAAAAAAGCAAATAAAACGAAGAATGGATAATGCCAAATTCTTAAAAGAAATAAGAAAAATGCGATTACAAAACTTAGATTTCCGAAGAAAACAATTATTCCTAAAAACTTTCCAAACGTACTTTTATAAGAACTTGTTTTTGCTGCCCAGCGAACTCTTTGGTAAAATAAAGATTTCCAGTTTTCGGTTGGTTTTGTAATTACGATTGCTTCTTGGGCTTTTAAATAATGAACTTCATTTGGGAATTTTTCGATTGCTTTTTGTAGCAAAAAAACATCATCTCCGCTGGCAATTTTATCATTTCCATCAAAACCATTTAAGTTTTCAAATAATGATTTTGTGTAGGCAAAATTTGCTCCGTTGCACATAAAACCTTTGCCCAAACCAAAACTGCCAATTGTTGCGCCTTGCAGACTTGTTAAATCTAACTGCTGAAAATGATGCAGAAATGAATTTTCACATTCATACGAAACCGCACCGGCAAGCATTGAAACTTTATTTTCCTGAATATAATTATCGAAAGTCAAAAGCCAGTTTTTAGGAACAATACAATCGGCATCTGTTGTAATTACCCAATTGGTTTTTACGTGCTGCATTGCAGTTGTAATGGCATCTTTTTTAGGAGAATTTGAATTCCTAATATTATCAACTATCGAAATTTGGAATTTGGAATTTAAAATTTGGAATTTCTCATTTGAAGAATCATCAACTAAAATTACTTCAAATAAATCTGTTGGATAATTTAAGTTTGAAAAGCTATTTAAAAGAATGGGAAGATTTTCGGCTTCGTTTCGAAATGGAACTATAATTGTAAAACTCGTCATTGGAGTTAAACCTTTATTTTGATAGTTTTTCACTTTAAAAAAGCCCTGAATAAGTGAACCGATACTTATTATATAAATGGTCAATATTTCGAATAAACCGAAAATCATGCTGCGTTTTTGGTTTTAAAATTCAGCACAAAATAACTTCCCAAAACTACTGGTAAAACGACGTTTAAAAACCACATTAAGGTGCTTATA
This sequence comes from Flavobacterium sp. NLM, assembly GCF_002210235.1. Taxonomy (NCBI): domain Bacteria; kingdom Pseudomonadati; phylum Bacteroidota; class Flavobacteriia; order Flavobacteriales; family Flavobacteriaceae; genus Flavobacterium; species Flavobacterium sp. NLM. The sequence goes on from NZ_LIAC01000005.1 coordinate 343,714, forward strand.
AAAACTACGATCCATTCGTTTACGCCCAGAATTCCGAAGAAATAAATAGCAACGCTTCCTTTTACCGCAAAATCTAAAAATTGAAAGGTTGGTAAAGAGGAAGCTAAAAAATAGACTGATGTAACTGCTGCCATTAAAGTTAGATAAGGCAAATCAACATCAAAAGCCAGAAATAAAAAGTAATATTGATGTGAGAAAACTAAATATCGTAAAACTCCTAAAAGAATATTTTTTTGGTGAACAGATTTCGGAATTTCATTGATTTTATGAATCAGTTTTTCAATGGAATAGCCTTTAATTTTGATTTTTTTCAGAGAAAACAAAACAATCAAAATCACAATAAATCCTCCAAACAAAATAGCAACCGTTTTTGATGTAATAACATTGTATTGTGCATTGAAATACATCAATCCAAATATTCCGAAAATAACCGTCAAAATCATCTGGATTCCGTTGCAGATTAAGTTTAGGAAAACTACTTTTTTTACTTCACTTTTTGGGTAATACAATGCTTTTCCGGCGTACTCTCCTACTCCGTTTGGCGTGAAAATTCCAGCAGTTAAGGCAGCTAAAACCTGCTTTGTGGCTTCATAACCCGAAATCTCATGGATTACTTTGGCAAGATTCTGCCATTTCAAAATCTCAAAATAACGATTCAAAACACTCAAAAGCAATATAAACGAAATCCCTAAAACCGATTGATTTTTTTGAAACAAAACAATGAACTTCTGCCAGTCGAGTTTGTCGTTATTTGCCAGCTGATCGTAAATAAAATAAAATGCACCGCCTACAATCAAAAGTTTGACCAGAAGAACTAGGAATTGCTTAGCTTTGTGAGGAATTGAAATCATGCCGCAAAAGTAAGCAAAAGTATTGCGAAAATGCTATTTCACAAAGATTCACAAAGAATTCACAAAGACACACATAGATATAAAAACTTTGTGAATCTCTGCGGTAACTTAGCGAGACTTTGTGTAACCCAACAATAAATGACAAAAGAACGCATCATATTAGGAATTGACCCCGGAACCACAATTATGGGTTTTGGATTAATTAGGGTCATCAACAAAAAAATGGAATTTTTGCAGTTAAACGAATTGCAATTGTCCAAATACGACAATCATTACCAAAAACTAAAAATCATTTTTGAAAGAACCATTGAATTAATTGAAACGCACCATCCAGATGAAATCGCGATTGAAGCACCTTTCTTTGGTAAAAACGTGCAGTCGATGTTGAAGTTGGGCCGTGCACAAGGCGTTGCAATGGCCGCGGGACTTTCAAGAGATATTCCGATTACGGAGTACGAACCAAAAAAGATAAAAATGGCGATTACCGGAAACGGAAATGCCAGTAAAGAACAAGTTGCCAAAATGCTGCAACAACTTTTAGGTTTAAAAGAATTACCTAAAAACCTTGATTCGACAGATGGTTTGGCGGCTGCGGTTTGTCATTTCTTTAATTCAGGAAAAATTGTGGCTGGAAAAAGTTATACGGGCTGGGATGCTTTTGTGAAACAGAACGAGGATAAGATTAGAAAATAGTGGTCAGTGGTCAGATTTTTAGTGATCAGATTTGGTATTCAGTGTACAGGATTTTAGTATTCAGTTGTTAAGTCTAAAAAATATTTTTTTGTAATTTTCTTACAAATATTTCGTTTTGAGTAAAAAACATAATGAGATTTCAAGATTTATTAGCTTACAAAAAGTCTTTTTCTTTAGCGATGAAGATATTTAATATTACAAAGCAATTTCCAAAAGAGGAAACTTATTCATTAACCGATCAAATTAGGCGTTCATCTAGAAGTGTTCCGGTTACTATTGCCGAAGCTTACAGGAAACGCATTTACCCAAAACATTTTTATAGTAAATTAACTGACTCTGATGGTGAAAATTCTGAAACACAAGTTTGGCTGGAATTTGCTTTAGCTTGTAAATATATTTCAAACGAATCCTATAATGAACTTTTATCCGAAAGTATTGAAATAGGTAAATTATTAAATTATATGCTTTTAAACCCGGAAAAGTTTGGAGTCAGGAAAGAGTAATCAGTGGTCAGTTTTTTAGTGGTCAGTCTCTAAAAAAAGCTGATCACTAAAAAACTAATCACTAAATACTAAAATCTGAACACTGAAAACCTGAACACTGAACACTAAAAAATGAGCGGCATCTACATCCATATTCCTTTTTGCAAACAAGCTTGCCATTATTGCGACTTTCATTTTTCGACTTCGATGAAAAAGAAAGACGAAATGGTTTTGGCTTTGGCCAAAGAAATTGCTATGCGCAAAAACGAATTCGAGCTTCTCGACTCCGCTCGAAGTGACAACGAAATTGAAACCATTTATTTTGGAGGCGGAACGCCTTCTGTATTATCAAATGACGAAATCAACTTTTTAATTTCAGAAGTTTATAAAAACTATAAAGTTTCAGAAAATCCAGAAATTACTCTTGAAGCAAATCCGGATGATTTATCTACTGAGCGAATTTTGGAATTATCTAAAAGTCCGATAAATAGATTAAGTATTGGGATTCAGTCTTTTTATGAAGAAGATTTGAAGATGATGAATCGCGCTCATAATTCGGCGGAAGCCAAAAAATGCTTGGAAGAAGCGACAAAGTATTTTGATAATATTTCACTTGATTTGATTTACGGAATTCCGGGAATGAGCGACGAAATGTGGAAACAAAATATCGAGACAGCTTTGAGTTTTGGTATTCCGCATATTTCGAGTTATGCTTTGACGGTTGAACCAAAAACAGCTTTGAGCAAATTAATTCAAACCGGAAAAATTGCTGAACCTCAAGACGAAGCGGCTTTGAATCATTTTATGATTTTGGTCGAAACACTTCAAAAAAATGGCTTTATTCATTATGAGTTATCCAATTTTGGAAAAGAGAATTATTTCTCTAAAAACAATTCGGCTTATTGGCTGGGGAAAAAATATATCGGAATTGGGCCTTCTGCACATAGTTATGATGGAATAAAAAGAGGCTGGAATATTGCTAATAATTCATTGTATTTAAAAGCAATTCAAAACGATGAACTTCCAATAGAAACTGAAGTTTTAACCGTTTCAGATCGTTATAACGAATATATTATGACGGGATTACGAACAATTTGGGGCGTTTCTTTAGAAAGAATTGAAAACGAATTTGGTTTGGAATATTTGAATTATCTAGAAAAACAATCTCAGAAATTTTTAAACGACGATTTGCTTTCTATTGAAAATAACATCTTAAAACCAACTCCAAAAGGAAAATTTTTAACGGATGGAATTGCAAGTGATCTGTTTTATTTAAATTTGGAAGACTAAAATTAGCCACGAAGGCACAAAGGCGCAAATCAATTAAACTTTGTGACTTAGCGTCTTTGCGGCATAAAACCTAAACTTGTGTTAGCCAAAATTAACAACTTCGAAATTGACTTATCAAAACCTATTGATATCTCTATCCCTTTAACAAATACAGACGAAAACCCAATTGCCTGGTATATCGAAAAACCAGTTATTGAACCCGTAGTTTTTGGCGACTGGATTGGGAAAGTTTCAGAAGGAAAATCATCTACAAATTTTAATAATATATTCTTTAATCCGCATGGGCATGGAACGCACACGGAATGTTTGGGACATATTACGAATGATTTTTTCAGCATTAATCAATCGCTTAAAAAGTTTTTCTTTTTTGCTAAGTTGATTACGGTTGAGCCTGAGGAAATCGATGAGGATTTCGTTATTTCAAAAGAGCAAGTTCAAAAAGCGTTGAGCGCTTCGACTTCGCTCAGCGTGACAAACGAGGCTTTAATTATTAGGACAATACCAAATCAAAAAGATAAAAAATCAAGAAAATATTCGAATACAAATCCGCCATATTTGTCTGAGGAAGCTGCGATTTTCATCCGCGAAAGCGAAATTCAGCATTTATTGATCGATTTACCAAGTGTTGATAAAGAACACGATGAGGGAAAATTATTAGCGCATAAAGCGTTTTGGAATGTAAAAGACACCATTAATCTAAATACTGATGCGCGATTGAATGCAACAATAACCGAAATGATTTATGTTCCTGACAAAATTGAAGATGGAAATTATATACTAAATCTTCAAATCACTTCGTTTGAAAATGATGCAAGCCCGAGCAAACCAATACTATATAAAATTTAAAGGTTGCCACGAATTTCACGAATTTTCACGAATTAATCCTGCTTTTTTGCCACGGATTAAAGGATTAAAAATGATTAAATCTGTGTAAATTTTTTTAATCTGTGGCAAAATAAAAAAAAAGAAATTAGTGAAAATTCGTGAAATTGCTTCGCCTGTTCGCTATCGCTCGGGTCGTGGCAAAAAAAATCTAAAATCTGAACTCTAAAATCTAAAATTAAAATGATAACTGTTTCAACAGATAAAACCAAACTCGACGTTCCGTTTATACAAAACTTTTTAAAAGATATTTATTGGGCAGCGGGACGAACTATTGAAGAAGTGCAGACAACAATTGATGCTTCAATTTGTTTTGGAATTTATTTAAACGACAAGCAAATTGGCTTTGCACGTGTGATTACCGATTATGTTGTTTTTGCATATTTAATGGATGTTTTTATAACCGAAGAACATCGCGGAAAAGGATATTCGTCGATTTTAATTGAAACGATGATGAATGAACCGCAACTTAAAGATGTCAAAATTTGGAGATTGGCGACAAGTGACGCTCACTTTTTATACGAGAAATTTGGATTTACAAAACTGAATCATCCAGAAAAAATGATGGAAAAAATAGTATGATGAACACAATTATTAAACTCGAAGAAACTGCTTTATTTATTCTGGGAATATTTCTTTTTAACCGTTTAAATTACGATTGGTGGTGGTTTTTAGTTTTAATATTGGCTCCGGATTTATCTATGATTGGATATGTTTTTGGCAATAAAACGGGCGCATTTTTCTATAACCTCTTTCATCATAAAGGAATTGCGCTTTTAATTTATGCTTTAGGATATTATTTAAGTATTGAAAGTTTACAATTAGCCGGAATTATTTTATTTTCACATTCGGCAATGGATCGTGTTTTTGGTTACGGTTTAAAATATGAAAAGGGTTTTAAATACACACATTTAGGTGAAATTGGTAAATAATAAATAATATGAATTTAGAAACGTTTTACGAATATTGTCTTTCAAAAAAATGCGCAAGCGAACATTTTCCTTTTGATGAAGATACTTTGGTTTTTAAAGTAGGCGGTAAAATGTTTGCTTTATCTTCTTTATCTCAATGGGAAAAAAATGAAGCTTCGGTGAATTTAAAATGTGATCCAGACCGCGCACAGGAACTCAGAGCTGAATATGATGAGATAAAACCGGGATTTCATATGAGTAAAGTACATTGGAATACGGTTGCATTAAACGGAAATCTTCCAGATAAATTTGTCAAAGAATTGATAGATCATTCGTATGAATTGGTTTTCAAAAGTTTGACAAAGAAAATTCAGAATGAAATTATCGAATTAGAAAATTAGGCATTACATTTGCACGGTAAGAAAAAAAACTTAGCAACTTAGTTACTATATAACTTAGCAACTTATACAACCATGAAAGAACAATTTAAAAAATTTCTAAACGAAGAACAAGATCCAAAAGCGATTGAAAAAATCACTTCAAAACTCAACGATTTATTGATGAAAGGCGAAGAAGTTGGATACATCGCAGTGCAAAAAAAACCTGCAATTACTGTTTTTCCTGATAGTATTGTATTAACAAACAAACGTATCATTATCTGTAAACCTAAAAATTTAGGTCTTTCTATGGATTTTACAGATTATACTTGGGATGATATTGCAAGTACTTTTGTAAAAGAAAATATCTTAGGTTCTGAATTTTCATTTGGTACAAAAACAGATTTAGCTGTTTCTATTGATTATATTCCGAAAATCCAGGCTAGAAAAATTTATACTTACGCTAAAGAACAATTGGATTTATTGAAAAATCCAGTTTCTGCAGGAGCGCCAGTTCAGGAAGTTGTTGAACCTGTTTTTGAAGAGGAAACAGAAGAGGTTGAAGAAGTTGAAACAGAAGAAGTAACCAACTTTGCTGAAATTTTACCAGCAGCTCCAGTATATACTGAAACTTTTGAACCAATTCAGCCAGCACAGCCTTCAACCGGAGATCGCAAATTAAGCGAATTATCTAAAGAAGAACTTTTTGATAAATTACAGAATTACAAAAAACTTCTTGACAATGGTTTAATTATGCAGGGAGAATATGATGCTTATAAAAAAGAGATTTTAAGTTATATGTAATAAGTCTTAAAGTTGGAAAGTCGAAAGTCATAAAGTCTTTTGACTTTGTCTAAAATAAAAAAGCCAGAAATAGAAAAATTCTATTTCTGGCTTTATCTTTTTAAGTCTGTACTTTGACTTTAAGACTTTTGACTTTCCAACTTTAGACTAAAGCGTAGCCTTTTGTTTGTCTAAAAAGTTATGCGATTGCAGTTCTAATAACTCCTTTGCATTTTTTCGCTGTAAATCATACAAGCCTTTATCTTCGGCAATATCAGCGTATACTCTGTCATGCATTTCTGCACTTGTTTTCATTAATAATTCACGCTGGTATTTGTTTTGTTCCAAAGTAGCTTTCATTGCTGTTTCGGCTTCTTCTTGTTTGAAATCGAATTCTCCTTTTGGTGCTAATAATTTGGCAATAATTGGAGATGTCTCAATCGCTAAAAACAACAACATTATAAAAAATGACGGAAGCCATGGTAATTTATTTAACGCATTTATACGCGCCATTAATCCGTCGAAACCTTCGATAATTGGCTGTGTCTGCGAAACTTTTTTATCTAAATCCGCTTGAAGTTGTTTGCCTGCTTTTTCTTTTTCGGCAATTTTAGCTTCGTTTGTCTTTTTCAGCGTTTCAAATTCTTTTAAAGATGCATCGTGTTTTTCGCGTTTTTCTTTATAAACCGGGCCTTTCCCTAATTTTTTAGTTCCGGCAGTTCCTTCAGCCTCTGTAATATAAGTAGAATAAAGAGCGTTTACTTCTTTTTCTTTCTTTACAATATCCTCTTTTAAAGCTGCAATCTCAGCTTTATTTTTATCTAAATCTGTTTTGAAATACGTTCCAATTTGTTTTTTATTGGCTAATTCCATTTCGTTTTTCTCTTTCAATAAAACGGTATTGATTTCTTTTTCGAAAATTTTAATTTCCAAAGGTTTCGAAATTACAATAGCAATAATAATCGCCAGCATAATACGCGGAGTCGCCTGCAGAAATTCATCCATAAAGCGGTCTCTCTTTTTAATTGTAGAAACGATAAAACGATCTAAATTAAAAATCAATAAACTCCATACAAATCCAAAAATTAAAGCAGGATAAATAGAGTCAAAAACGGTGAAAAGCGCATAGGCACTGGCTAAAAATGCCATTACAGCAGTAAAGAATACGGTGGCACCAATACCAACATATTTGGTTTGTTCGCCTTCTGAACATCCTTCTAATAAATCTCGGTCGGCACCGGAACAAAGGATAAAAAATTGTTTTAACATGATTGATGATTTTTGATTGTGATTGATAGGGCAAATTTAACGCCAAATTTTCAATTACGTTCAAAATATCGATTTGTTTTTAGCTGCAAATCAATTATTTGAGACTTAAATGTTAGTTAAACATTAATAAGAATAAGGAATAACTGACTAATCATAACACTATGTTAATTTTTTTAAAGGGTTTTAGTAATACTAAGAGTCTAGTTTCGCAAGGAATCAAACTAAACACACAATGAAAAAAATCAATTTATTATTAATGTTCTTATTTTTAGCCGTTTCGGGCTATGCGCAAAAAGCGATAATTTCCGGAAAAGTGCTGGATGCAGACGACAAACTTCCATTACCGGGAGCGATGGTCCAGATTGTTGGAGAAAACAAATACACGATTTCTGACTACAACGGCCGTTTTGAATTATTAAATATTAATGTTGGAACTTATAAAGTTGAAGTAAAATATATTGGATATACTTCTATAACTCATGAAATTACTGTTGAACAAGGTAAAAACAATGTTTTAGATTTTGCTCTTAAAACTTCTGGAACGGAATTAAACGAAGTTGTTGTTGGAGATATCTTAAAAGGTCAGGCAAAAGCGCTGAATCAGCAAAAAAACAATAAAAACATCGGAAACGTAATTTCGTCAGATCAAATGGGTCGTTTTCCAGATGCTAACGTTGGAGATGCTTTAAAACGTGTTCCGGGAATTACAATGCAAAATGACCAAGGTGAAGCTCGTAATATTATTATTAGAGGTTTGGCTCCGTCTTTAAACTCTGTGACTTTAAATGGTGATAGAATTCCTTCTGCAGAAGGAGATAACAGAAACGTGCAAATGGATTTAATTCCATCTGATATGATTTCGACTATTGAAGTAAATAAAACGTTGACTTCAGATATGGATGCTGATGCTATTGGAGGTTCTGTAAACTTAATTACAAGAGCAACTCCAAATGGGGAAAGAATTTCTGCAACTCTTGCGGGAGGTTATTTACCAATTCGTGAACACGCAAGTTACACAGCAGGTTTTGTATACGGAAATCGTTTTTTCGACAATAAATTAGGGGCTGTATTTAGCGGTTCTTATAACAATGTTGATTACGGATCTGATAACATAGAAAACGAATGGGTAAAAGATGATTTTGGGAATGAATATTTACAGGCTTCAGAAATTAGAAAATATGATGTACAGCGTATTCGCCGCAGCGGATCTGTTGCTTTAGATTATAAATTTAATGAAAACAATACCATTTTTGCCAATGCAATTTACAACTGGAGAGACGATAGAGAAAACCGTTTTAGAACGACTTATGATGATATTGAACCTATTTATAATGGTGAACAAATTACAGGTTTTGAAGGTCGTGTAAAACGTCAGACAAAAGGTGGTTTAGATAATAGCAGAAACAAAAACAGAAGATTAGAAGATCAAAGAGTGCAGAATTATTCTCTTCGCGGAGAGCATTTAATCAATTCCAGTTTAGATTTAGACTGGTCTGCAAATTATGCGAAAGCTAGAGAATATCGTCCGGGAGAGCGATATATCGAATATCGTCAGAAAGGTTTAGAAATGTTTGAAGATTTATCTAATCCAAGATTTCCTTTAATGACAACTGTGGGAGAATCAACTGATGAATTCAAGTTTGATTCAGTTACTGAAAATACAGACGAAACCAGCGAAAGTGAATTCGGTGCAAAAGTAAATATCCGTTTTCCATTTTCGGTAATTGCCGGAGAAAAAGGAAGATTGAGAACAGGTTTAAGACTTCGTTTGAAGGAAAAAGAAAGAAATAATATGTTCTATTCTTACGAACCTGTTAATGACGGAATGGAATTATTATCTGAAGTTCCAAACAGTTATTATGATGGACAAGGATTTAATCCGGGAAGTAAATATGTTCCAGGAGCATTTGCTTCGGCTGCTTTTTTAGGAAGTTTAGATTTAAACAATGCAGCTTTATTTGATAAAGAAGCAAATCCTTCAGAATATTTAGCGGTAAATTACAATGCAAAAGAGCGTATTTATGCTGCTTACGTAAGATGGGATCAGGATTTTAACGACAAACTTTCTATGGTTTTAGGTTTCCGTATGGAAAATACACATATTGATTATACTGGAAACCGTGTTTTGGATGAAGAAGAATTAGAAAGCAAAATCAACACGACAAACTCTTACACAAATTTACTGCCAAGTATTTCTTTTCAATATAATGCTACTAAGGATTTAGTTTTAAGAGCTGCTGCAACTACGGCTTTAGCAAGACCAAACTATTATGCATTAGCACCTTATGTAAACAATATCGCTTCAGATAAAGAAATTACAGCCGGAAATCCAGATCTTGATGCAACATACTCATACAATTATGATTTCATGGCTGAGAATTATTTCAAATCTGTTGGTTTAATTTCCGGAGGTGTTTTCTACAAAAGATTAAATGATTTCATTTACAACTACAGTGATAATGAATACGACAGTGTGAAATTTGCAAATGATTTCCCTAATCAGACAAACCCAATTCCGGTGGGTGAAAACTGGTCATTTTTACAATCTCGAAATGGTGATACAGTTGATGTTTACGGATTTGAAGTCGCATTTCAACGTCAGTTAGATTTTCTTCCGGGTCAATTCTTAAAAGGTTTTGCAGTTTATTTAAACTATACGTACACAAAATCTAAAGCAAAAGGAATTGCCGATGAAGATGGAAACGAAAGAAAAGATATCAGCCTTCCGGGAACTACTCCACATATGTTTAACGGATCTTTATCTTGGGAAAACAAACGTTTTTCTGCAAGAATTTCAACCAACTTTACTTCTGATTATTTAGATGAATTAGGTTCAGAATCGTATAAAGACAGTTATTACGACAAACAGTTTTTCTTAGATGCCAATGCTGCTTTCAAGATTACGCCAAAACTTCGTCTTTTTGCCGAAGCGAATAACTTAACAAATCAGCCATTGCGTTACTACCAAGGAATTGAAACGCATACAAAACAAGTAGAATATTACCAAGCCCGTTACAATTTCGGATTGAAATTAGACTTGTAATAATCCATTTATAAATTTCTTAAATTAGACAGGACTTTGCCGTTCTGTCTAATTTCATTTAAAATAAAATACCTAATGAAAAACAAAAAATCTATACTTGCTTTTTTATTTTTAAGCCTTTCATTTACAGCTTGTAAAGATGATAAATTAGCGCCAATTCAGCCAAATGCGGTAAAACCAACAATGGTTACAGAAGCTTTGCCTCACGATACAGACGATCCTTCAATATGGATTAATCCAACAGATGCAACAAAAAGTATTATTGTGGGAACGGACAAAGATACAGACGGCGGTTTGTATGCTTTTGATTTGAATGGAAAAATCCTTAAAAAATCAATTGTTTTACAACGTCCAAATAATGTTGATATCGCTTACGGATTAATCATCGACGGAAAAAAAGTAGATATTGCGGTTACGACAGAACGTGAAACCAACAAAATTAGAATTTTCAGTTTACCTGATTTAGAACCGATTGATAACGGCGGAATTCCGGTTTTTGAAGGCGAAACAGAAAGAGATCCAATGGGAGTTTCTTTATACACACGCCCAAGCGATCAAAAGATTTTTGCTATTGTGGGAAGAAAAACGGGTCCAACAGGAAGTTATTTATGGCAGTATGAACTTTCTGGAAACGGAAAATTTGCTGCTGCAAAAGTGGTTCGTAAATTTGGAACTTACAGCGGTAAAAAAGAAATTGAAGCGATTGCCGTTGATAACGAATTAGGTTTTGTTTACTATTGTGACGAGCAAGTTGGCATTAGAAAATACAAAGCTGATCCGGCTTTAAATGATAATAAAGAATTGGCTTTCTTTGGTCAAAAGGACTTCAAAGCAGATCACGAAGGAATTGCGATTTACAAAGCAACCGATTCTACAGGATATATTTTAGTTTCAAACCAGCAGGCAAATTCTTTTATGGTTTATCCGAGAGAAGGTGCAAAAGGAAATCCAAACAAACATACTTTATTGGCAGAAGTTCCAACGTCAACAATTGAATGCGACGGTGCCGATGTTACAAGCGTAAACTTAGGTCCAAACTACAAAAACGGACTTTTCGTAGCCATGAGCAACGGAATGACGTTTCATTATTATGCGTGGGATTTGATCCAGAAACGTATTGATGAAGCTAAAAAATAAGTTTTCAGTCACAGTCGCAGTTTTCAGTTTTTACTGAGACTGGAAACTGCGACTGAAAACTAAATGTCAGGCTGAGCGAAGTCGAAGTCCCTCGCAACGCAAAAGCCCTTCGACTTCGCTCAGGGTGACACCGTAAACTGAGATCGAGACTAAAAACTGTAAACTAAAAAAAAGCTGTTCATAACTGAACAGCTTTTTTAATTTGAATTAAATAATTCCTTTTATTCTGTAATCGGTGCTCCTGCTAAGATTTCAGCATTTGCAAACTCTTCAAACTTGGCAAAATTAGCTTTGAATTTCTGAGCTAATTCCAGCGCTTTTTTATCGTATAAATCTTTGTCTTCCCAAGTATTTCTAGGATTTAAAATTTCCTCAGGAACGTTAGGGCAAGATTGTGGTTTTGCAATTCCAAATACTGCGTGATTTTTATATTCTACATTATCCAGTTCTCCGTTTAATGCAGCAGTAATCATGGCGCGAGTATATTTTAGTTTCATACGGCTTCCTGTTCCGTATGCACCGCCAGTCCATCCTGTGTTGATTAACCAAACTTTTACATCAGCATCTTTCATTTTTTTGCTTAACATTTCAGCATATTTTGTTGGATGTAAAGGCATAAAAGGCGCTCCAAAACAAGCAGAGAAATTAGGCTGTGGTTCTGTAACTCCAGCCTCAGTTCCGGCAACTTTTGCTGTATATCCAGAAATAAAATGGTAAGCAGCCTGCCCTGGAGTTAATCTTGAAATTGGAGGCAGAATTCCGAAAGAATCTGCTGTAAGGAAAAATATATTTTTTGGGTTATGACCAATAGAACCCGGCTGAATATTGTCAATATGTGTTATTGGGTAACTTACACGAGTGTTTTGAGTGATCGAAACATCATCATAATCCACTTCTTTAGTTCCCGCTTTGAAAACTACATTTTCTAAAAGTGCACCTTTTTTGATCGCTCTGTAAATGTCCGGTTCGTTTTCTTCTGTTAAGTTGATTACTTTAGCGTAACATCCGCCTTCAAAATTGAAAACAGTATTTTCGCCAGTCCATCCGTGTTCATCGTCTCCGATTAATTTACGTTCCGGATCTGCAGATAAAGTTGTTTTTCCTGTTCCGGATAATCCGAAGAAAATAGCTGTATCTCCATTTTTACCTACATTGGCGCTGCAATGCATTGGTAATGTATTTTCAAAAACCGGTAAAATGAAGTTTAAAGCAGAGAAAATTCCTTTTTTCATTTCTCCTGTATAACCAGTTCCGCCAATTAAAGCTACTTTTTTAGTAAAATCTAAAATAGCGAAGTTAGACTGACGTGTTCCATCTACAGCAGGATCTGCCATAAAACTTGGAGCACAAACTACAGTCCATTCTGGAGTAAAGTTTGCCAATTCAGCTTCTTCCGGACGCAAAAACATATTATAACAGAACAAATTTGACCAGGCTGTTTCGGTAACAACTCGAACGTTTAGTCTGTAATTTGGATCTGAACACACGTATGCATCACGAACAAAAACCTCTTTGTCTGATAAAAACTTAGTTACCTTATTATATAATTTCTCAAAAGCTTCTGGTGAAAACGGAATATTTACATTCCCCCACCATACTTTATCTTCTGTAATGCTGTCTTTTACAATAAAACGATCTTGTGGAGAACGTCCTGTAAATTCACCTGTATTAATTGCCAAAGCACCTGTAGAGGCCTCAACACCTTGTCCTGACTGCACAGTTATTGCATGCAGTTCATCTGCTGATAACTGGTAACGAACCGTTGCATTTTCTATTCCTAATTCTTTTAACGAAATCGATTGCGCGAAAAGTGTGTTATTGTCCATAAATTTAATGTTGTGTTGTATGTTATTTTTTGGTGCAACAAAGTATAATTTTACTTATTCTTAAACGTAAAGTCCAAGTTTGCAAATTGTTATATTTTTTATCAAAGGAGATAAAAAGCAATAAAAATTCACATAAGTAACGTTATATGTTAATTATGAGACAAAATTAAAGATTAATTTTTACACAGAATTTTTTTTTCTGGATTTTATGATTTTTTCCTCAAAATAGTAAGAAATAATACCGCCCAGCCAATAATTAATAAGAATCCGCCCAAAGGTGTTGCGAATACGATAATTTTAGAATCAAAAACTGTAAGACTTTTAGTAGCTAATAAATAAATAGATCCGCTAAAGAGAACAACACCGGCAACAACTAAATTATAGATTGTTTTTAAGGTTTTTTCGGCGATGTCTTTTCTGGTTGAAAGAAAAAGTAAAAAAAGAGCGTGGTACATTTGGTAACGAACACCAACTTCAAAAGTGTTTAACTCTTCGACAGCGAGATATTTCTTTAGTAAATGGGCTCCAAAAGCACCAAAAATAATGGCTAACATTCCTATAAAGGCTCCAGTTAAAACTATTCTTCTTTTCATATTTTCCAGATTTTTAATTTCAAACAAAAATACTTCATCCTATTCAATATTCATTTTAGTTTTTAAAATATTTCAGCTCTTAAAATGACTTTTTTGTTCGATTTACGAATTAAATAATTATCATTTTTGAAATTATATTTGTTATATTTATAACATTTTAATATGTTTGTGTTAAATATTAGAGTTATGAGAAGCGTTTTAATAATTGGAGCCGGCAGATCAGCATCTTCGCTGATTCGTTACTTACTTGCAAAATCAGAAACTGAAAACCTGCATCTGGTTGTTGCCGATTTGTCTTTGGCTTTAGCCGAGAAAAAAACTCAAAAACATCCAAACGCAACTCCAATTGCTTTAGATATTTTTAATACAGAAGAAAGACGTGCCGCTATAGAAAAAGCTTCGATTGTAATTTCGATGCTTCCGGCACATTTACATATCGAAATCGCAAAAGATTGTCTGCAGTTTAAAAAACATCTTGCAACCGCATCTTATATAAGTGATGCGATGCAGGCTCTTGATGAAGAAGCGAAAAAGAACAACCTGATTTTCATGAACGAAATTGGTCTTGATCCGGGAATCGACCACATGAGCGCCATGAAAGTTATTGACGAAATCACATCAAAAGGCGGTAAAATGCTTTTGTTTGAATCGTTTTGCGGCGGTTTAGTCGCTCCGGAATCTGATAATAATTTATGGAATTATAAATTTACCTGGGCGCCTCGAAATGTGGTTTTGGCCGGACAAGGCGGAGCAGCAAAATTTATTCAGGAAGGCACTTATAAATATATTCCGTACAGCGCATTATTTCGCCGGACAGAATTTCTTGAAGTCGAAGGTTACGGAAAATTTGAAGCCTACTCCAACCGTGATTCGCTTAAATACAGATCAATTTACGGACTTGATGATGTCCTGACCTTATATAGAGGAACAATTAGAAGAGTTGGTTTTTCGAAAGCGTGGAATATGTTCGTGCAGCTCGGAATGACGGATGACAGTTATGTTATCGAAGATTCTGAAAACATGAGCTATCGTCAATTTATGAACTCATTTCTTCCTTATCACCCAACAGATTCTGTTGAAATCAAAACTCGTTTTATTCTTAAAATCGATCAGGACGACATTATGTGGGATAAGCTTTTAGAATTGGATTTATTCAACCCAAACAAAAAAGTAAATCTGCCAAATGCGACTCCGGCTCAAATTTTAGAAAAAATCTTAACCGACAGCTGGGCGCTTGAACCAGATGACAAAGATATGATCGTGATGTATCATAAATTTGGTTATGAATTAAACGGCGATAAAAAACAAATCGATTCAAAAATGGTTTGTATTGGCGACGATCAGACTTATACGGCAATGGCAAAAACAGTCGGACTTCCGGTTGCAATGGCAACTTTGCTGATTTTAAACGGAAAAATTACAACTCCGGGCGTTCAGCTTCCAATAAAAAAAGAAGTTTATGAACCAATATTAAAGGAATTAGAAGAGTACGGCGTTATTTTTAACGAACAAGGAGTACCCTATTTTGGATACAATCCGGATTTATTTTAATCCTGATCTCATTTTTTATTTTTAGAATTTTTTTTAGTTTATTTTTCCGCTTTCAGATTTTTCTGAAAGCGGATTTTTTTATTTTTAGTCTTAAAGGGACAGCGCTATAGGCTTCTTGACAAACGTTTATATTTTTATGAATTCTATGATTTTATTTGCAATTTCATTTTGTCCATTTTCGCTAATCAGATAATTTCTATCATTTTCATTTGTCAAATAGCCAATTTCTACTAATAATGCAGGACATTTTGAGTTTTTAAGCACAAAGTAGTTTGCATCTTTAACCTCACCTTTGGCAAGTTTTCCACTTGAGATTTTATCAACTAAATTTTCAGCCTTCTCCTTTGATTCTTCATAAAAACCATTTTGTTTTGAAACATACGCATTTACCCCGTTTTCATTCAAATTTTCTGAGCTATTTACATGTAAAGAAATGACCAAACTTGGCTTTATTTTGTTTATTTCCGATACTCTTTCGCTTAATTCAATAAAGCTGTCATCTTTTCTAAGCAAAATAATTTCAATTTCATCTTTACCATTTAATAGCTTTATTTTATTTGCAATATTTTCTACAATTTTCTTTTCTTGCCCGGCACCAATCTGCGCTCCAATATCTTCTCCTCCATGTCCGGCATCAATTACTATAGTTTTTTTGCCACTTAATGGCAATGGTTTGAAAGCTAATATCAAAAAGATTGTCAAAAGGCCTAAAACAGCTAAGGACTGCATCATAAGGGATCTTGTTTTTGAAGTGATTTTTGTCATCCTAATAAGTCGTTTTTTTGTTGATAAAAAATTTAAATTACTAGTCAAATAAATGGGTTGGGCAATGTTGAATTTGTTGAGCAAAAGGTTCTGATATAAATAAACATCATGATGTGCTGCTATTACATTTTCATCTGCCAAAAACTCATGATTAAGCTGAATGGCTTTTTTGTAAAAAATAAAGATAGGATTGAACCAAAATAACGTTTTCAAAACTTCTATAAAAATCACATCAAGGGTATGTTTTTGCTTTACATGGGCAATTTCATGCGTAAACAATTCTTGTTCTATTAGTCCATTTTCAAAATCATCTTGATTCATGTAAATGGAATTCCAAAACGAATAAGGCAATGTTTTCTCTGAGAGTAAAACCATTCTTATGTTTTGATACACAATGATTTTAGATACTTTAGCCTTAGATGTGATTTTATAAATATTTTGAACAAACCGATAACTTAGTATTAAAGTAATTAAGCCATAAATTATCCATAATAGAGAAAGCCAGTAATTGGTTTGTTCATCTTTGTTTATATCTATCAATTCTGTTTGAATTGGAAGATGGCCTGTATTAGTCGAAAACGGAATTGCATTATTGTACACAATAGGAATATCTTGTTGAATTTCAAAAGACATTAAAGGAACCACTATTGAAAACAATAAACTGACTAATAAAAAATACCTGTTGAAGCGAAACATTTTTTCTTTTTGCAAAAGCAAATGGTATACAGCCAAAAGAACGCTTAAGCTAACTGTCGATTTTATTAGAAAGTCTGTCATTTTTTCTTTTTTTGAATTTCTGAATCTATTATTTTCCTAAGATCTTCTAATTCCGAAGCAGATAAATTGGTTTCAGTCGTAAAAAAAGAAGCAAATTGTGAAGCCGAATTATTAAAAAAATTGCTTATTAAGCCGTTTACGTGTTTTGAGAAATAATCGGTTTTCTTTACGAGCGGATAATATTCTCTCGAATTTCCAAATTCATTGTAAGCAACAAATTTTTTATCAATCATTCGTTTTAAAAGCGTTGCAACAGTTGTTGTTGCCGGTTTTGGTTTTGGATAAGCTTCCAGTAAATCTTTCATAAAAGCCTTTTCAAGCTTCCAAAGATGTTCCATTAATTGTTCTTCTGAGTTTGATAGCTGCATATTTTTAAGGTCTAAGATTCTGAGTTGCTAAGTTTCTAAGTTTTTTCTCTTCGGGTTTAAACAATCCTTTATAGTTCTACATTTATAGATTTTACTCTACAAATGTAGAGCTAAAATTTTAATATGCAAATTTATTTAGGAAAAATTTATTTTAATTCACACAAAAACAAATCTTTAAGAATATTTTTTTTATTGCCTCCAGGTTTAACTGGAGGTGTAGAAGGAATACAAAAGAAAAGGCTTTAGCCAAATTTGTATTGTATTTAATTAAAACAAAATCCCTAATAATTCGGCTAAAGCCAATGTTAATCTCTTTTAAAAACCTCCAGCTAAAGCTGGAGACAATTGAAAAAATCTTTATTTCTTTCCAAAAAAAATCCGCTCATTTCTGAACGGATTCTATATCTTAAAAAACTTAGTGTCTTAGCGCCTTCGCGGCAAATCAGCTTATTTACTCAATTCCACAAAATATTTGTAAAACAACGGAATAGTCTCAATTCCCTTCAAGTAATTAAAAATTCCAAAATGCTCATTTGGTGAATGAATTGCATCGCTGTCCAAACCAAATCCCATTAAAATCGTTTTGCTTTTTAATTCTTTTTCAAACAAAGCCACAATTGGAATACTTCCGCCAGAACGAACCGGAATTGCAGGAACTCCAAACGTTTCTGTATACGCTTTATTTGCCGCCTGATATCCAATGCTGTCAATTGGCGTAACGTAACCTTGTCCGCCGTGGTGAGGCGTAACTTTTACCGTAACTCCAGCCGGAGCAATACTTGTGAAATGTTTTGTGAAAAGTTCTGTAATCTCAACCCAATCCTGATTTGGAACCAAACGCATCGAGATTTTAGCAAAAGCTTTACTCGCAATAACCGTTTTCGCACCTTCGCCAGTGTAACCTCCCCAAATTCCGTTTACGTCTAAAGTCGGACGGATTGAGTTGCGTTCGTTAGTTACATAACCTTTCTCGCCGTAAACATCATTTAAGTTTAAAGCATTTTTATATTTTTCTAAACTAAAAGGCGCTTTTGCCATTTCAGCTCTTTCTTCTGCAGATAATTCCTGAACTTTATCATAGAATCCCGGAATCGTAATATGATTGTCTTCATCGTGAAGAGAAGCGATCATTTTTGCCAAAATATTAATTGGGTTCGCCACTGCTCCACCGTATAAACCAGAATGCAAATCGCGGTTTGGACCTGTAACTTCAACCTCAACATAACTCAAACCCCTTAAACCTGTCGTGATCGATGGCTGTTGGTTAGAGATCATTCCAGTATCTGAAATCAAAATAACATCGTTTTTCAGTTTTTCCTGATTGCGTTCTACGAACCAGGCCAAACTTGCCGAACCAACTTCTTCTTCACCTTCGATCATGAATTTTACGTTACAAGGCAAATTATTAGTTTGAACCATATATTCAAGCGCTTTTACGTGCATGTACATCTGACCTTTATCGTCACATGCTCCACGCGCGAAAATTGCTCCTTCTGGGTGAATATCTGTAGTTTTTATAACCGGTTCAAAAGGTGGTGAAGTCCATAATTCTAATGGATCTGGCGGTTGAACATCGTAGTGTCCGTAAACTAAAACTGTTGGAAGATTTGGGTCGATTATTTTTTCTCCATAAATAATTGGATAACCCGGAGTATCGCAAACTTCAACTAAATCGCAGCCTGCTTTTGATAAACTTTCTTTTACAGCCTCTGCTGTATCAATAACATCTTGTGAATATGCAGTGTCGGCACTTACCGACGGAATCTTTAATAATTCGATCAATTCATTGATAAACCGATCTTTATGTTGTTGAACGTAGGACTTAATATTTTCCATTTAAATAATTTTTATAGAAAACCAAAAGTACAAAAAAGAGAATTAATATTTTTTTTGAAATTTTTCTTTGAATATTCGAAAGTATGCTTATCTTTGCACCCACAATTACGCGGATATGGTGAAATTGGTAGACATGCCAGACTTAGGATCTGGTGCCGCAAGGCGTGTAGGTTCGAGTCCTATTATCCGCACTAAAAAAGCTTCTGAGAAATCAGAAGCTTTTTTGTTTTGGAGATATTTTATTTTATGACTAAATTAAAAACACTCATATCAACTATTCAAATTTTCAAATCATGAAAGCAAAAATCAACATAATTCTATTATTTAGTGTTTTGTTCTCTTGTTTAACAGCAATTGGGCATACAAATCCTCCCCCAATGGGAATGCCGAAGGAAAACAATAAAATGTTAATTGATAAAATAGTTTTAGCGACAGAACATGAAAAATATTTCATCGATTACTGCACAAAAAAAGTAAAGAACTATGCAACAGAAAATAATTGGACATCTGAAAAGAAAGAACAAATTTTAGAAAGCATAAATTTTAAATACTACAATTACACAATTTATAATTCTTATGCATTCTATTCTAGTGACCAATTAAAAAAAATACTTGATGCCATTGTTATATTAAACGAAAATCCAAAAAATAAATTAACAATGATCTTAACAAATTCAATGATGCAAAGTAACTTAGAATTATTTGTTGAATCGGTTATTAAAGGAAAGTACGTGACAACAAAATAAATCTTTCTTTCATATTTTTATTTTTAAAAGCATTCTATTTCAAACATAGCCTCGGGAGTTAGATTATCGATAATGAATGCACCCAAATAGTTAAAACCATTCGCTATGTTTTAAACCGAAAATCCATGCAGTTTTGTCATTCCGAGGAACGAGGAATCTCCACGAGTAGCTCTACAAAGATTGTCGATTTAGATTGTCGAGTTCCTAGTGGAGATTCCTCGTTCCTCGGAATGACAAAAATGACGATTATGCTTGCGAAGATGGATTAAAATCCATCCCTAAAATATAATTTGTTTCTTCGGAACGCTATATAAAATTCCGAAGGAATAATTCATTTTGCAGCAACGGATTTTAATCCGTTGAAGACAAAGTAACCACAAAGATTGCGATTCCTTCTTCTTGACAATGACAAACTAAAATAAAAAACTCCAGTTAAAAACTGGAGTTGATCTATAATTTTATTCGGGTTTTTCGTAAACTATCCGCTTGCTCAGAGGTTATAAAAATTGAGTTGAGCATACAATCAATCAACTGCTTTAAAAAGTTCTTATTGACGATATCTTGCAGAATCACATTCTTTTCAGGATATTTTTGCAATGATTGTAAAGACTGTTTTCTGATATTATTAGAAAAAAATATAAAAGTGTCCAATTCAAAAGAAAAGCCACTTTCACCAATAACTTCATCTTTTGAAATATAAAAGAATGAGATATTACTTTTTGCGAAACATCCTGAATTTGACGGATTAAATCCCTGAGCTTGTTTTGTTGTTAAAGTATGAATTATAAAAGCAGAGTCTTCACTTCTATTTAATACAATCATGTATTTATCTCTTATACCATTTCCGTCTTGAAATTCATAATCTTCTATGCGTAATAAATGGCGTTCCTGAAAACTATCATTTTTCGCCATAATCTGCTAAACGTTGTTGAAATTCTAAAGCTTCTTGTGCCGCTTTATTTGCCAGAGATAAGATAGGATCATCCTGAATTAATTCAGTAAATTCTATTGAGTAGTTTGTTTTTCTTTGTCCTGTAGCAAAAAACTCTTCTAAATTATGCAGTTTTACTGTTTTATGCCACAAAGAATTTTCTTCATGTAAATAGTTGATTAAATCCTGAGCCGTTTTTTTTCCAAATGTAGAAACTGTAAAACCTAGTAGGTTTAATTCATATCGATTAAATATTGTCTCATTAAAATTAGTCTTAGGCTTTAAATATATTTCTCGCCTATCTTCTTTATCAACGATATTCAAGTCAATATATTTACCAACAGTTAAATCTTTACCTTGATAGCAAATAATCTCGTTTCGCTTAATTTCATTGTAAATATCAACTGCTACAGGCCCCATTTCCCAAACCTTATAATCAAGCCAGGTAATAGGCGAACCGGTTTCCCTGATAGAAGTTTCGTCTATAATATAGAGCAATTTTAAAGCCTTTGTCATCGATAAATATTCAATATTGGCTGACAAATAATTTAAAATATTACCAATTTTTTCGTTATTTATGCTTCTATACATTCCCATGCGACAAAGATACAAAATAAAGTTAACTTTATAAAAAACCTGTCAAGGCTCTAAACATTTATAATACAAACACTTAACATTCTAACATAAAGTAAAGTCTTTTTCAAATCAAAAAAATAAAGCTTATTTTTCTTATAAAAATAGCTTAATCAATATCCAAGTAAGGATCAAGAACTTCTGCCAATTTATTCAGCCAATAAAAATTATCATCGATGTTGTTTAATTCAGATTCAAGAGTTTCGCAGCCTCGCATTGAGCATAACGAAAGTGCGTAATTTACTTGCCGTATTGTTTTTGCTAAATCTTTTCGCCCGATGGAATTAATTAAAAAATCTTTTATTCTTGTTTCAACTTCTTCTGAAAAATGATTTGTACTCATAATTTTATAATTTAAAATATTGCAAAAATCATCAAGAACATTTATCATACATGAGCAAATATGCCTTCAACTCTAATTATTTTTTTCATATAGAAAATCTATTTTTACTTTTACAGCAAATCCAAAAAGCTACCAATGATCAAAACCAAAAAATTTCACTTTACTAAAAAAGAATACCTCTCATTTATTATTAGAATTCTATTAAAAAAACGATGGTGGCTATATGGTATTATGTTGTTATTAGCTATTGCAATTCTATTTAAGGATAATAAAGATTCTTCTGATATTTTTATAATTGTATTTGGCTTTCTATTTCCGCTAATTACATTTTTTCAATATTGGAGATTTGCAAACTCAAAAGAAAACAAGATTATTCTTTCAGAAAGAGAGCATGAAATTTTCAACGACAAAATTATTTCTCGCTTTGATGAAACAACTGAAAGTACAATTGCAGTAACGAATTTCATAAAAGTTTTAGAACTAAATGATCTTTATATTTTATATCTCTCAAAAGGACAAAGTGTATTTTTCCCAAAACGAATTTTTGAAACTTCAGAAGATGAAAATTGGTTTAGAAATGAAGTGTTTTTGAAGATTAAAAACAGGTAAATTTCGGAAGACTTTCCTTTTCAAAACAAAAACTCAACCAAAAACTACATTGAAAAAATTTAGGAATCTTGACGAAACACAAAAATTTGCTATTGCAATTCCTGCTTTATTCTTTTTAAGCTGTTTGACAAAACATTATCTTGAAAATTTTAGAGGTACTTTGATATATGCGTACGGAAGTACTGGTTGTTTATTTCTATGCTGTTTGCTTGTCGTTTTTTCTTTAGTCAATTCTATTTTAATCATTAAAGAATTAAACTCCTGCCAAAAATTCTATGGCTTTTATTAAGCGCATCTGTTTTTCTTTTAATTACAGGATTAATAATTGAATTGCCTTAGACATTCCATAATTTTCGGCTAAAGCCTTTCTTTTTTCCAACATAAAAACCTCCAGTTTAAACTGGAGGCAATTTATTTAACTTTCTTATTCAGTAAAGTAAATACGATTCGTTTGTTATTCTCTTCGAAATGACAATACCTTGTGTCAAAACACAGAAAAAATCCTTTTAATCATAATAATCTGTGGCTAAAAAAAAACTTTACAACTTCGCTCCAGATAGTTATTGGGATTGCAAGATTAAAACTGCCAAAGCTTAACAATTCAGAAATTTCTTTAAATCTTTTTGTATTTAGTCTTTAAATATTCTTATTTTTAAAACACCAAAAACCTAATTCTCAATATTTTGCTTGTTTTTAAATTTCAAAAAACATTTAGAACACATGAGGAAATACAAATTATTAATTATTCTTTTAGGGATTATTATTGGCGTTTTTTACGTTACAAGAACAATTCGAACCTTTACCGTTAAACACAAGGCCCAAACTCTGGAATCGGAACATTTTATTATTTCCTACGATGGAATTTATAAAAGCGAGGCTGAAAAACTAAGCGAACATCTTGAAAGCAATTATGCTGAAATAAGAACGAATTTAAAAGATGTAAAACACGGCGTGATAAAGGTTTTTGTTTACGGCTCACAATACAAGTTTAATGTCGCTACTGGTTTAGAAAATGCAAACGGCACAAGTCGCGGTCCAAATGAATTTCATTTTGTCTGGACAAACTGGTTCAATTCGATTTTTCCAGACGATCCGCTAAAAACGGCTCTGCATGAATTTACGCATTGCGTTCAGTTAAATATATTAATCAACAAAGCAAAAGAAACGATTACAATACAAAACCGCACCGAGTTTGATAAGCAATTTGATAAAAAGTTTGCAACCGAATATCCGCGCTGGCTTTGGGAATCGATCAGTATTTTTGAAGCTGGAGAAGTAAATTCCTTAAGCGTAAAATATGCCAAAAGCAAAAATCTAACTTTAGCAGAACTTAATCACAGTAATCAGATTTACAATATTGGATACACGATAATCGAATATCTTACCCAAAAATGGGGAAATGATATACTGCCAAAACTGATTGCTTCTTTTGGTAATATTGAGAAAACATTAAATATATCAACTAAGGAATTTGAAAAAGGCTGGATTGCTTTTTTGGAGGAGAAGTATTGAATGTTTCTTTTATTCGTCTAGTTTGTCATTTCGAGGAACGAGAAATCGCACTAGAAACTCCGCAAAGATTGGCGATTCTCTTTGTAGATTCACGAGTGCGATTTCTCGTTCCTCGAAATGACAA